>JAAXXD010000063.1 GCA_013334655.1 Chlorobaculum sp. | reverse complement strand
AAAAGGTTTGATGGACGGCACCAACGAACGGTTTCGAGGCACCTTCACCGTCAGTGGGCCGACTGTCGAGATGATGGTTTGTTCGGGCAGATAACCGTTTCTGAGCACGGCAGCTTTGCCATCAGCGGTCTTGATCTGCCGATACGGCTCCATGCTTCAAGGCCTGCCCCTTTGCCGAGAAGTTCGAGTATCGATGAGGTTTCTGTCAACATCTGCTGTGCTCCCTGTGTTTTTCCTCAAGGTCGCACTTGCCGCCGATCATTCGGCTATGCCTTCAAACACAACTTTTGAAAATAACTCGCTCTCGACATTCCGATTCTTGACAAGAGCACGGCATAGTTATTAACTTTCGTGAATTTAGGTTCCCCCAGCACAGCGTACGCCCCGTGATACGCCCCCCTTGGCCGATCAACCGAATCATCACCTTCCACATTGCCAGCCATCCCTGCCGTTCGCTGCCTGGCGAGCGGCTCAGCCAAACCGATCGACCAACTGCTTCAGCGCATGGACGACGCCTACGCGAGTCCCGCTTGCAGCGCCACGTCATCGATGCTGACCAGACTTGCCAGATCGTGCTTGTGCCGCAAGGCGAGTCTGATCACCTTAATTGTCGGCAGCCGAACAGTGTGACAAGCTGGCAATGGTGCGATTCCTTCCTTTCCATCCTTCTGATATGCCTCACGAAGCAGGTGCCGCTGGCAGGTCGTACAGTTGATGGTGGTTTTGCCTGAGTCGAGATGCATGGTAATTGCGAGATGAGTTCATGCAATGCAGCAGCACAGGAAATATTGTCGATATATGCACATATACAAGTGACTGTGCTTGTTGCATAAATTACGTATAAAGTAACGGTTTAGTATAGGTATAGCGATTTTTTTTAGTCGGATGATCTATTATTGATAAAAAACATCATTTTATCTCTTTTTTTTATATACGTCAAATATATGACGTAAAAAGCAGTTTGAAGCCTATGTTTGTTTTTTTATAATCAAACAAAGCAGTAGTTTTCAGGATAAGAATGAGGAGGTGAAAAAACGCTTCATTCTGAAAGACGTACTGTAACTGTTCCTTGAAACGGCCTTGCCGAGTGAAATATAAGCGTATCTATTCTGTGAAATTTTTGTGGCGCATGTGGTTTTGATTGTCGGGATGAAGTATTAACTTAATTAATATACTTCATACTGCTTCATTGGCCTCAATTATGACGTAAGATAAGAAGCAGGTCATCAGTTGAATCTCTGTTCGGTATAGCACTGTATTTTATATATGATTATACATTTTTACTCCTCATTCATGATCTAATACCTGATGAAAATATATATTCCTGAACCTGCCATAGCCCATAACGAGGGGTTTTCTGTACACGCCGACATTTTTCAAAGAAAGCAGTTTGGCGAAAGACTTGCGAATTTAGTCAGATCCTGCAAAGATGGTTTTGTATTGGCCCTCGACTCGCAATGGGGAGAGGGAAAAAGCAGCTTCATAAAAATGTGGCAGGGGCATATCGGACAAAATGCTCAAAATCCCATAAGAAGCCTTTATTTCGATGCTTTTGCAAATGTTCACCAAAAAGACCCATTTTTGGCGCTTGCAGGTGAGTTATACGAAATGATAATCGATGAGGATGAAGAAAAAAAGACGGTATTCAAAGAGAAAGCCATGGGGGTCGCCAAATCTCTCGCCCGGGGAGCGACCAAAATAGGTACACGAACGACATCATCCTGCGGCTTCAAGAATGGCTCCTCCGTCGATTCCATGGAACACAATATATCTGACCTTCTTGCGGATCAGGTGGATTCGATCATTGCCGATAAACTGGAAAACGCAAAAAAAGACAAGTTGGCAATTAACAGTTTTCGCGCTTACCTGAAAACATTTGCTCAGGATTATGGAAATGGCGCACCGATTGTATTTATTATCGATGAATTGGATCGGTGTCGTCCAGAGTTTGCGCTTGATTTACTGGAGCAAATCAAGCATTTGTTTTCGGTGCCTGGAATAGTATTTTTGCTCGTTCTCAACAGGGTTTCTCTTGAAGAAACAATCAAGTCTCGTTGTGGCTCGGGAGTTTGCGCCGTCCAGTACCTTCAGAAGTTTATCAACTTATGGCTCAATCTGCCTACAAAGTCAGGTCATTATCATCAAAGTTCTCAATATATCGATTATTTATTGAAGCAGATGCTGGAGGATGGCGAAATCTATTTTGATGAGGTCGCCCAAAAGCTTCTCAATGATCTTTCCAGACTCAAAAGCTTGTCATGCAGGCAGATAGAACGCATACTGTCTTATCTTGCAATGACTTATAATATGGGATTGTTAAAAGACCTGGGCTTCGAGTATCAACTCATCATAGCTTTTGTTTGTTATCTTAAGGTTATAAAACCGCAGCTCATAGAGAGAATAATTCACAAAAATATCGAAAGCAAAGAGCTGCTTGAAGCAGCTGATATATCATCCACAAAGGATAATATGCATGATTCATATATCGATCAATTACGCCTTTTAGTTCGTTACGATCTCGGCGACGAACCTACAAAATATAGCCTTCAAGAATTCAATGGGCAATTGAGATATGTACCTACAAATATGTTGCTCACTGTATGCGAATGGATGTCTACAATTTCCAGATAATGCTGATAGCGTCTTGAAACATCAATACCGTCTCAAAAATGTTTCATGAGCGGCTTGTCTTGAGGGCGGATGGCAAGTAGAAATCAGACACCCGAACGCTTTCGGAACATTGCGTTTTTAAAGACAACTTTTATATACAAATAGTACATCGATTATTATCACCCCATACCCCTCTCTTCACAAAAACCGCGCCAGCAGGAACACCCCGACCATGACAAACGCCAAGGCGATGCGGGCAGCGATACCGATAGCCATCCCGATCCAGACTCCGATACCGGCGGCGCTGGCGGATTGGAGGTCTTTGTTGGCGTAGAGTTCACCGAGGACAGCACCGATGAACGGGCCGACGATGATTCCCGGCAATCCGAAGACAAGACCGATCGCCATGCCGATCGATGCCCCCATGACACCGTATTTGCCCGCGCCGAAACGTTTTGCCCCCAGCAGTCCGGCAAGGAAATCAACGACATAGGCTGACACGGCGAGCACGGCGAGAATGGTGATTGTGCCCCAGCCGACATAGACGAATTCTTCCGCCCAGGCGGCGAAAACCAGACCGGCAAAGATAAGCAGCACCCCTGGCAGGGCGGGCACCATAAGCCCCGCGAAACCGGCGACAAGCATCAGCGCGGAGGCAAGCCAGAGGATGGTGGTCGTTTCCATGGATTAAGGTTTGTTTTTTTTGAAATGCAAGGACTTCAGGGACATAAAGGACTGCAAGGATAAAACGAGATTTATGTTTTGTTCGTTTTTGCCAGCACCGCCCTTGCGTTCCGCTTCAGGCGACGTAGGCCGAGGTGCATGATCGGGCTTCCGGCAAAGAGTTTGCGGAACAGCGAGCCGGTCAACTCCAGAATTTCGCTGGCTGTCAGATTGGCGAGTTCCGGTTTGGGGTCGAAGCCGGGACAGGTCGCGCCGGATGCGGAAGCGTTGTGGGGGCAGGCGTCGAGGCAGCGGTCGCAGCCGTAGAGACAACCGTCCGTCGCTGAAGCCTCTGCGTCCGTGAAGTCGCGTTTCAGCTCTATCGTCAGATAGGAGATGCAGCGCGTGGCGTCGAGTTTGCCGGGCGCAGCGAGCGCTTCGGTGGGGCAGGTGTCCAGACAGGCTGTGCAGTCGCGGCAGGGATCCCAATCGAGCGGTTCGTCGGCTTCGAGCTCGATGTCGAGCAGCAGTTCGCCGAGGAAGACGCGCGAGCCGTGGCCGGGTACGATGAGCAGCGTGTTCTTGCCTGTACGACCGACTCCGGCAGCTTCGGCCCACGCTTTTTCGAGCACCGGCAAGCTGTCCACGCAGGCTCGTCCGTTGACCGTTGTCCCGCAGATCGAGCGGATGAAGTCGAGCAGCTCCATCAGCAGATTGCCGACAATGCGGTGATAGTCCGGCAAGAGGGCGTAACCCGAGATCGCGCCGGGTTTTGCGGGCGCGGGCCACGGCAGCGCGACGGAAAGCACGGTTTTGACGCCGGGAAGCAGCATCGATGGATCATTTCGCGCTTCGAGGCCGGTTTCGAGATACGCCATCTCGCCATGCCTCCCCTCGGCAAGCATTTGCCTATACTCCTCCATCGCCTTCGGGAGCGAACGTGCGGCGGCGAAGCCGACGGCGCAAAAACCGAGATCGAGGGCTTTTCGTCGGATCGTTTCTTTCAGTGTCAGCCGCTTTTCAGACATATCGATTTGGGATCGTTGCGATAACCTGCATTTATGCTTAAATATACAAGTCAGCTTCACGTAGTTGTTCCGCAACCTCTGAAACGCCACTAAATCCTTCATGCAGCGACGCGAGTTTTTCCAGCAATTCCTCAAACGCGCCGGAATCGGGGTGGGCGCATTGACCGCCGCAACCGCCGGTCTTGTCGGCTATTATCAGCCGCGCAAGGCGCTTTTCGACACCTCTGGCAAGAACAACGACGAGCTGCCCGAGAAGCTGCCATCGCCGAAAAAGGCCGTCGTGATTGGCGGTGGCCTGGCGGGCATCAGCTCGGCGCTTGAACTGGCCCGGCGGAACTTCGAGGTGACGCTGGTCGAGTCATCTCCGTCACTTGGCGGCAAGCTGACCGGCTGGCAAATCGATGCGCTTGGCGAGCGTTTTCCGGTGGAGCACGGCTTTCACGGCTTTTTTGACCAGTACTACAACCTGAACGAGATGTTCGCCTCGGCGGGAGTCGGCAGCGAGATGTTCACCGCCTCGCCCGGCTATCCGGTGATCTTCAGCGACAAACAGGTAGAGGTGTTCGGCCAGACGCCTAAGCTTTTTCCACTCAATATCTTGTCGGTGGTCGAGCAATCGAGAAGCCTCGACATCGCGTCGTTCCTGAAGGATTATCCCGGTCTGTGGCCGGTGATCGGCATGTTCCGCTACGATTTCGACCGCACCTTCAAGGAGTGGGACAAGATCGACTTCATGACCTACTGCCGCCGGGGCGAGGTGCTTCCGGCCTTCATCGACACGGTGCTGCACCCGTTTTCCGACGCCACGATGAACCGCATGGAGGTGCTCTCCGCTGCTGAGGCGATGCGCTATTTTCACTTCTATTTCATGGGCAGCCCGGAAGGATTGTCGTTCCGTATCACCACGCGCGACTGCATGACTGCGCTGATCGATCCGCTGGAGCGCAAGCTGAAAGCGATGGGGGTGCGGGTGATCAAGGGGCAGAAAGCGCGGAACCTCACGATGCAGAACGGCCGGGTCGCAGCGGTGCGTCTCGCGGGTACGGGCGGCGCGGACGGCGCGGTGGTGGCGACGATTCCGAAGAACGACCTGCCCGAATCGGGCTGGATGCAGCACATGGCGGAGGGAGGTATTCCTGTCGTAGTATCGCGACGTGATTCGGGTTGGGTCGCTTTCGACGCCCGCTGCACCCACATGGGTTGCCCGGTCGGGCCTGAGGCAGGCACGGAGGGCCTCTACTGTCCCTGCCACGCCGGTCATTACGACATCGACGGCGTGCCGGTCAGCGGCCCGCCGAAAGCGCCGCTCGCGAAACTGAACGTGAAGGAAGCGGGCGAGATGCTCGTCGTCGAGCAGCCTTTGTCAACCTCATCGCCGGTGGTCGTCGCCGACGAGGAGCTGCCGTGCGACTACTGCGTGGTGGCGTCGGACGTTCGCGGCGCACGCGAGCTGATCGCGGGCAGCCAGCCCGATAACCGCGCTTTCGCCAGTCGCGTCGCCGCGCTCGGCGAGGCCGATCCGTACGTCGTGTGGCGCGTCTGGCTCGACCGGCCAGTGCCGTCAGCGAAATTCCCGTTTTACACTGTCTCGGGCTACACCTACACCGACTCGATCACCTTCTATTCGAGCTTCCAGCAGCCCTTCATCGCCTGGGCGAAGCGTACCGGCGGCTGCGTTGCGGAGCTGCACGCCTACGCCGTCGCGCCGCAGGACATCCGCCCAGAGCCGGAGATTCGCGAAACGATGCTGCGCGAGCTGCACGCCATGTTCCCGGAAACCCGCCAGGCGACGATCCGGCACGAAATCTTCATGATGCAATCCAACTTCACCCGCTGGGCCCCCGGCGACCACGCCACAAGGCCCGGCGTCGAGACTCCATACGCGAATCTCTACCTCGCGGGCGACTGGGTTCGCACTAACGCCCCGGTCTTCCTGATGGAAGCCGCAGTCTTCACCGGCAGGCAAGCCGCCAACGCCATAGCCGCGAAGGAGTCGTTGAGGCAGACTCCACTGCCCATTGTGCCGATGAAGGGGATATTCGCGTAACGGTTGAATTATGATCGAACACCTTTATCTGATTTTGTTTGAACTTATGCGATAACGTAACCTCACCTATGGATAATGACCATGATTATCATTTTTTTACGGATATAGTACATATCGAATATTATATTGTAAGCTCCTCGCTGTTTCAAGTGGGTAGAGCGAGATTGATTTTGCCGCTGATGAGGTAGATCATGCTGATGAGATTCTTGTTCGTGCGATATCCCCACGCCCGTGCATTTGCTGCCTGGACGAAGTTGTTGATGCCTTCGAGCGTACCGTTGCTGATTCAGGAAGTGAACCATCGCACAATGCCTGACCAGTGCTTTTTGATGGTGGAAGCCGCCTCTTTCATTGGCTCGACCCGGCTGTGGGTTGCCCAGAAATACCACTTCTTCAGGTACGGCTCTGCCAATGCTACCGGCTGATTGAAAAAATCCTGAAATGACAGACGCATCCGGTATACACGAGCTGTTTTCAGATTCAGTTTGGCTAATGCTAATGATAGTTCAGTAAGGAGGTTACGTTGCGACGCCGTCAGGCTTTGCTGGTTTTTCAGCCAAATGTAACGGCTTCAGATCAGTTCCGCTCGCTCTTTTTACTCTTCGCGTCGCACTTCATCTACGGCATTGTTGATAATCTGCATGACATGAAATTTGTCGAAGGTAAGTTGGGCATTGGCAAAGTTCTCGCACACCCCTTTGATGAACGCCGGTGACATATCGCTGCAGAATTTGGTGATAGATGCCGGATTGCCCTGATGCTCAGCAAGTTCATCTCTGAATCGCTGAACGGTCGAGGCATCTTTACCCTCGGTGACAAACAGCACTTTCGAGGTCGCAAGGTCAGCAAACAGCGTCACATAGTTGTGGCCGTGCTTGCTTGATGTTTCATCGACGCCCACCGTGGTGACGGCTGAGTAGTCCTTCTGGTTGAGAGCCCCGTTCGACGTAGTGATGAATAATACGCCAGATGCGGGTATCGTGCTCACCGACGATTGCTGCGATTGCCTTGACCGGCATCGACCTGGCCATTTCCATGATTATCGCCTCGAACTACAGCGTAAAACCACTCTCACGGAGTGACCAGGGAACGGACTTCAGGCGGTAAGCAATTGCCAAAAGTTGTAACACCATGGCCAGCGTCGTTGCCATGCTCCCTTGACCACGGGTCTTGGCAGTGCGGCGTCGAACCGTGGCGAACGCTGAATCGATCGTGTTGGTGCTGCGGATGTGCTGCCAGTGCTCTGCCGGATAATGGTAAAAGGTGAACAGGTTTGACTCATCCTTCATCAGAGCGCCTCGACAGCTTTCGGATACTGGGTTTGGTGGCGTACCTAAAAGCGCTCGCAGGCTTTCCGGGCATCTGTTTCGGTCTCGGCCCGGTAGATGTCGTGGATCAGAGACTTGACGCTCGACTGGACGGTTTTCGGAATCTTTTCCAGCACATTGGCGGTCTTGTGCACCCAGCACCGTTGGCGCTCGGCAGCCGGATAGACTTGGCCGAGCAATTTCCAGAACCCCAGCGCTCCGTAGCCAATACAGAGTTTCGGAGACTGCATCCACCGATCCTTGAGGTCGCGTAGCAGTGACATAACGGAATTTCACAAATTCCGCATACCCGCAATAGGTGCATCAGCTTTTTTTATTGAAATACTTTCGTGTCGCGGCTAAAGGGATAGTGTAGAGCGACAAAAACACTATGTTGAAAATGATATTCTGCCAGTATCCGGTGTAAACAGAATGAGCGGAAGCCGTAACAAACCATGCCGCCAACGGCAAAGCAAGCATTTCCCATCCACCAGGCTCGACCCGCCGGAACGGCCCGTTCAGAATCATGTAGCAGGTGACGCCCCAGCCGAAAATTATGGAACCAAGATCACCATGAATAAACCTGATGTAGTCGATGGCCGTCGGATACTGCGCCTGAAATCCACCGGTTTTGCCAAAGAATATAAGACTGAAAAAATCCAGTGTAAGTCCGGGCATCACGATCAAACCCGCGCCATAGAGTATAATACCGATTGTAGCGACCTGAAGCCAGCGAAACCAGAATGAAGGAATCATCGTAGTGGTATTTTATTTATTTCGCATGATCGCATGTTACGATTTTTTCCGAGGCACTTGCAAGGGGAAAAATGAGCTCGAAGCCCAAAACACCCTGAAAATGGTTGAATGTAAGGTTCTTTTACAGTATTTACTGGTAAAACCAGGCGGATGGAGACGTCGAGATTTATTCTATACCTTAAGAAGCTCTATGAGATAATCATTGATCCTATATACAGAGCAATAGTACCCGAAAAGCATTTCCCGCATGGCAAGATTACATGATTTGACACTATTCCATCTGTGATACGGGAAAATCAGAGAGAAATATCGACGTAAATAATATGCCTGGCGTACCCGGAAGATTTTGAAGCGTTGAATGTCGTCATCGCATTCAAATTATCAGAACCCAGCGGACTCCACCTCACTTCAGCCATTTGGATATCTGCCCTCTGACCACCATATGCGAGGCAGTTTCCCCGTTGACCGCCTGCTTGAGTCCTTTTTCGACTTTTGCAATGATAAGGAGCAGCTCCATCGCCTCCTCTGTCGTAGCGTTATCAGGAAGCGTCTCAACCGCCTGTATAATTTCCTTTTTCGCGGTCATGGCTAATCTCCTTATGTGCCCGATAATTAATACTTTAACACCAATACAACAATCCAATAACCCTCAATTTCAGACCACACAGAACTCAAGTTTATCAATAATATTTAAACAATAAAATACGCTCCATAATTATGCAATAAGATAGACTCTTCATTTCGCTTCTCTTCATTCTGAATGACAAAGCACTCTCCGAAATCACTTTGCGATATTTAATGGCCGGAGCAATAAAAGAACAAGCGGCTTTTCGATCTATAATATCAACAACGTCATACACTCAACCTCTCGTTTTGTATTCTTTTTACTTAGCACTGTGATAACAAGCCAACGTAATAATTTGATCACGATATCCACCTCAAGAACAATAGCTATAAGATATAAATCAGAAATAAAAAACCTGTTCAAAAAAAGCAACAATCAATATAAATTATACCTGCAATGAAACAAAAATATTTAATTTATTTCTATTACAGCAGGATATCCGAGAAAGACTATTAAATAGGATAAACTTTAAAATATGTCATACTCTGAATCGGTATATCATTTAATTCATATTTACCAAATGCCCAATAATCTGGATGTTCTGAGATTGTGACCCACACCATTAAGCCAAAACACTTCGCAGCTTCATCATGGCTAAATTGACACGACTTCTCATATATTACCTGAAATGGCGTACCCCGCCAATCTGATCCTGGTATCCAACCCGCAGTTGTAATTTTATCACCATCTATCCTTTTCAAAATTTCTATCTTTATGCTCTAAACCTCATTTTGAGTCAATCGAGAAATCCACAACTCATATTTCTTCTTATGAGGGATATAATTGATTTTCTGATTCTTCCTAACATCCCATAACATTTTAACCCTCCTTATGTTAAAAAGATTTTCTATTTAATAGAAAACAAGCCACCACAATTAATTAATAGCTTTAAGAAATAATCGAGTATTGAGTTTTCTTGGTCTGAGATCGAACGACGGCTGCCCCCTACAAATCAAACCTGAATTATCCATTGTCAACTATCCATTATTCTCTATGCCGACAGCCTTTCAACCGTGAACACTCCCTGCACTCTTCGCAGTTTGTCCATCAGCGTAGTCAGCTTGTCGGTGTTTCTCACGAAGATCGTCAGGTTGCAGGTGAAGATGCCGTCTTTGGCGTTCAGGGCTATGGTTCGGATGTTGGTGTCGAATCGGGAGATGACGCCGGTGATCTGGTTGGTCATGCCGATCTTGTCTTCGCCGATGATGCGGATGCCGGCGAGGAACTCCGTGTCCACCTTGCGGTTCCAGGCGACCGAGACGATCCGCTCGCTCTTGACAAGGTTCTCGTTGGTGACGTTGACGCAGTTTTTGCGGTGAATCTTGACCGATCCCTCAGTCGTGACAAAACCAATGATGTCGTCGCCCGGCACAGGATTACAGCACTTGGCGTAAGCGTAGGCAATATTGTTCAAGCCCGAGATGATCACCTCGTCCTTTCCCTGATTCGGGCGCTCCTGCACTTCGCGGGCGATTTCGGCGAACTCCTTGTGCGTGGCCTTGCCTTGCAGGGCGCTTTCCTGGGTTTCGCCCGGCCTGTGCGGTCGGCTGATGCTCTCCATCACCTCCTCGCTGCTGATCTCCTGGTTGGCGAGCGCGCTGAAGAGATCGGCAGGCGTTTTGATGCCGTGCTGGCGAATGGCCTGGATGGCGTCGTTGGCGGACAGGAGCTTCTTGGTGCCGGAGAGCATCTTCTCCCATATGCTGCGCCCCTTCTCGATCTCCTGGCGGCGTTCCTCGTTGATGGCCGCCCTGATCTTGAGCTTGGCGCGATGCGTGATGACGATCTTCAGCCAGTCCGCCTTCGGCTTCTGGCTCTTTGACGTAATCACCTCGACGCGGTCGCCCGACCTCAGTTCGGCGTTCAGCCGCACGATCTTGCCATTGACCTTCGCGCCGATGCAGCCGTTGCCGATTTCGGAGTGGATCGCGTAGGCGAAGTCGATGGGGGTGGCTCCGGCGGGCAGAATCTTCATGTCGCCCTTTGGCGTGAATACGTAAATCTCGTCGTGGTAGAGGTTTAACTTGAATCCCTCCATGAAAGCCGAGGCTGAATCAGCGTCCTTGATCAGCTCCCGCGCCCATTTGAGGAAGGAGTCGACCGCCGCGTCGTCCTTCGAAATTTTCTCCTTGTAGCGCCAGTGCGCCGCGACGCCAAGCTCAGCGAATTCGTGCATCCGGCGTGTTCTGATCTGCAATTCGATGACGTATCCTCGCGGGCCGATGATCGCCGAGTGGAGGGACTGATAGCCGTTATGCTTCGGGATGGAGATGTAGTCCTTGAAGTGTTGCGGTATCGGAGGAAACTGCTGCGTAATGTAGCCGTAAACGGCAAAACAATCCGAAAGCCTGTCTGTATCGATGATGACGCGAATGCCGTAGAGGTCGTGGATATCGTCGAACTCCTTGTTCTTCAACCGCATCTTGTTGTAGATCGAATAGAGATGCTTGGCGCGTCCCTGCAATTCGACGCTGAATCCCTGCTTGACGAGATCCGCCTTGATCGGCTCGATCATCTTGTTCAGGTAGGCGATGCGCTCGTTCCTGCTGAGACGCACCTTCTTGAGCAGGTAGTCGTACATCTCGGGGTCGATATACATCAGAGCGAGGTTCTCCAGATCGACCTTCATTTTACCGAGACCGAACCGGTGAGCGAGCGGGGCGTAGATGTCGCGCGTTTCGAGCGCCATGCGCACGCGGCGGTGCTCCGGCAGCGAGTCGAGGGTGCGCATGTTGTGCAGGCGGTCGCAGAACTTGATCAGGATCACGCGAATATCCTTGACCATAGAAAGCAGCATCTTGCGAAACCCTTCGGCCTCGGTGGTCTCCCGGTTGATCATGATGCCTGAGATCTTGGTCAGCCCTTCGACGATTTCAGCCACCTCGGTGCCGAGTTCGGCGGCAATATCCTCGTAGGTGTATCCGCTGTCTTCGATAACGTCGTGCAGCAATGCCGCTGCGACCGAAACGCCATCGAGCGGCAGTTCAGTCACGAGGAGCTTGGCTACCTCGACCGGATGGTAGAAAAAGGGTTCGCCGGAAGCACGCTTTTCGCCGTCATGCGCCCGATAGCACATGTAGAACGCCCGCTGGATGAGCGATTCATCGTAATTCTTGAGATTCAACCGGCAAAGCCGCAGAATTTCGTGCAGTTTGGAGTAATGTTCCTGTTCTATCTGGGCCAGCATGATCCGGTTGTCCGATTGAGAAGCGCCCTGGTCGCCTGTTTTGGTATCTTAATATTATATATGAAATCGCCGGAATTAGGCAATAGAAATTACTCCGTCATCTGCTCGATTCGCTCCTGAAGCATGAGAATTTCGTCACGCAGATAGGCGGCTTTTTCGTAATCGGTCTCCACGGCGGCCCTCTGCATTTCGACGTTCATCTCCGCCACCATAAGCACCACATCCTCGCGGCTCATGCTCTTGAGCAACCCCTGCAACTCAAGCTCGGGGCGCTTCTGCAGGCCGAGGCGCTTGCGGCGGTAGCGCTCTTCGGCGTCGGCAACGCTGGTGGTGTTGAGCACCTGATCGACCGATTTGATGATGGAACGTGGCACGATGCCGTGCTTTTCATTGTACTCCTGCTGGATGCGGCGGCGACGGTCGGTTTCGTCGAGCACCTCGCGCATCGAGTCGGTGATCTTGTCGGCGTAGAAGAGCACCAGTCCTTCGAGGTTTCGCGCTGCGCGTCCGGCGATCTGCATGAGCGACTTGGCGTCGCGCAGGAACCCCTCCTTGTCGGCGTCGAGAATCGCCACCAGCGCCACCTCCGGCAGGTCGAGTCCTTCGCGCAGCAGGTTGACCCCAACCAGTACCTCGATGTCGCCCGCGCGGAGTTCGCGCAGAATCTGCATCCGTTCGAGGCTCTTGATCTCGGAGTGCAGGTACTGCGAGCGCAGGCCGACCTTGCGAAAATAGGCGTGCAGATCTTCGGCCATGCGCTTGGTGAGCGTCATGACGAGCGACTTCTGCCCCTTGGCCATCCGCTCACGGAGGCGTGCGAGCAGGTGGTCGATCTGCCCGGCGACCGGATGCACCTCGATCTGCGGGTCAAGCAGGCCGGTCGGGCGCACGAGCTGCTCGACCACCACGCCGCCGGAGCGCATCAGCTCGTGCTGTGCGGGGGTGGCCGAGACGCAGATCACCTGCGGCACCATCTCTTCGAACTCCTCGAAGCGCAGCGGGCGGTTGTCGAGCGCCGAAGGGAGCCGGAAGCCATGCTCGACGAGCACCGTTTTGCGCGAGCGGTCGCCGCCGTACATGCCGCGAATCTGCGGCAGGGTGACGTGCGACTCGTCCGCCACCACGAGGAAATCGTCCGGGAAGTAGTCGAGCAGACACCACGGGCGCTCGCCCGGCTTGCGTCCGGCGATGTGGCGGGAGTAGTTCTCGATGCCGGAGCAGTAGCCCAGCTCCTTCATCATCTCCAGATCGTAGCGGGTGCGCTCTTCGAGCCGCTGCGCCTCGACCAGCTTCTCCTCGGCGCGGAGGGTATTCAGCCTCCCGGCCAGCTCGTTCTCGATTGCGAGCATCGCAACCTCCAGCTTCTCCCGGTCGGCCACGAACTGCCGCGCCGGGTAGATGAAGGCGTACTCGTCCTGGCCGATGATCTCCCCGGTTTGGGGATTGAAGGTCTGGATGGAGTCGATCTCGCTGCCAAAAAACTCGACGCGCAACGCCAGCTCCTCGTGGCCCGGCACCAGGTCGATCACGTCGCCGCGCACCCGGAAGCGCCCCGGCGAAAGATCGACGTCATCCCGGAAGTAGTGCAGGCTGACCAGCTTTTGCAGGAACTCGTCGCGATCCATCTCCATCCCCTGCCGCAGCTCGACGATCTGCGCCATCCAGTCCT
>JAAXXD010000062.1 GCA_013334655.1 Chlorobaculum sp. | reverse complement strand
TGAAAAGCATGACCTGTACGCTCGCTTTGCTGGTGTAGTCGCGATGCACGACGGCGTTGACAATCGCTTCGGCCACCACCTCCTGCGGAATCTCGTATTTGGTCGGCACCTGGGTGCTTTCAGCGCGTGTGCCTACCCAGAGATCGATTTTGGAAAGCACGAAATCCTTGGCCTGATCGACAAGATCGAAAACCGTGCCTTTGTACACCTGATACGAAGGAATGGGCTTTTCCACTTCGAAACCGTGGAAATGGGCGCATTTCACCTCGGAGGTGATCAGAAAGCGTTGCGGCTTTTTGCCGAACAACAGTACAGCCGCATTGGTCGGGCGCTCCCTGTCGAGCAGGTTGAGGTGAACAAGCACCTCATGCGGCTTCGTATTTTCTGGCAACGGAAAACTCCGACCCCGGCGGGCAAGCCCGAGAAAGCGGGTGATCCGCTCCTCGTCGAGGTCGTCAAGCGTCGCGTTCCGGCAAAAAGTCGCGTCGAACGGCGCGAAACGAAGCAGTTCCAAATCTTCGAGAATCCTGACGAGACTCGCATACACGGCGGCGACAAGCTCTTCGGCAGAGTTGAACCGACGCCGGATGAGCGTTGCGGCAGCATCGTCGATCAACGTACGCATTTTCGGATGCCGAACGCTGTCATCGGCTCCCTTGACGTAGATCAGGCGAGTCTTGCCCTTTTCGGTGGCCCGATTGAATTCGTGATGCGTTGGCGAAAGACCGTCAGCGCCGTCCCATCCATACTCATTGCCGAACAGACCGATATAGATGTCGCAACGATCCACCTCGTCGAGATAGCACTGATCTGCCCGCTGATCGGCGGCGGGCTGCTCCTCGAACAGGAAGCATTCGAAAAACCGGCGCATGAGCGCATCGCCCCGCAAGTACTCCTTCAGCGCTGTTCGCTCGGCAGCGAACTCTTTCTGAACGCTGCTGATGAAGATGTTCAGTGGCAAATCAGGCATGACGGCTCGCTCCCGCTGAAGTTGCTGTCGCAACCTCTTCAATCATCGCGCCAAACGTCTCCTCGATCTGTTTGCCCATGTCGATCTCGAAGGTGTAGGGCTGGGTGAGTTCGGCGAAGGCCCAGCGACCGAAGGTGCCGAGGTTATTGACCGCCGGAATCCAGTAGGTCTCCATCGTCGAGCGCTTCTCTTTGGCGTCTTCGCGGCGGTAGCCCTTGACTTCGACGACGAGGCGCAGCGGGTCATTGCTGCCGTGACCGTCGTCAACGAGTACGATAAAGTCCGGCAGGTAGCGGCGCATTTCGGAGCCGTAGCGGTACGGGACTTCGAGGCCAATGTTATGGTTCTTGACGTAAGCCATCACCTTCGGGTGCGATTCGGCCACCCGGCAGAACTCGGCTTCCCAGTCGCTGTCGAGAATCACCCAGTTGACGTGACATTTGCGGGCGTCGGTCTCCCAGCGACTACGCTTCGAGGTGTTGAAGCTGACGTAGCGCGTCGATCCCGACGGATTGTACGGATCGAGCATCGCCCTGATCGGGCGCTTGCCAATTTCGGCCCGCGTGATGGCAGCGGTGATCCGGTTGCAGGCCATGTCGGCAAGCTCCTGATACATGAGCTGCGCCGGGTAGGTGCCGCCCTTGCAGACAAGGCAGGCGTCGAGCCACTCTTTGGTGATGCGCTTGAGCTGGCCAAAGAGGTGAAGCCTCGGCGCTTCGTTCGGATCGCGCCACTTGGTGAAGAGCAGACGGTGGGTCAGATGGAAGAGCAGCGTCGAGCGGCGGACGGAGCCGAGATGGTCGAGGCTGAGGTCGATCGCCTCGCCGATGATGCCGGAGTTCCGCGTGATCGACGGGCCAACGAGATCGGGCGTCAGTTCGAGCACCGATTCGTCGTTGAAAGCGGCGGTAAGTTTTTCCTCCGGCAGTTCGACCCGGTAGCCGGAGAGGTTCGGAAAGGTGATTTCGAGATCATCACGCTCGGGTCGCACCGCCCGGACATGTACGGTTTCACGCGGGGGCTGAGGCGGAGTGACAACCGGTTTCGCCGTGAAATCGAACGGAATGCCGAGCACGTCGGCGTATTCGGTCTCGAACAGCCCCTCTTCGTTCAGCTCGTAGGATTGACGCCGCAGAGCGCGTCCGATCACCTGCTCGCAGAGAAGCTGCGTGCCGAACGCCCGCACGCCGAGCACGTGGGTGACGGTGCTGGCGTCCCACCCCTCGGTGAGCATGGCGACCGACACCACGCAACGGATCGACTGGCCAAGCCGCCCCGGCTTGCCAACGGTGTTCATCACCTCGCGCAGAAGCTCCTGATCGGTGAGATTCTCGGCCTGGCGGCGGTCGCCGGTGCGCTCGACAATCTCGCGGCGAAACTGCTCGATCTCCGGCCCGGCCACCTCGCGGAAGCTCCTGTCGAGCGCATCGCCCGATTCGAGCTGCTTGCTGTCGATGAGCAGCGTTCGCGGATGCGGCAGCGGCGTGCCGTCGGCGTCGAAGTTACGGAAGAGTTCGAGCCTGCCGTTGTGGAACTCCGCCGAACCGTCCTCGCCGTCGCGCCGGAAACCGGAGACGTAGTCATAGACCAGCTTTGATGTCGAGGTGTTGTTGCAGACGATGATGAAGCAGGGCGGCACATCTCTGCTCCGCTGCTGCCAGAGATCGAAGGTCTGGCGGTAGTGGCCGTAGAGCGCTTCGAGGGCGGTCTGCAACTCCACCGGGATGCTGAGCGGGTCGTAGGCGTTGGACTTGCTGCGGCTCTTCTTCGGCATTTTCTTGCCGATATGCTTCCAGAGTTCGCGGAACTTGGGCATGTCGCCGCCGGGAATGTTGTCGGCCACGGGCACGCGGGGCAGCTTGACGATGCCGCACTCGATGGCGTCCATCAGCGAGAAGTCGCTCATCGTCCACGGAAAGAGCGTCCCCTCGGCATAGCCGGAGCCACTCAGGAAAAACGGCGTGGCCGAGAGGTCGATCACCCAATTGACGCCGAGCTTGCGCTTGACGGTTTCGATGCCGGTGATCCAGACACGCGCCGCCTCGTTGTTCTCCTCGGCCTCTTTCCGCTCGTCACCCTTGAGTTCGCCAGTCTCCTTGTTGCCCGGCTTTTCGCGGTAGCAGTGATGCGCCTCGTCGTTGATCACCATGACGTTTTTCATCCCCATCAATTCGCCCATGACGCGCTGAACCATCTGCCCCTCGGTTTCGAGCGTCTGCAACGGAGCACCGCGTCCCTGCAGGAGCGCGCGGTTCCCTTTCGAGAGGTCGAGCCGCTCGCGAAGCCGGAAGGCGTGGTAGTTGGTGATGACGATTTTCGCCCGTTCGATGTCGCCGATCATGTCGCCGGGCACCAGCTCGCGATGCTTGTAGTAGCTTTCGGAGTCGTTGGGCAAAAGCACGCGCAACCGGTCGCGGATGGTCAGGCCGGGAGTGACGATGAGGAAGCCTCGGGTGAACTTGCGGCTTTGCGGACGGCGAGCGGCGTTGACCGCCTGCCAGGCGATGAGCATGGCCATGACGGTGGTTTTGCCCGCGCCGGTGGCGAGCTTGAGCGCCAGGCGGAGAATCTCCGGATTGGCGTTGTGGCTGGCGTTTTCGAGGTGGTCGAGAAAGCGCCGTCCGCTCTTGCCCGCGTGAGGCGCAACCTCGGTGAGCCAGATCGCGGTTTCGACCGCTTCGAGCTGGCAAAAGAATGGACGAATGCCGCTGAAGTCGTGATGCCGCCAGTGCCTGAGCAGTCGCGCAGTTTCGGGCGTCACCTGCCAGCTCGACGGGTTGGGCAACTGACGCCACTTATCGACCTCGGCGCGAACCGCGTTGATCATCGAGGTCGGATCGTACTGCTGGGATTCGGTGGACAAACCGCTCCCCTCGTCGAACACAATCTCCTGCTGCTCCTCGGCCCGGCGCTTCTTCGGCTTGGGAATCGGCGTGATGAACTCAGCCCGGCGGCGTGTTTCGATGACGCACTGCGTCGGCTGGCCGGAAGAGTCGAGTTCCCAGTGACGCTTCGGATAGTCGTACGGCGAATTGAGAATCGGATGGTCGAAAAAAGGATTATCCATCAGCGCGAACCTCCTTTCGGTCGGACGGTGCAACAACAACCTGTCGATTTTGAGAAGCGTGGTTCATAAAGAGAATTCCCGATGTCAGAATGGGGTTTTCAGGGTATGACCTCAACAATATGCCACGTACATCAGCATCATGCTATATACTGATTTGATACGCTATTTACAAGCAGTAAAATCGGTTATGCGCGATCGGGGACGGGTAACAGGAAAAATCCAGCCAGGGGAATGTTCTCGGGGCGAGGTTGGTTAAGTGTTTTTATGGCTGATAAATAGCTTGACGCCTGCATCTGCTCTGCTTTGTCGTGACCGTGGACGCAGGGGTTGGAAAAGGGGTGTCAACGAGTTACGATGAGTTTCGTTATATTGTTGTACAAGCTATTCCCTTGCATGGCCTTACTGGCTGAAGAAACGCTTGCGGGCCGGGTTGGCGGCGCTGGCTGGGCCAGGCGGAAAAGCGCAAGAGTTCGGAATTATTATCGTCTTTGTTTATCGTGGCTTCCTTCCGGGCATCGCCTGGACGGAGCTTGAATATTTTTCGTGAGTACTGAATACCTATGACTGTCAATAAAGCAATTGACCCCGCGCGGACGGTTCCTGCCGCTTGGCGCGAGATACCTTATAACTACACCTCTGCGAGCGACCGGCAGGCGATTTCGTTCATTCTGGGAGAAGAGGTTGTCCGGCAGATCGAGGAGTTGCGCGACCTGCGCGTCACCGGGCGCTCGGCTCGCCTCTTGATGCAGCTCTTCGGTGATATTCTCATTCATGGCCGCAATCCCTATCTGTTTCAGGAGCTGATCTCGTCCGAGAAGCGCCGGAACCGCATTTTCGAGCACGCCCGCAAGGACATGGAGACCATCCATGCCTCTGCCAACGGCGAGCCGAGAGTGCTTGCAATTGTCGAAACCCTGCACGCCAAGCTCGAGAAGTTTCGCGCCGAGATCGAGCAGTTGCCTGAATCCCGGCGCAAAATCAAAAAAGAACTTGCCCCCATCGTCGGCGCTAAAAACGTGCTGTTCGATCCTTTTTCGATTGTAGCCCACGCTACCGACGCCACCGACTGGCGCTTGTATCTGCCGGTGGCCGTGGTGACGCCGGACGACGAGGCGCAGGTCGCGCCGCTCATCGGCGCTATCGCCAGGCTCGGGCTGCGCGTGATTCCTCGCGGCGCGGGCACCGGACTCACCGGCGGCGCGGTACCGCTGCGTTCGGATTGCGTCATCATCAACACCGAGAAGCTGAACCGCGTGCGCGGCATCACCGAACGGACGTTTCATCTGAAGGATGGCCACACGGTGACGGGCAGCGTGATCGAGGTCGAGGCGGGGGTCATCACCGAAGCGGCCATGCACCACGCCGACGAGCACGGCCTCGTCTTCGCCACCGACCCGACCAGCGAGTGGGCCTGCACCATCGGCGGCAACATCGCAGAGAACGCGGGCGGCAAGATGGCCGTGCGCTGGGGTACCTGCATCGACAATCTGCTGGAGTGGAAGATCGCCATGCCTGGCGCGCAATTGTGGACTGTGCGGCGCACCGACCATCAGTTGCGCAAGATTCTGCCCGAGGATATCGTGACCTACGAAGTGCTCGACCAGCACGGCGCGCCGCTCAAACGCATCGCCTTGCGCGGCACCGAAATCCGCAAGCAGGGGCTGTGGAAGGACATCACCAACAAGGCGCTCGGTGGCGTGCCGGGTTTACAGAAGGAGGGCACCGACGGCGTCGTCACCTCGGCGCTCTTCGTGCTCTACCCCAAGTACGAAGAGAAGCGCACCCTCTGCCTGGAGTTTTTTGGCCCCGATATGGACGAGGCAAGCCGCGTGATCGTCGAGCTTTCGAAGGCGTTCCCGTACCAGAACGTCGATCACGAAACGCTCCTCGCGCTGGAGCACTTCGATGACGAGTACATCCGCGCCATCGACTACAAGGTGAAAGCCACCCGCCCGCAGACGCCGAAAGCGGTGCTGCTGATCGACATCGCCGGTCACACGGAGGAGGAGGTCGAGGCGGGGGTGGAGCGCGTTCGCGTGCTGCTCGAAAAGCATCCGAACACGCTGATGTTCGTGGCTCGCGACCAGGCGGAGAGCGTTCAGTTCTGGCAGGATCGCAAAAAGCTCGGCGCAATTGCCCGCCGCACCAACGCCTTCAAGCTGAACGAGGATATCGTCATCCCCATCGAGCAGCTCGCCGTCTTCGCCCGTTTCATCGACGACCTGAACGTAGAGGAGGAGCGCTACGCGCAGTTGAAGTACGTCGAGCGGATCGAGGCAATGCTGCACAAGAGCAGCAATCCCGAAAGCCTCTCGCCATTCGAGGCGAAGATTCCGGCGGGCCTCGGCCTCTGCGACCTGATCCGCAACCGCCTCGAAGCCGCCGATCCGCTGCTGTTGCGTTCGCTGACGCTCTTGCAGGAGTTCCGCGCGGAGCTGAACCAGCTCTTCCGCGGCTATCCGAAAACGCTCGACGCCATCGAGGCGGCTTACAAGCACGTGCGCGACCGGCGCATCGTTCTGGCCACGCACATGCACGCCGGTGACGGTAACGTGCACGTCAACGTGCCGGTGCTCTCGAACGACCGGCCAATGCTCGAACGGGCCGATCACGTCATTGACATGGTGATGGAAAAGGTGATTTCGCTTGGCGGCGTGGTTTCCGGCGAACACGGCATTGGCGTAACCAAGCTGAAGTATATGGACAAGGCTCGCATCGACGAGCTAAGCGCTTATCGCCGCGAGGTCGATCCCAAAGGGATCATGAACCCCGGCAAGCTGGAGGATTACGAAGCGCTGAACCACATCTTCACGCCGTCGTTCAACCTGCTGGAACTTGAGGCGCACATCCTCAAGCGCGGCAAGCTCGAAGCGCTCTCGAAAAAGGTGGACTACTGCATCCGCTGCGGCAAGTGCAAGCCCGATTGCTGCGTCTACTACCCGGCGCGGGGCATGTTCTATCACCCGCGCAATAAGAACCTCGCCATCGGTTCGCTCATCGAGGCGCTGCTCTACGACGCCCAGCGCGAGCGCTCGACCGCCTTCGAGCTGCTGCAATGGCTGGAGGAGGTCGCCGATCACTGCACCATCTGCCACAAGTGCCTCAAGCCCTGCCCGGTGGACATCGATTCGGGCGAGGTGTCGATTCTCGAACGGGAGATCCTCGCGGCGCGCGGTCTCAAAAATTCGCCGCTCATCACCAAGATGACGCTGAACTACCTGGCCAACCGCTCGCCCTTCTACAACAAGGTGTTCCGTAACGCGGTGTTGCGGATGGGCGGCGCGGCGCAACGAGCTGGCACGAAGCTGACCGCCCCGCTCCAGGCCTCCCAGGAGGCGCAGAATGTGATACCGCCGTTGCGCCTGTTGCGCTCGCCCGTGCCGCCGGTACCGGATAAAACACTGCGCGACGTACTTCCGGCCTGCGAAAACGATCAGGTACTCGTCTTCGAACCGGCGGGCAAGGAAGCGACCTCGACAGTCTTCTACTTCCCCGGCTGCGGCTCGGAGCGGCTGCACTCGACCATCTCGATGGCCTCGATCCACATCCTGCTTGAAACCGGCACGCGCGTGGTGCTTCCGCCGCCCTTCCTCTGCTGCGGCTTTCCGCTGAACGTCAACGCCAAAGAGGAGGAGTACGCCTCGATCGTGCTGCGCAACACGGTGATGTTCAGCCAGATTCGCGAGATGTTCTCCTATCTCGATTTCGACGCCTGCGTCATTTCGTGCGGCACCTGCATGGAGGGACTCGAAAACATGGATGCGCCGAAGCTGTTCGGCAACCGGATCGTCGATGTGTCGCGATACGCTTACGAAAAAGGGTTGCGGGTTGACGGCGGATCGTCGGAGAGCCTCTACCACGCCCCGTGCCACGACTCGCTCAAGGGCAAGGCGTGCGACCTCTTGCGCGACGTCGGAGGCTTCGGCAAGGTGACCGACGTACCACACTGCTGCTCGGAGGCAGGCTCGCTGGCGCTGTCCAGACCGGACATCACCGACTCGATGCTGCATCGCAAGCGCGAAGCGCTGAAGGAGTCGATGCACGGCACGGAGACAGCGACGATTCTCACCAACTGCCCCTCATGCGTGCAGGGCCTCGGACGCAACCGCGAGATGGGCGTCGAACCCAGGCACATCGCCGTGGCGCTCGCCGAAAAGCACTCTGGTCCCGAGTGGATGGAGCGCTTCCTCGCCCATGCCGCCAAAGCCTCGGCGGTGATGTTCTGAGTGAAGACAACAAACTGTAGGGGCGTACCGGTGTGTGCGCCCTTTTTTTATTTTGACGCCTCCCGCATTAGCCCTGATGACCTCGTTTTTCCCACCATAATGTCTTTTTCCTCAGCATTGAACGACATACCAACGAGAATGTAGCTTTTCAAGGCCGCATCGATCTGGCGATGATGATCGGGATAACTTTTGTAACTGACTTTTTGATAAGGATTTACGGACGAAAAATTGTGCTGAGGACACAAATCTTACCGTTTGGCATGTTATTTGATCAAATACTACCGGAGCGGTTGGTCGATCACGACGACCTCCATCGAACAACTCACAACGGCGAACGGATGACAACTATGTACACCATCATCAACGAAGAGACCTATATCACGGTGACGTTCAACGGCGGCGTCAGCTTTTCCAAAATTCTCGAAGCGTTCCTGCGGATTGCTGCGCTGCCCGGATACGAGCGCAAGAACCGCATCTGGATTTTCCGGCAAAACGACGAAGCAAGCCTTCCGCTTTCGACCATTTCATCGGTGATTCCAATCATTGGCGAACTCGACAAGCCGGGCAAAAGAAAAAACAAAGTGGCCATCGTGCTGCAAAACGGCATGAACAGCGCCATCACCGGCCTGTTCAGCAACGAAGAAAAAACCGGAACGCGCAAAATCGACCTGTTTGAAAGTGTTGACAGCGCCGTGCAGTGGGTGGCGGCGTGAGGGTGAATGAAACAAACCTCGCGAAGAGCGTTTTTCGGCAAGGCATTGAGCAATTGAAGTTTCGAGGGATTACCGTTGATGTATGTTTATAACCGATCTATCTACGGTGATGATGTAATCTTATATTAATCGCCGTTGATTTTTTATATAAAATAGAATATTTTTATTTCAGAAAATGATATAAATAGCGGTGAGTGTATTTGGTCGAAGCCGATCTTTTTTTTAAGGTTAATCCAAGTCAGTTCTTCAATTCAAACCATAAGATAATGCAACGTTTAGAGATTACGATACCTCACTAGCTTTGACATAGCATTGCTTCTTTATAAGCTACTTGACATTAATCGATCTTTAGCGAAAAGATGATGTCATACAGTTAATCATTTACCATAAGCCCATCTGTTCATTAAACCACTCATTCTCATATTCTCATTCTAAATCAATGATACCTATAACTTGCAGGCACAATGCAGTACGCATAAATACTATAACCCCCGATTTCAGGTGTCACATAACAACCTTTATCACCAAAAATATGCACATGAGAAGACTCGATTCTTATATTCTTCGCCTGTAAGTCCTTAATTTTTATAGCTATAACAACTCCTTTTGGCGACAATACACTTCTCTTATCACAAGCGTATCCCATAGAAGCACTATTATTTTTTGCAAATGATACTGAATTAAGAATCCCTTCCTTAGGGATCAAGAACCCCTTTTCAAGAATTGATTGTAAATTATTGAAAGCAGTTCCATGAAAAACAATATACTCATCGCTTTCCATTTCTTCAGGAAACACCTTATAGCCAAGACTATCCAGTCAATCCGAATTATTATCAAAACACGGGAGATCAATCTTTACAAGATAATAAACATTATCCACAATTAATGCTTATTTCATCTCAATGAATATGATCTATTAATTTATAAGATAATATAATGGCACTATATTATTTTCTTTGACATTTGAATGTACTCACGGAGCATTGCTCCTTTATTGGCGTTTAGGTATGGCAGCCACATTTGATTAATAACATCTTTTCGAATCACATTATTGTGATCATAAATAGAATTACTGCACTCTGTCAATATTTTCCCATGCTCCTTAAAACCGTCAACCCCAGATCGACCAAATAGCGAATCCAAACCCATCCATTTATTCTTAGGCATCCATTTGACCCACTGATCATTCGGAGCCATCTCATTTCTAACCCTACCAACTTTTTTACCTATACATGAATTCCAATCATAATTTTCTGAAAGAATGCTCCCGGTTAAAATTATACAATCAAAGGTAACTGGTGATATATCTGAAAACCCATTTAGATATGCTCCAATAATATATGTACCAAAAGAATGTGCAATTACAGAGATATTGCTTCCCCCAGAGCAGTAGGTTTTTTGAATATCATAAATCCATTCTCTAAAATCATTTAACACTTTTTTTCGTTCGCCATCATTAAAAAGAAGAGTAGGGGTTTTGTAGCCGTAATCAAAAGGTGCTACGACCCATCCTTGACTACTAAATATAGGTATCACCTCGCTATTCCATGAAGCATTTGTCAGTAGACCATGAACAGTTACTAAAACACCTTGAGGTTCATCAAGATCAAACAACTCTCTATCAAAATAAACCCGCTTAACTATTTCAAGTTGTTCATCTTCAGGCATATGACGAATTTCCCAAATACAATCATAACCTAATAGATCAACTTGAATAATCCCTACTTCATAGCCATATCGACCATGTGAAAATAAATAAATAAAAGCATCAACAATTGACGGCTCATCTTCTGAGCAAAACATTATATCAGCTCTCTTCCCTTCTATAAGTAAGCGTTCTCCTTTTGTGGGAATTAACTCCTTTTTTGGAAAAACAATAACAATATCAATATCCGAGGGAATTTTCTTATCAGTTATAAAAGACCCCCCAACAAATACATATTTAGCTTTTCTATTTCTTGCAAAGTCAAATATATCAGTAAGAGCTTTGTAATATGCCTCCCGAACATTATCACCCTCACAAAAACGATCTAAAAACTGTTCTCCTGAGCACCTATGTACTCCTGAAGGCAAAACACCATCCACAGTAAAGACTGGTATACTATTTTCCATTGGGCTTGTATCTAACAAGTTTTATGAAAAATTCTGCGTTACATCCAAGTCCCATCTACGTTTTATAATTGCTGAATCACCTTCTCTCTCATCCCGCGTCTCCGCTCCGTTTGTTGCTCCACACCGTCAAATCCTACCGCGCTCTTATAATCCCCGAATAACTCAGCTCCCTTCTAAGCAAAATAGTAATCTCTGGCGGCAAAACCATCAATTCCCTGTGAAAATCTGATCCTTAGCTTTTGTTTACTGTTATGACGAATACGCTTCAAGGACAAAATTTAAAAAAAAATATATCCTGCTTTGCTTTGTTGAGTTCTTTGCGACAAAACAACAAGCAGGACATTTCGGACAGCTATGCGAATCTGAGCAGCCACTCATGAACCGTCCGTCGAACGGCGCTCCTCTTACTCCGCCTCACCCTTATTAGTAATCCGCACTGAATTCTGCTGATCAACTACCCCGCAGCAAGCTACGGGGTATGAAATCATCGTTTAACTCGGCTTTCCCGAAACAAGCTTCGGGGAATTTACCCAGAGAGATTAAATAAGATAGAAGATATAGATTTTGTTACAGTCAGCATTTCCCCCTCCCAACTCTTCTCCAAGTCACCGCCTCGGGACGAATAAACTTGCAGAATCAATAAATTACTCTATTTTAATCAGATAGGCGATTTCCTCGACATGTGGAACAGTTACTTCTCGCTGTGCGATGGAATGTGCCGCATACATATTTTCTCTTTGCAACCAGATTGATCCCGCTCACCCGACATGCTCTCAAACACTCAATCCTTACGACTCTGATGGCACATACGAATGCCTGGCATTGCTTCCTGACCGGTCAGATTTATACGCCAACAATTCGTTCATGATTGAGAATCCCGAGATCGTCTCGCTGATGCCAACAGCGAGACAACACGCCCCTCCCCTTTTTTCATCCCTGCTCATGCGGTTTCAACTGACGCGCTGCGTCCGTTCACTCCTGGCATGACTCTCTTGAGACTGATGTGTTCTTTCAGGTAGCGTTTTATCTGATAACGAAATAAATAACATGTTATGAGCAATCCCCCCCTTGCCACTCCGGTTAAAGAAGCACAGGATTCAGCACCACAAGCCACCGAGGCCCAGACATCCGAATCATCCGCCACAGCAAAACCTGTAACGGGCACTCAGGCTTCGGGATCGCAGACTTCTGGCTCTGGAGCGCCGCTCAATGCGGCTCCGGCTCAAACAACTGCCGGTGCCTGGCTGAGCAAAAATCAGGCCGCCAGTTACATCCAGCGGTTTCTGGATGCCGGGTATGACGATCTCTCGGACCTTGTGCCCGATGTGATCAGAACCGTGCTTCAGGGCGAAAAGCCAGGGGTCATCGATCGCCTGGTTCGAATCCGAACCCAGGAACTCCAGAAACCTCAACCGCTTCCGCCGCCTGCCCTCAAGCCAGGAATGGAGATGGATCTTTCCGCGCCAGTCCTGAAAGGGATGGACGGGGTTTCCATCAAACTGCCCGATCTGGGATTCGCCCCCGGAACCGATAAACGTCAGGATGTCGTTTCCGCCGCTTCCATGACCGACGAAGAGTGGCTGGCGCTGGCGATCAACAGCGACATGCTCATGGGTCTCGATCTCGAAAGCTTCTTCGAGGGCGAATCGAGCACGCCACAGGAGTGCTTCGCGCCCGCGCTCTGGTGGAAGGTTCCCGAGTCGCGAGAGTTCTTCAACTGCGAGCACCTCTCCGCGAAAATCAATACCGAGATCACCTACACCTCCAAGTCGGCAACCATGGTTTCGGCAGGCTTCACCTCGGTCACGGCAAGCGTTTCGACGCCGTGGGTGAGCGGGTCGGTCTCGCACGAAAAAAGCTACAAGACGGCCCAGTCGAGCAAGATAAGCACGCTCTATATCGTTGGCATGTACGATCTTGACCGGGTCAGGGTGGATCTCGACGAGTGCACCGTTGTGTCGCCCCGATTCGTGAGCGCGGTCGAAAAAGCGCTGGCCGATGCCAACCCCAAGGAGGCGCTGGCAAAGGTGTTTCAGAAATATGGCCAGATCATCGGCCGTCAGGTCACGCTCGGCGGTCGCCTCTTTTTCGTGCACACCAAGGAGGAGGCGGAGAACTCCAGAATCGAGACGCTGAAGAGCACCACCTCGGCGGCCATCGCCGGGTCATACGGAGCATTCGGCGGATCGGGAAGCGTCTCCTTCGGCTCGTCGTCGGAAAAGCAGGAGAGCAGCCAGAGCATGAACGAAAAGATCGCCTTCCAGGCAGTCGGCGGCGACGTGACGCTCGCCAACGAGCCGGAAAAGTGGAAGGACACCATCAAGTCCCCCGCCATGTGGGAGGTGATCCGGTACGACAAAATCCGCTACACCTACGAGCTGCTGAGTCCCGAGCTGCGGGAGCTGGTGCTGATGTACTGGGAAAAGCCGATGGGCAACGACGACGGCCCGATCATTTTGCCGAAAGCGAAGGTGGAAACGGTGAAATCAGCGGACGGCATCGCCATCAGCGGCTTCAAAATCGTTCTCGGCCAAAAGGTGCCCGGCCTGTCGATGCAGTACTGGGCGACCTCCGCGGACGGCAGCGTCAAGCCTGACTGGGTTCAGGAGGGCAGGCTCTGTGGCGCGCAGAGCGGCAACGGGTCGCCGTTGCAGGAGTTCCTGATCGAGCTGACCGGCGGCCTCTCAAAGCGCTATGAAATCCACTATCGCGCCCTTCGCGCCGACGGCAAATTTACCGACTGGGTCGAAGGCAAGGAGGTCTGCGGCGTCAAAGGCATGAATATCAAGGAGATAGAGGTGGTCGTCTCCCCGGTGGGCGGCGGCATTC
>JAAXXD010000061.1 GCA_013334655.1 Chlorobaculum sp. | reverse complement strand
CAATTGCCCCGGACTTTAGTCCGGGGTTTATTGATAAAACAAAATATAAAAGGGCTTTAGCCCAATTTCTTATCCATGAATCCATTTGCCGACACCGCATCCCCGGATGAAGCCCCGGCCAGCGAAAGTGGTCGTATCGTGGTAAAAGTGCTCGATGCGCACAATTGCATCGGTGATCTTGGCATCGCACTGTTCAACAACAAGCTTGGATTTCCCGGAGAGGTGGAACATGCTTACCGCAAAGGCGGCCTGAACGAGATAGGGGAGTCGAACCGCTACGTTTTTGAGGATGTTCCGTACGGCACATACGCGGTGTCAGTCATTCACGACGAAAGCTGCTGTGGCGAGTTGCACAAGAACTGCTTCGGCATCCCCAAAGAGGGCGTCGGCACCTCCAACAATCCTCATTTTTTCCTCGGGCCGCCATCATTCGACTGCGCCAGTTTTGAGTTGAAAAGCGAGGAGGTGGAGATTGAGGTGCGCCTCAAGTATTTGTGCGGGTGAGGAAGGGTTGATCAAATCTTGGAAATCGTAGTCGTTGATAGAATTATTAGTTACTCTTAAAAAAGTAAATTAAAACTTATCATCAGGAAATGCCCATCCAATTGAATCTATCATTATAAATCCTTGCTTGGCTTCCATTTCATCTGCAAATATGGTCCATTCAAAAAGAGGTGTATTTACTAATTTTTCTTTGGCGTTAGCTGAGAAAACTAATGTCATATCACCTAAAACTGTGTTCATTCCAGGATGAAATGCATTATTATTGCCGTTATATTGAAGAGCACCATATCCATCTTGGATATCGCTTATATTTTGAAGTCTTGAGCCATACCCAGTATTTATGGAAACGAAGGATTTATCAGGAAATTTTAAAAGAACAGTAACATCTCTCGCCAGCCTTCTACCCAAGTTAGAGACGAAAACTCGCGCTCTACTTGTGTACTTCCATTCTGAATCATCAACGTGATATTTTTCTATAGAATTCAATGGTGTAAAAATTAAGTCTAATATGGGAGATAATTTACGACCAAATTTTAAGGCAACAAGATCATGCTCCATTGGGCGGCACTCTACTCCCGCACGGCGATAATACTTATGGTCATACAAATTTTGATGAGGTGGCTCTTGACTTTCTGGTATGTCAATAAGCAATATTTGAGGATTGATTTCAGGGATTAACCGCTTTTTAATTTCTTTAAGTTCTGGTCTTACCTGAGCGTTTAATACACGATCAATGGTTTCAATATTCTTTGATTCAATTGGCACTATTGAAACAGGAAGTGTTTTATCTTTTTGGTCAGTAGCAACTCCGTAAATAATAAGACCACCAAGCGAATTAGCCATACCTGTAACATCCTTAACCAACTCTTTTTTTTCGCTTTCTGTAAAAGCTGTGCTTGCAGTTTTATATTCAAGCACTTCAGATTCTCGAATGCCATCTGCAATAAGGGCATTTATGTCATCAAGGGTTTTAACTTGGTCAAATAATGAAGACATAATCAAATGACTTATTTTTATTAAAGGTACAGTAAAGAAAACTATCACATGAAAAATACGAAATATTAGTCAAATAATTTATTTATTCCTCTTCAAATCGATCTGGATGCAGACGATCATTCGTTGGTAATGTTTTGCAACGTCGTAGTTTAGCGTTCGGCCTTTTCTGTCTTTGAGCCATTTTTGGGCGGGTTGGTAGCCGCCGATGTAGAATTCCCTGGCGGATTGCGGCACGCCGTCGAAGTATTGCGTTGCGTTGATGAATACTTTGCCGTCCTGATAGTGAACCTTTTCAACCAGATTGTTTCCGGCGACGGGATAAGTCGTGCCTGCGCGGTCGAGCAGCGGAAGAGGCGGAACTCCAGGTAATCGGTGATGATAAGGTTCCGAAGCGAGGTGCGGTAGCGTTCGAACTGCTCTTTAAACTGCCGCCCATCGAGCGGCTTGCCAATATCCTTCGCCTCGATATAGCCGACCGGAATCGCTTTTCGGGTCAGAATGAAATCGGGAGCGCCTCAATCGATCCGCTGCGGCTCGTTGGTCACCTCGACGCCCGGCAACAGCTCCTCCAGCAACCCCTGAAGCAACGGGCGGTAACTATGCTCGGTAGAAATCCCGGTCTTGAACTGCCTGTCGAGCGCCTCGACATACTCCAGAATCATCATATCGTCACGTCGGATAGTTAACGGGATGGGTCAAGCGGACTACGGGAAATGTACGGATTGTTTGTGAGAAATGTAGGCAGTGGAGGGGGATTTTGTGGCGCTTTGGGCAATGGCAACAGAAAAACCTCCTGTATGGCATAGGGGGGGGGCTGTCTTGTGCAGCTATCGCGATTTTGTGTCGTTCAATGCCCATTCAATCTAAAAGCGAGTGAACCAAGCGTCTCGCTTTATTCACTTTTTACTGGCCGGGACTGATTTTACATATATGCACAACCCTAGCCGGTCGAGTCGGCATTGTCCCGCGCGAAATACAGGAAATAGATATATCCCGCAACGAGCAGCAGGTAGATAAGCACGATGCTCCAACACAGCATGTTCGGATTGCCGGTCATCTGGGCGAAAAATGCTACGACCAGGCCGAAAACGTTCCCGATAAGCAAGGCTGTCATGAGACCCTTGAGCGCGGATGGCTCTCGTTGCCTCTCGTAAAGGCAGATAAACCCTATGCCTGTCAGGGCGGAGCCGAAAAAGCGGGTCATGTACTGGCCGGTCACGTCGGTGGAAAGGTCGAAAACAGCCAGTCCCTGCACTGGAAAGCACAGGTACAGCAGGCCGAAGAAAATCCCGGTGAGCGCGTTGAAGAGCAGGAATCGATCAGTTTTCATGGAAATACACTCCGAATTTTACGTGCAGTTGTTCAGTTTTGTCACAACATGGTACTCCGGGGATGAGAACGAGCTTCTAAGCGATATATGAATAGTATATAACCACCATTCAGCTTTTCTGGTTCACGGAAAAGCGCAAGGCAGAGTGTCGGAAAGCCTTAAAACTTTTACATGGCTCGCCGGAAATTTTGGATTTGACATGAAAGCGTATAGATGAATAAACAGAACAGGAGGGGGGAATCCTTTATACATATAGAAGTATCGTATGATTATTACTATCTATAAACGGCAGTTCACCAGGGCAGCTGATGAGCATGGGAGAGAAGGCGGTTTGACGGGTATCATCTCGCAGAAAGCGAACGGGCTTCAACTCGATCCGACATCGCTGTCATCCAGTTTGACGACGGAGTTTTATAAAATTCATAAAAAAAATGTCTAAGAGCGGCGTTTGTTTTGTGAATCGTATATATTATTTGTATGGATCACTATTGACTTGTAAATCCCTGGCGACTCTCAGGTATCTCGATCTGCCGGATTTTGACGTTGATGACGTGACAGCACACCCATTCATGCCGATGCGCTGCTCCCGACGATTCGGCAAAGCGAGCATTCAGCAGGTAAATAACTAATTAATTCTATTACCGTTAATTCATAGAAGAGTCACAAAGCAGCCTGTGTAACAGCTCTCTTTGTCACTTCCGATGAGATAAAAAAACGCAACGATCTCCCTTCTCATTCGCTCTTCTCTTGTATTGATGCCGATCAAAATCCTTCCCGACAAAGCGTCCGACTTTTGAAATACATCTGCCGGTTTTGTTGAAAATACGTCAAAAGACCGTCATCTTTTTCTTGTGTGAACGCTCGGAGTGGGCTGGTGTATTAATTATGGGTGCATATAGTTTATATGTAAAATGTTTTCAATAATTCATTAATAATGTATATAAAGCCAATGATCCAACAGGCAATCGGTTCGCAAAAACCAGGCAGGCATGAAAAAACAACTCCTATCTACTCTGTTTATACTCGGATGCTTTGGCATCGCGAATCAGGCCAGCGCTGTGCCAGCGGTTACCACATTGACCCTTGATGATATTGTTCCTACTGTCGGCTCTTCGGCGATCAAACTTCCGGACGGGATTTTGCAGCTCACGGACAACAGCCGAAGCGATCCGACCTACCAGATCGGCTCGGCTTACAGCACCTCGCCGGTTGAGATCGTGAACTTCACCTCATCGTTCAGCTTCAAGTTTTCCGATACCGGTTATGGACGCGGAAGCGCTGACGGCATTGTGTTTGTCATCAAAAATCCTGCCAGCGTGACCTCTGGCGGCGATGGCGGCGGTTTGGGGTACGGCACGATCACGACCGGCAATGGTTCATATGCCGGAATTCCAAACAGCGTCGGCATTGAGTTCGACAACTGGTACAACCCGGAGGTTGGCGATCCGGGCAACAACCATATCGGCATCAATATCAACGGTTCGGTGGTCAGCGAGGCGACGTTCGATGTCTGGCCGGAGTTCAATAACAACGGACCGTGGTATGCGTGGGTCGATTACGATGGCAGCCTTTTGACTGTAAGCGTCAGCCAGACAAACTCAAAACCCGGTTCGGCCATGCTGTCATACAACATTGGCAGCTTGCAGTCGGCTATCCACGCTCCTGCCGCAGAGATTGGCTTTACCGGCTCGACCGGCTGGGCGTCGCAGACGGAGCAGGTGCTATCATTCAATTACTTTGACCCTCCGGGCGCGGTGCCCGAGCCAGGCACGGTCGTTCTTCTCGGCGTGGGCGGCGCACTCGTGTCGCTTTGGAAGAGACAAAAGAGGAAGGAGGCAACGACTGATTGACGTTGCGGCGAGTATCGGTACAATAACCCAAGTTGAGCGATTCCTGTAAGAATACGGATAAACTTAAGACAATAACTCATTATTAAATAAAGAGTAAATTTTTGCAAGCAATTGCGGTGAGCAAGCGAATACTCAATAATGATATAAGATATTCCTGATCTGAGCGATTTGGCATAAAAAAAGCCCTCAACCGAGGTGATAAAGTGTTATTTATTAATGAGTAACCTCGATAATTACCTTTGCAATCAACACCACCCGACAGGCGTAGGGCTTCATGGCTCAAAGGAAAAGGAATCAGCACAAAAAGAAAACCGGAATTCAGGCAATTATTCCGACCAATGAAAAGCTCACCGGCAGAGCAGGTTTAAGTTTCTATGCAGGTAATCTTCGCGGAATCGAGCTATTTCCACACATCGAGCGCTTGTTCGGCAGTTTGCGCAAAAACCGTAAAGGTATTGAAATCAACGAGTTGTTCGTCCAGATACTGAGCTTCTTCATGGACGGATCGAGCCGTCATGTGCGCTGGTTCGATCAGCTCAAGGCAGATGACAGCTACGCCACGCTGCTTGGTCCCGATCGACTGGCGTCGTCCCATGCCATGGAACGGTTCTTTGGCAGTTTCGAGTTCTGGCGGCTGAAAGAGAGCAATCCATCGGTCATTGTTGGGGCTGGATACGACCGTCCTTGACAACGCCGCCGCCGCCGATCAGCAAGCCTTCAGGATTGATGACGAACCAAACAAATGCTGGATGTACACCGATCTGATGTGCCAGCAAAAGCAGTGGGATGAAGCACGCCGGACGATCTACAGCACCCTTTCGGATGAGGACGGGCAATATCTCTGTGCCGGTCTGTTGCGTGATTCGGTCATCATCACTAATCTGGGTGTGGGCGAAAAGATCGACGATCAACTCAAGGCCATCACGTCCACTCCCCCCACTTCTTTCAACCTTCCCGCACAAAAACCCCCGATAATCCGCCGTAATTTTAGCGCTAATGGCTATCTTCAGAAAAGTGTGAGTCTGTATGCGCAACCCCATTTTGTCAATCGCATGGATTCTGCGGATAAAGCAAGGAAGGATTTCTTCATCAGTTATACCGGTGCTGACGAACAGATCGCCTCGTGGATAGCCTGGATTCTTGAAGATGCCTGGTACGAGGTGGTGTTTCAGGCGTGGGATATGCGGCAGGCTGGCAAGAGCGTGATCGGCAATATCGACGAGGCCGCGAAGAGTTGCGCCCGAACCATCGCGGTTGTTTCGCCCGAGTATTTTGAGTCGAAGTTCACTGTGCCGGAGTGGGAAACGGCTGTGCACAGCGATCCGACCGGTGAAAAAGGATTGCTCATTCCGGTGATCGTTCGTCCGCACGAGATCGAAGGTGTGATGAAGCGGCTGGCGTATATCTCGCTGGTCGGCCTCGACGAGGAGCAGGCGGAGACTGTGCTGTTGAATGGCCTCCGCCGCGATACGCGCTTCAAGCCTGCAAGCAAACCGGCGTACAATCTCAACCGGGCGAAGAAAAAGCCTCGCTTTCCCGGCACGATTCCCGAGCATTGCAATCTGCCGCATCGCAATCCGAACTTTTCCGGCAGGGAGAAGGTGTTGAGCGTGCTTCGCGAGTCGATGCTGCATGAGCGCCACACTGCCCTGACGCAGCAGGCGTTGTACGGGCTGGGCGGGATTGGCAAGACGCAGCTCGCCGTCGAGTATGCGTATCGCCACAGCGCGTCGTACGAGGTGATCTGGTGGATTCGCTCGGAGGAGCCTTCGACGCTGGCGAGCGATTATGCGGCTCTGGCGCTGGAGCTGAATCTGCCGGAGAAGGAGGAGGCCCGGCAGGCGCTGGTCGTTCAGGCCGTGACAAGTTGGCTGGAGCGCAACAGCAACTGGCTCCTGATCTTCGACAACGCCCGAGATGCCGATAGCATAAAGAGTTATCTGCCCCGCTCAGCCAGCGGCCACGTGCTGATCACCTCCCGGAATCCCGACTGGAAAAGCGTCGTCACGCCGCTGCCGGTCGAGGTGTGGGAGCGGAACGAGTCGGTCGCGTTTCTCTTGAAGCGAACCGGGCGGACGGATGAAGCGGGGGCTGATGCGCTTGTCGAAGCGCTCGGCGACCTGCCGCTCGCGCTTGAGCAGGCTGCGGCTTATTGCGATACGAAGAAGAAAAGCTTTGCGGATTATCTGACGCTGTTCAACACCCGGAGAGCGGAACTTTGGAATCGGGAGAAAGCGCCGGATGGATACGAAAAAACCGTTGCGACTACGTGGGGCCTGGCCTTCGAGGAGATTCGAAAGGTTCCGTTGGCCGAAGATTTGTTATCGTTATGCAGCATCGTATCCCCCGACGCCATTCCCCGGACGCTGCTCGACAGGGCGTTGGCGGTTTATGCAAAAGGTGAGAGCGAAGAACAATCTGTCGATGAATTCGTGATCGACGATGCTCTTGAGGCGTTGCGTTCATATTCATTGATAATGCTCGATGACAAATTTGTCACCGTTCATCGTTTGGTGCAATCAGTTGTTCGTAGTGGGATGAGTGATGATGAACTTGCTGCATGTCGAATGTTGATGCTCGGGGTTTTGAGTGAACAGTTTCCGCAAGATGGAAACGACGAACCCTCATGCTGGCCGGAGTGTGCAATGTTGTTACCCCATGCGCTTGCACTGCTTGAAGAGGCCAGCTATGACCATGATGATGCTTGGGAAGCACGAGCGTTGTTGCTGAATGGTCTGGCAGGATATTACTATGGCAGAGCATTTTATAAAGAGACAGAAAATTTGTTGTATCGATCAATGGCAATAAGAGAAAAGCATCTTGGGCCGGATCATCCTGATGTGGTGGTGAGTCTGAACAATCTGGGCGTATTGCTGAAAACTCAAGGAAAGCTTGGGGACGCTGAGCTATTGTATCGTCGTGCGTTACAAATAAAGGAAAAGCAGCTTGAGGCGGATCATCCTGATGTCGCGACGAGCCTGAACAATCTTGGGGAATTGTTAAGAATGCAAGGCAAGAATGAAGAGGCGGAGCCGCTGTATCGGCGCTCACTGGAGATATGGGAAAAGCAGCTTGGGGCAGATCATCCGTCTGTAGCGATAAGTCTGAACAATCTGGGGTTGTTGTTGCAAGCTCAAAGCAAGTATGTCGAAGCGGAGCCGTTGTTTTGTCGAGCGTTGGAGATATTTGAAAAGCAGCTTGTCCCGGATCATCCTTATGTGGCGACGAGCCTGAATAACTTGGCGTCTTTGTTGCAATCTCAAGGCAAGTATATCGAAGCGGATCCGCTGTATCGTAGAGCACTTGAGATCAGAGAAAAGCAGCTTGGATTGGACCATCCAGATGTGGCATATAACTTGAACAGTTTGAGCTTGCTTCTTTCAGATCAACGCAAGTACGCAGAAGCAGAGTCGCTACTCCGTCGTGCTTGGGAGATATTTGAGAAATATCTTGGCGCTGATCATCCGCATACCCAAATCGTACAAAGAAATCTCGACAAGCTTTTGCTGAAAATGCAAGGCAAACAATAATCATCCACATTACCCCGAACCATCCATGACCTCAACCCTCGTCATCCTCTTACTCGTCATTCTTATTGCCGCACTCGGATTTCTGCTTCTGCGCAGTCAGCGGGAGTCGAACGCGCTTTCGGTGGAGAATGCGCGGTTGGTGGCAGAGGTGGAGCATGAGCGGGAGCGGGGGGCGTCCGTATCCGAGGCGCGGCGGGCGGATGAGGCGCGGTTGCAGGCGACGCTCGAAAATCTGGCGAACCGGATCGTGGAGGAGCGGGGAGCGGCGCTTTCGGAGCAGCACCGGCAGCGGCTCGACGGGCTTCTGGAGCCGTTCCGGTTGCAGCTCGATTCGTTCCGGCAGCGTGTCGATGAGGTGCATCGGAGCGATACGGAGCTGTCGGCGCGGCTGCTCGAACAGGTGCGGCAGCTTCAGGAGCTGAACCATCAGGTGAGCGACGAGGCTAACAACCTGGCGCGGGCCATCAAGGGCGAGAGCAAAAAGCAGGGCGACTGGGGCGAGCTGATCGTCGAACGGCTCTTCGAGGCGTCGGGGCTGGTGAAGGGGCGCGAATACACCGTGCAGGAGAGCGACCGCACCGACGACGGGCGGCTGGTTCGGCCCGATTTCATGGTGCATCTGCCGGGCGAAAAGGCGGTGATCGTCGATGCCAAGGTGTCGCTGACAGCCTACGAGCGCTGGTGCGGCGAGGAGAGCGAAGCACGCCGTGGCGAGGCGTTGCGGGAGCATGTGCAGTCGGTGCGGCGGCACGTGGCCGAGCTGGAGCGCAAGGACTACGCCGCCCTCCGGGGCAACCGCACGCTCGACTTCGTCATCATGTGCATCCCGCTCGAACCGGCCTACCAGGCGGCGATGCAGGCCGATCCGTCGCTCTTCTACGAACTTGCCGGAAAGAACGTCGTTGTCACCGGCCCGGCCACGCTCATGATTACGCTACGCCTCATCGCCCAAATCTGGCGGCGCGAAAACGAAAACCGCAACGCCGAACTGATCGCCGACAAGGCGGGCCGAATTTATGACCAGGTGGTGCTCGTCGCCGAAGCGATGACCGACGCCCGACGCAAGCTTAGCGGCGTTTCGGAAAGTTTCGACCTCGCCATGAAACGCCTCACCGAAGGCCGTGGCAACCTCGCCGGAAGAGCCGAAGAGATTCGACGCTTGGGCGCAAAAGTCTCAAAAAAGCTGCCGCTGGAGATAATGGACAATGAACAATTGACCATTGACAATGAAATGTAGGGGCAGACCTCGCGCCTGCCCGCGATTGGCACGGTTGCCCGTGAAAGGTGAGGTCGTTTCTGTAGGGGCGAACCTGTGTGTTCGCCCCTGCGGGGCTGGGGTGGACGAAGTGGACTGCGTTGACGTTGTGGACAAAAATTGCAGGAAGAGATGTTTTTGTCGTTTTGCTATAAAGAACTTTACAAAACAAAGTATAGGCTCGTTTTGAAAATTTTGCATTAAGGGCGTATCCTAAGCACGGAACTGTTGGCTGCTGGAACTTGGCGCTTCACGGGATTTTCCCTGCATTATCCATTATCAATTCTCCATTATCCATTGAGAATTCTTCATACATCGGACTGGCATCTCGGGCGCTCGCTGTTCGGGCGGAGCCGACTGCATGAGTTCGAGGCGTTTCTCGACTGGCTGGCCGGAACCGTCGAGTCGCGGGGCATCGAGGTGCTGGTGGTCGCGGGCGATATTTTCGATACCACGACGCCCGGCAACGCCACGCAGAAGCTCTACTACCAGTTCCTGCACCGCATCGCGCTGACGCCGGGATCGCCGTGCCGCCACGTCGTTATCACCAGCGGGAATCACGACTCGCCGACTTTTCTCGATGCGCCGAAGGAACTCTTGCGCTCGTTCGACGTGCATGTGCTTGGCGCGGCGACCGGCGATCCGGCGGACGAGGTGCGTGTGCTGCGTGACCGGCAGGGAAGTCCCGAGGCGATTGTGTGTGCGGTGCCGTTTCTGCGGGATCGCGACATTCGCACGGTCGAGCCGGGGGAGAGTCTCGATGACAAGATTCGCAAGCTTTCCGACGGCGTTTCGCTGCACTACGCCGAAATCGCGCGGATTGCCGAGGAGCGCCGCAGGAGCCTCGGCGAGCGGATTCCGGTGATCGCGATGGGCCATCTCTTCACGGCGGGGTGTGTCACAACCGAGGAGGATGGAGTGCGCGAGATTTACGCGGGTGCGCTTTCGCTCATCTGCTCGGCGGCCTTTCCGCCCGTGTTCGACTACGTGGCGCTTGGCCACATGCACGTGCCGCAAAAGGTTGACAAGAAAGAACATATGCGCTATTGCGGGTCGCCCATCCCGATGGGATTCGGCGAGGCGAAGCAGCAGAAGCTGGTGCTTCAGGTCGATTTCGAGGGGCGCACGCCGAGCGTCGCGGAGATCGCGATTCCCTGCTTCCAGCCGCTCGAACGCTTGGCAGGAAGCCTCGACGAGCTGAGCGCCGCCATCGCCGCGTTGCGGTCGGCGGGCAGCGATGCGTGGCTCGAAATCGACTATCGCGGCGACGAAGCGCCCGCGACCGTGCAGGAGGCGATGGAAGAGGCCGTCGCGGGATCGCTGCTCGAAATCCGCCGCATCCGCAACAATCGTCCCTTTCAGCAGTCGCTGCGCCAGTCCGCGTCGGACGAAACGCTCCAGCAGCTCGATCCCGAGGCGGTCTTCACCCGCTGCCTCGAAGCGAGCAACACCGACGAAAATCTCCGAGCTGACCTCATGGCGAGCTACCGCGAGGTGCTCCGCTCGATCCGCGAGGATGACGTAATGTCTGAGGAGGCGAAATCATGATCATCCAGAAGCTCCGTTTCGCCAACCTCAACTCGCTGCAAGGGGAGTGGGAGATCGATTTCACCCGGCCCGAATATCTGTCGGACGGGCTGTTTGCCATCACCGGCCCGACCGGCTCGGGCAAGAGCACCATTCTCGACGCGATCTGCCTCGCGCTTTACGGCCAGACGCCGCGCCTGGGGCGGATCACCAAAAGCAGCAACGAAATTATGTCGCGCCACGCGGGAGACTGCTTTGCCGAAGTGACCTTCGCGACCGCCTCCGGCGCGTATCGCGTCCACTGGAGCCAGCACCGCTCCCGCCACAAGCGCGGCGGCGAGTTGCAGGCGCAGAAGCACGAAATCTCCGACACCTTGACCGGCACGGTCATCCAGACAAAATTGCAGGAGACGCTGCAAGAGGTCGAGGCGCGAACCGGCATGGATTTCGACCGCTTCACCCGCTCGATGCTGCTTGCCCAGGGCGCGTTCGCGGCGTTCCTGCAGGCCGATGCTGACCAGCGCGCACCCGTGCTCGAACAGATCACCGGCACGGAGATTTACTCGCTCATCTCGATGAAAGTGCACGAGCGGCGGCGCGACGAGCTGGCGCGGCTCGAACGGCTCCAGCTCGAATGCGAGGGGATCCGCCTGCTTGGCGACGAGGAGCGGCAAGCGCTCGAATCGGAGCGGGCGGGGTGCATCGAAAAGGAGCGCGAACTGAGCGCCGGAGTCGATCGCGATTCGGCGGCGCTGCGCTGGTTGCGTGAGATCGCGCGGCTTGAAGAGGAGCTTGCGGCTATCGGCGGTGAAGCAGAGGCGCTCGACGCCGAGCGCGAGGCGTTCCGGGCGGACGCCGAGCGGCTCCGCCTTGCCCGAAATGCCGCCGCCGTCGAGCCGCTGCACGCCGTGCTGAGGCTGAAACGGGAGCAGTTGCGGCGTGACAGCGAGGAGCTTGCCACGAAAGAGGCGATGCGTCCCGAGGCCGAACGCCAGCAAATGGAGGCGGAGGCGCGGCACGAAGCTGCCGAACGTGAACTCGCTTCGGCTCAGGAGAGCGCCGCAACGACGAAGCCGCTCATCGCGCAGGCGCGTCAGCTCGACGCGGCCATCGAAAGCAAGCGGCAGGAGGCGGAGCGGCGAAAGCGTGACTCCGACGCGCTCGACGAGCGGCGCGGGCGGCTCGATGCTGAACGCGCGGCGGCTTCGGCAGGCGTCGAGTCGGCGCGGCGCGAGTTGCAAAGGCTTCGCGCCTGGCAGGAAGAGCACCGCGCGGACGGTTCGCTCGTCGGCGCGATGTCGGGCATCCGCCACGCCTTCGAGGAGTTGCGCCCGGCGGCGGAGCGGGAGCGGACTGCGGCGTCCAGCATCGCCACCCTCCAGCAAGCCATCGAGCGGTTGCAGAACGAGAGCGCGGCTATCGAGCTGGAGGCAAAAGCGTCGCAAGCCGCTCTCGACGAGGCCCGCCGGGCGCTCGACGAGCGGAAGGCGTCGTTCACCGCGCAACTTGGCGGTTCGACGCTCAAGGCGCTTCGCGACGACCTCGATCTTCTGCGCGAGCGCCGACGGCTGCTCGAAGAGATCGTGGCGCTCTACAAATCGGGCAAGGAGCTGCTGCCGAAAATCACCGAACTCGGCGCGGACATCGAAGCGCTCGAAAGCAAGCAGGCCGAGGCATCCCGAAAGCTCGAACATGCGCGTGAGTTGCTGGCGCACGCGGAGCGCGAGGCGGTGGCGCAGGAGAAGCTCGCGCGGATGGCCGACCGGGTGCGCAGCCTCGAAGAGGAGCGCCGCCGCCTTGTCGTCGGTCAGCCGTGTCCCTTGTGCGGCTCGGAGCGCCATCCCTTTGTCGAAGAAAATGCGCTGCCGGAGAGCGACGAAGCGGCGCTCACCACGGCCAGGTTCGCCGTGCAGGATCGTTTGCAGGAAATCCGCCAACTTGAAATTTTCGCCGCCGAGCGCCGGACGGAGATCGCCCAGATGCAGCATCGCCGCGACGACCTATCCGCCATGCGTGAATCTTCCGGCAGGCAGTGCCTCGCGCTGCTTCAAAAAGCAGGAATCGAAGCTCCGGCGCGTGAAGCCGAGCCGGTCGTCCTTGAAGCGCTCGCGGAGAGTGGACGCAAGGTTGACGAGCTTGCCGGGCGAATCGATCAGCTCGACGCGCTCGAACAGCGCATTCGCGATGACGAATCGAGTTTGCAGCAACTCTCCGACGTTGCGCGGAACGACGAACGCCGTCTCGAACAAGCCGCCGAGCGGCAGCGTTCGAGCCGCCTCGACCTCGCGCGTCTCGAACGCGACCGCGAGGCGGCGCGGCGCGAGCTTGACGAGCGGCGTCAGCTCTTGCTCAGCCTCGTCGAGCCTTACGGCGTCACGGCGGATGGCGAGATTGGTGAGCAGCTCGTTGCCGGGCTGGAGGCGCGGCGCGATGCGTGGCAGCGCGAGGAGGAGCGAGGCCGGAGTCTCGAACAGTCCGTGCAAAGCGGCGAGGCGTCGTTGCGCAATCTCATCGAGCAACTCGCGGCGCTCGATGCCGATCTCGCCACGCGGCGCGAGGAGGTCGAGGCGGCATTCGCCGGGGTGGAAGTTGTCAAAAAAGAGCGGCTCGAACTGTTCGGCGAGAAGTCGCCCGATGCCGAGGAGGAGCGGCTCGAACGCCTCGCGCAGGCGTCGCGCGACCAGCTCGCCAGCGCGTCGGAAGCGCTCAGCGCTGCGCGGCAGGCGCTCGCCGTACTCGATACCTCGATAGCGGAGCTGCGGCGAAGCGTCGAAGAGGAGCGCACGGAAGTCGGCAGCCGCGAGGCGGAGTTTGGCGCGGCGCTTGCCGGAAAAGGGTTTGCGGACGAAGTTGCGTTTGTCGCGGCCTCGCTTCCCGAGTGCGAGCGAGAGCGGCTCGAAAGCGCCGCGACCTCGCTGGAGCATCGCAAGCGCGACATCGACCTCAAGCGCTCCGACCGCGAGGCGCGGCTGCGCGACGAACTCGAACGCCGCCTCACGGTCTCCTCTGCCGACGAGCTTGTGGCGCGGATCGAGGCGCT
>JAAXXD010000060.1 GCA_013334655.1 Chlorobaculum sp. | reverse complement strand
TTCGCTCCACCTCTTCAACCGCTCCGCCGGGAGCGACGCCGGTATCGGTGCCGCATCTCGTCCAGAAAATGCCGATAGCGCAATGACACTTATCGACGATCTTTTTGTTGATGATCCCTTGAGTTCGATCGCTTGAATCAGGCGCAGTATGCGATTCCCACAGAACCGCCTCAAGCACGATCTCTTCTTTCCCATCGTGGCGAACGTTCCAATCTCTTATAACTTCTTCGGCAATCTTGCGTTCCTCGCCGACATCGGAGGGGGAGGCGATGAGCACCTTGATAATTCGCATGGCTCAGGGGGTGAAATTCACAGGCCGTTCGTATAAACGGAAATTACGCAAAAATACGAAGAAAGGGCAGCCGCGAGGGCTGCCCCTACAGTTTCATTCAACTCATCTAATTATTAATCTGGCCATTAAAACTCTTAAACAATTGCCCCGGACTTCAGTCCGGGGTATGCGGATAACACAAAATAAATCAGGGCTTTAGCCCAATATCTTACAGCGGCGCCGTTTGCGATTTTTTATTGCCGGAGTAATAAAAGTGGGGCGGGTTTTCTAACCCGCCATTGAATGGCGGACAGGAATGTCCGCCCTCCTTTGAAGCGGCGAACCGCCTTCCCCTACCCGCCTTTCGGCGGCTCGTTGCGGCACACTTCGCCGGGGTATTCGAGTTCTACGGTGGAGTGGTAGATGCCGTGGCGGGCGACGAGGGCGCGGATTTCTTCCTTGATATTGGAGTGCTCGGCGGGGTCGAGATCGCAGTCGATTTCGAGGTGGGCGGTGAAAACCGTGCGCTCGCCATCGAGCGACCAGAGGTGCGCGTGGTGCACGCCGCTGACGTGCGGCGTCGCCTGAATCTCCGAGACCACCTTGTCGAGGCTGATGTCGTGCGGCACGGCTTGCAGAAACACCGGCACCAGCGACCGGAGATTCTTCACCACGCCGGTAAGGATGTAGAGCGTGATGAGAATGGCGAGCAGCGGATCGAGCATGGGCACGGATACGAACAAAAGCACCACCGAGACGAGCAGCACCGAGAGCCAGCCGAGCACATCTTCGAGCAGGTGCAGCGCGATGACGCGGGCGTTCATCCCCTTCTGCCCCTTGAGGCGCAGCATGGCGAGCGCGTTGACCGCCACTCCGGCGAGGGCGAAAGCGACCATCCCTTTGGCGTTCGGATGTTCGGGATGCAGAAGGCGCGGCACGGCCTGAACGAGCACGAGGAAGGAGCTGGCAAGCATCATGATGGCGCTCACCAGCGCGCCGAAAATCGAGAAGCGCTGGTAGCCGTAGGAGTAGCGGCCATCGCCCGTCCGCGCCGACAGCTTCTCGAAGTACCACGCCTGCCCGAGGGCGAAAGAGTCGCCGAAATCGTGCACGGCGTTGGCGAGAATCGCCGTGCTGTTGGTCATCACGCCGCCCACCGCTTCGAGGATCGTGAATCCAGCATTCATAAAAAATGCTGTCTTGATACTCCCGACAGCATGATGGTGATGATGCCCGGCGTGACCATGATCGTGGTGATGATCGTGACTATGATTATGGTCGTGATGGTGATCGCTCATCTGTGGTACTGCGGAGGCGTAATGGTTCAGAAAGCAATTATTCAAACCCGGAGTGAAAGCCGGGGCAATCTGAATGTACGAAAGAATAGTGTTCCGGCACGCGGCACGGCTCAGTCGAACACGACGGTCTTGCGACCGTTGACCAGAATGCGATGCTCGCAGTGCAGCCGCAAGGCGCGGGCCAGCACGAGCCGTTCGAGGTCGCGCCCCTTGCGCACGAGGTCGTCGAGCGTGTCGCGGTGCGAGATGCGGATGATGTCCTGCTCGATGATCGGCCCTTCGTCCAGCTCGTCGCTGACGTAATGGCTGGTGGCCCCGATCAGCTTCACCCCGCGTTCGTAGGCCTGCCGGTAGGGATTGCCGCCGATAAAGGCCGGAAGAAACGAGTGGTGAATGTTGATGATCCGACCCGGCCAGCGCCCGGTGAACTCTGGCGAAAGCACCTGCATGTACCGCGCCAGCACGATCGTATCGATGCCGTGCTCCTCGCACAGCGCCATCTGCCGCCGCTCGGCCTCCGCCTTCTTCTCCGGCGTGACCGGAATGACGTGAAACGGGATGCCGTGGTGCTCGGCGAGCGGCCCGAGGTCGGCGTGGTTCGAGACGACGAGCGAAATGTCGATATCGAACTCGCCGAGGCTGTGCCGCCAGAGAATCTCCCGGAGACAGTGGTCATATTTCGAGACGAACACCGCCATCCGGTTCCGTTTGCCGGAGAGGCGAATCTGCCACGCCGCGCCAAACTCTCGGCCCAGTGGAGTGAACGCCGCCTCCAGCTCGCTCGCCGGAATCGAAAAGTGATCGAGACTCCACGAAACCCGGAGAAAGAAGTGATGATCATCTACATCGACATGCTCGTTGAGGTCGAGAATGTTTCCGCCCCGTTCGTAGATGAAATGAGCGATTCGGGCGACAAGCCCCACGCGGTCTGGGCAGGAGAGAAGCAGCACGGCTTTGGAGGGCGTGCCGGAGGGATTCGATGACATGAGCGACAACATTGAGTGCGGGCCACCCCGCCTGAAACCATAGACAGAATTATATCAGATCAATGCGCCGCGCCATCTATTGGTTTCATCGGCGGATGTGGCGCGAGTATCGCAATAAAAAAAGAGCGAAAAGACGACGAAGCTGCCTTTTCGCTCTTGCTGAACTGCAAAAAACAGAGACAGTCAGCGTCTCGAAAACTCAGACGATAAACATTTCAGCGCTCGAAACCACGCCGGTCAGCTCGACCTGATGGACAGCCGCGCTGGAATCGACAATACCGAGATGAGAGAGGTCGATCTCCGGGAGCGTTTCTGAAACCGATGCCGCCGCCAGCGTGGTCGTGGTCGTCGTGGCGGCGGCGGTCAGCGCGGTGCCGCCCATCGATGTCGCCGTCGAGGTTATGATCGATTCGAGCTGCTCAGTTGACCAGTTGGAGGCGAAGTTCGGCTGCGCGGAGAGCAGCAAAGCCGCCACGCCCGCCACATAGGGCGTCGCCATCGAGGTGCCGCTCATGGATGCGTATCCGCCGTTGAGGTATGTGCTGTATATACTTACGCCAGGCGCTTCTACGTAGTCGTAAGGCGTCGCAAGACCCGCTCCGTCGCTGAACGACGCGACCACGGTGCTGCTGTTCACCGCACCGACAGCTATTCCGCCAACAGTCTCCGCCAGGATGGCCGGGTAGGCCGGAGTGGGCTTGGAGTCATTGCCCGAGGCCATGCAGACGATCACCCCGTGACTGATGGCATAGGTGATGGCGTTGGTGACAACAGAAGAGGTCGTACCCCAGGCTCCGAGAGACAGATTGATCACATCGGCACCGTTATTGACCGCGTACATGATACCGGCTGCGACATTGGTGAACGATCCGGTGCCCGTGGAGCCAAGCACCTTGACCGACATGATGGTGGCGTCATAGGCGACGCCTGTCACGCCAACGCCGTTGCGCAGTCCGGCGATGATCCCCGCGACATGCGTGCCGTGGCCGTTGTCGTCCAGCGCATAACCATCCCTGTTGACGAAATCGTATCCATAAATATCATCGACATAACCGTTGAGATCGTCATCGATGCCGTTGCCGACAATTTCCGCCGTATTGGTCCAGATGTTCCCGGCCAGATCGCTGTGAGTATATGAAACGCCGGTATCGATCACCGCGACGATGATGCCGTCACCGGTATAGCCCGCCTGCCAAGCATCGGGAGCCTGCACTTTGTTCACCCCCCAGTCCCACGCATTGTAACCGCCGCCATAGAGCGGAGCGTCGCTGATCGACGTACCTGTTGCCACTTCGAGCATCGAATCGACATTGAGCAGGCCGTGTCCCGAAACCGAACTCCAGGTGGAACCCGCGACCTTGGTCATGAAATCGTACGATGTCGTGCCTGCATAGCTGTTGCCCGCAAGGTCTTTGACCGCTCCCGAAGCGATGGTCACATAGTAATCCTTTCCATAATCGAGGTTTACCGTCGGATCGATGGTCAGCTTGCTACCCGAAAAAGCAAGGTGGGTGCTCGTGGCCGCATCGAAGCTCTCGACAAGAGCGCCGTTCGCTGACCCGGAATGAATCTCGATCGTACCGCTTCCGGCTTGCACCGATTCGCTGAACGTTATGGTAATATTGGAGGCGACATCGGCCCTTGCGCCTCCATCAACCGGATTGAAACTCGCGACGGTCGGCGCGCTCGTGTCAGCCTTTACCGTTACCGTGGTTGTTTTCGCAGTTGACGCCTCAGCCGAAACGGGCGACGCCTTGCCACCGGTGGCGCTAAAAGCGCCGAGCAAACCGGCAGCCATTATATCCTGAACTTCCGCCTGATGATTGATGCCGGGCTGGATAAATTCATGAAAAGCAGCACCATGTTCTGACGAAAAATCGAAAAAACCAGCGCTACCATGTTCACTGCCGTTAAAATCATCGAATGACATGGTTCCAACAGATACAACTACCTTTTTCATGATCGTAAACATTTTTATTAGTAAGTATCATCCGGTAAACATTTAAAATTACTTTTTTATATAAAAACAAACAATCCCTGCGGATTCGATTGTTGTTTATATATTAGTAAAACACGCCAATCTATAGATTTTTTAGAAAAAAAGTGGTTGGCTGCCAGCAGATCGCGCCTTCTTTCCGTGGATAAAATCCAGAAAAAGCCTAAAATCATTACCTTGCGATTGACCAGTCAGCGCAAGTAGAAACCCATTACAGATGTAGAGGCACCATTGAACGACGCCATGAATGATCGACGACTGATACGACTTCTGCTGCTTTTCGCAACCCTGCTGTTCTGCGTCATCTCCTTTTTTCTCTTCGACCAGCCACTGACGTTGTTTTTCCATCAGTTCGACGCCGGACTTTGGCATCGCGCATGGAAAGTCGTCACCAGGGCGGGGCAGTCGGAATGGTATCTCGTCGGCGGACTCCTGTTGTTTGCGGGACTTCGCAAACGGAACCGGCGAATCTCCTCGACCGGATTGCTCCTCTTCAGCACGGTCGCTGTATCTGGGCTGACGGCGGATCTGATCAAAATCGTCCTCTGCCGGGCGAGGCCGAAGCTTTTGCTGGAACAGAACATTTATGGATTCGACCTGTTCGGATGGCATCTCGAACACGCCTGGCAATCGTTTCCATCCGGCCATTCCGCCACGGCGCTGAGTGTGGCGTTGAGCCTGTCGCTCCTCTATCCGCGCTTCAGAGCGGCATTTATGGCCGCCGCGATGGTGATCGCCGCAAGTCGCGTCGTGCTCTGCCAGCACTACCTGAGCGATGTCGTAGCCGGATCGGCGCTCGGCGCGGCGACGGTCGCGCTGCTTTATCAACGTTATTTCCGCACTGCTTTCGATGAAACCACTATCAGATAAACCGGACAGGAAGATTCTGCTGGCGGGACTCGCGCTGCTCGTTTTTCTCAGCTTTTTCGCAGGAATCGGCTCCGGCCCGCTTTTCGATGTGGACGAAGGGGCGTTCAGCGAGGCGACGCGGGAGATGCTCGTGTCGAAAAACTACCTCACCACCTACCTGAACGGCGTGTTGCGCTTCGACAAGCCGATCCTCGTCTACTGGCTGCAACTGCTTTCAGTCAAATCATTTGGCATCAGCGAATTTGCTTTCCGCCTGCCCTCGGCCATCGCCGCAACCTTCTGGGCGGGCGCGATCTTCCTCTTCGTACGGCGCGAGCGCAACGAAACCGAGGCTGTACTCGCGACGGCGCTGATGGCGCTCTCGTTGCAGGTGAGCATCATCGCCAAGGCGGCCATCGCCGACGCTGTGCTCAACCTCTGCCTCGCGGTGAGCGTGACGGCGCTCTTCACCCACTGGCGCACGAAGCGCCGATCGTGGATCTACGTCGCCTTCGCGGCAATGGGCTTCGGAATGCTCGACAAGGGGCCGGTTGCCATCCTCATTCCGGTCGCGGTTTCGTTCCTCTTCTTCCTCGCGCAAAAAGAGCTGAAGGCGTGGTTCCGCGCCATGCTCAATCCGACGGCCATCGGACTTTTCCTCATCATCGCGCTGCCGTGGTACGTGCTCGAATATCGCGAGCAGGGCCAGGCCTTCATCGACGGCTTTTTCATGAAGCACAACGTCAACCGCTTTGGTGGGTCGATGGAGGGGCACTCGGGTTCGCTCATATATTATATACCGGTGGTGCTCGTCGGGCTGATGCCCTCGACCGGTCTCTTTTTCGGCATCTTCGCCAAGCTTCGGGAGCGACTTGCCGACCCGCTCTGGCAGTTCTGCATGATCTGGTTCGCCTTCGTCTTCGTCTTCTTCTCGCTCTCGGGCACCAAGCTGCCACACTACATGATCTACGGCTACACACCGCTCTTCATCCTGCTCGGCGCGGAACTCTCGAAAATCGAGCGCTCGTGGCTCCTCGCGCTCTGGCCCGCAGGCGTGCTGCTGCTGCTCGCCGCCCTGCCGCTGGCGGTGAAGCAAGTGCTGCCGTCGATGGAGAATCTCTTCATCCAGGCCCAGCTTCAGGGATTTCTCGCGGAGATGGCGGCCATCCACTTTTCGCTCTTTATGCTCGCGGCGGCGGTGCTCTGTCTCTTGCTGCAATTCACGCCGCGCCTGTCGCCTCAGTTGCGCTTCATCATCGGCGGGGCGCTCCTGACCTTCTCGTTCAACTTCGTGGCGATGCCGATGGCCTCGCGCGTGATGCAGGAGCCGGTCAAAGAGGCCGCGCTTTTGGCCCGGAAAGAGGGTCTGAAAATCGTGATGTGGAAGGTCTATTACCCCTCTTTTTTCGTATATTCAGGCTCTTTTGCCGAACGGCGCTTCCCCGAACCGGGTGAGGTTGTGCTGACCACAATCGACCGCCTCGAAAAACTTGGGCCTGTCGAGCAGTTGTACGGCAAACATGGAATCATGCTCGTCAGAATGCCGACTCAACCGACTTCCCGATGAAACTCTCTGTCGTCATACCGCTCATGAACGAGGCCGAAAGCATCGGCCCGCTCTTCGACGCGCTCGCTTCGGCGCTCGGCGGCATCGATCACGAAATCATTCTGGTCGATGACGGCTCGACCGACTCGACGGTTGCCGAAGTCGAGCGCCGCGCGCCGTCCAACGCCCGACTGGTGGTGCTGAACAAGAATTACGGCCAGACGGCGGCCATGTCGGCGGGCATCGACGAGGCTCGTGGCGAGCTGATTGCCACCATGGATGGCGATTTGCAGAACGATCCCGCCGACATCCCGATGATGATCGCCCACCTCGAATCGAACAAGCTCGACGTGGTGGCCGGGCGACGGGCCGGGCGGCAGGATGGCATGATCCTGCGCAAGATTCCGAGCAAGATCGCCAACGCGATGATCCGAAATTTGACCAACGTCCACATTCGGGATTACGGTTGCACGCTGAAGGTGTTCAAGCGCGACGTGGCCAAAAACCTCGGCCTGTACGGCGAGCTGCACCGCTTCATTCCGGTGCTCGTGCAGCTTTACGGTGCGAAGATGGAGGAGGTTGACGTAAGACACCACGCACGGAAATACGGCAAGTCGAAATACGGCATCGGCAGAACCTTGAAGGTGCTGAGCGACCTCTTCTTTATGGTTTTTTACCAGAAATACGCTCACCGTCCGATGCACCTCTTCGGCTCGCTCGGCTTCATCACGCTCTTCCTCGGCCTCGGCATCGATTTCTATCTGCTCGCCGTGAAACTCCTCGGTCACGACATTGGTGGTCGCCCGCTCTTGAGTCTCGGCGTTATCCTGACCTTCATCGGAATCCAGCTCATCACCACCGGCTTCATCGCCGAATTCATCATGCGCACCTACTACGAGTCGCAGAACAAGAAACCCTACATCATCAGAGAGATCGTTGACAAAAGCAAGTAGCTCCATTAAAAGCAAGGTTCTCAAGACGACCGTCCAGCTTCTGCTCACCGTGGCGGCGCTCTTCATCGTGCTCAGAAAAACCGATATAAACCAGCTCTCATCGCTCATCCGTCATGCCCATCCCGGCTATCTGCTCGGATCGATCCTCTTTTTCAACATCTCCAAGGTGGTCAATGCCGTACGGCTGAACCGCTTTTTCAAGGCCATCGGCCTGAATCTCTCGGCCTGGTACAACCTGAAGCTCTACTATCTCGGGATGTTTTACAACCTTTTCCTGCCAGGCGGCATTGGGGGGGATGGCTACAAAATCTACGTGCTGAAAAAAAATCACGGTCTCGCCGTCATCAACATCTTCAGTGCTGTATTCTGGGATCGGGTGAGCGGTATTTTCGCTCTCATCTTCCTTTCGGCACTCTTGATCATCCCCAGCTCCTTCGCAGCGCTCTACCCCGGCGAGATGCTCTGGATATGGGTGATCATCGGAGTCTCCTATCCTCTGTCTCTGCTGCTGACCTGGCTCTTCTACCGGCAGTTCATGCCGGTGTTCCTCATCACGGCGGTCGAGTCACTGGTGATCCAGGGGACTCAAGTCATCTCGGCGTGGTTCATCCTCATGTCGATGTCCGCAACAAGCCATCAGATCGACTATCTGGCAATCTTTCTCATTTCCAGCGTGGCCACCATTTTACCGCTCACCATCGGTGGGGCCGGAGCGCGAGAGGTCACCTTCTTCTACGCCCTGAACCACCTCGGCCTCGACGTCAACACCGGCGTCGCGCTCTCGCTGATCTTCTTCGTCGTTTCGGCAATCTCATCACTGGTGGGCATTCTGTCGAGAATCAGGCACGAAAAAAGCGGAGAAGCGCTACCAGCGATGGAGGAGTGAAAAAAGTGGACGAGGTGGACGTTGTGGACAAGGGATCACGGAAGTTTTTTTTTCTGTCCACCAAGTCCACCTCGTCCACTACCGCTACCATCAACCAACCGCCATATCCTTCAGACGGAGCTGCACGTACTCGCGGCCGTTCCATTGATTTTTTTCGGGGATGCAGGCCAGTTGCAGGGTTGTGGAGGTTCCGCAGGCTTCAAGGTCGGTGAAGATGTCGGGGCGGTCGAAGGCGATCACTTCGAACGATGAGCCTCGCTCGCCGCGTACCGTGAACTTGACGTGCCGATCGCGCAGCAGCTTCGGTTTGCCGACGAGGCGGCAACCGGTGGCGGCGAAGAGCGGCTCGCGGTTGGCGAATCCGAAGGGCGAGAACTGTTCGAGCACCTTCAGGAAATTCGGAGTGATTTCGTCGAGCGTGAGGTCCGCGTCGATCAGAAGCGCTTTCTGACGCGCCTCAACCGGCAGCAGCTCGCGACATACCTCGTCGAAGCGGCGGCGGAACGCTTCGAGATTCTCTGGTTTGAGCGTCAGCCCCGCCGCCTGGTAGTGGCCACCGAACTGTTCGAGATGGTCGCGGCACTCGTGCAATACGTCGTAGATGTTGAGCTGATCGACGCTCCTGACCGAACCCTTGATGAGGCCATTCATCCGCCCCATCACGACGGTGGGCAAGAGATACTTGTCGATCAGCTTCGAGGCCACGATGCCGAGCACGCCGAGGTGCCACGCTTCGTCATAGAGCACGATCGAGGAGCAGAAGCTGGCGCAGTGGCCCGCCACCATCGTTTCGGCTCGTGACGTAATTTCCGCATCGATCTCCCGCCGCCGCGCATTCAGCTCCTCCAGCTCCGCCGCGTGAAGTTGCGCCGCCGCCGCGTCCGCGCTGAGCAGCCACTGCATCGCCGCGCCCGCCGACTCCATCCGCCCGGCGGCGTTGATCCGGGGCGCGATGCCGAAGGTGATGTTCATCATGCCGAACTCGGCCAGCTCGACCTTCATGTTCGTGGCCATCGCCTGAAAACTTACTCTGGGCGACTTGCGAATCAGTTCGAGACCTTCGCGAAGATAGACGCGGTTTTCGCCTTGCAGCGATACCATGTCAGCGGCGGTCGCAATCGCCACGAAATCGAGATATTGCCGCCAGCGGCCCTGGTCGTCGCCCCGAGCCTCGACCATCGCCTGGATGAGCTTGAGCGCCACGCCGCAGCCGCAAAGTTCGCGGAACGGATAGCCGCTCCCCTCCACCTTCGGATTGAGAATCGCCAGTGCCTCGGGCAGCTCGCCCGCTTCGTGGTGGTCACAGACGATGACGTCGATCCCTTTTTCGGCGCACTCCTTCACCTCGTCGATGGCGCGAATGCCGCAATCGACCGTGATGACGAGGGATACCCCCTGTTCGACCGCCCAGGCGATGCCGCTTTCCGAAAGGCCGTACCCCTCCGTAAAGCGGTCGTTGATGTAGTGGCAGACATCGGCCCTCAACTCACCGAGAAACAGTGACAGCATCGCCGTGCCGGAGGTGCCATCCACATCGTAATCGCCGTAGACCATGATCTTTTCACCTCCAGCAATTGCTTTCGAGACGCGCTCGACGGCGCGTTCCATCTGATGAAACAGAAATGGCGAAGGAATATCGTCGAGCGAAGGTCGGAAGAACCGGCGGGCCTGGTCGAAGTTCGAAATGCCGCGATTGACGAGCGTGGCGGCAATCGGCTTGCTGACGTTGATCGCTTGGGAAAGTGCCTGAACCAGTGAAGGGTCAGGTTCGAGGCGTGTCCACCGGTATCGTTTCATGAATGGGTATTGAGTCAGGAAAATGGTCGGTGAATGTACGGATTATTCGTCGTTTCTTCAGGAAAAAACAGTTTTTAAGAGGAACCCCCGGCGTTGGAATAGCCTTGAAAATAGCATAGCTTTGGGGGTATTCATTATTACCGCCGCCAACCATCTCAATGATTTCGTGATGAACAAGCTCACCACCATCGAAAGCCATTTTCTCCAGCAGCAGAAACTCTACCCGGAGGTCAACAGCGAAGTGACCGATCTTCTGAACGATGTCGCCTTCGCGGCCAAGCTGGTGCGGCGCGAAGTCGTGCGGGCTGGTCTGGCCGACATTCTCGGTCTGGCCGGATCGACCAACGTGCAGGGCGAGGAGGTCAAGAAGCTCGACCTGTTCGCCAACGAAAGGATCATCAACGCCATCGGCCAGCACGGGCGCTTCGCCCTGATGGGTTCCGAGGAGAACGACAGCGTCATCGTGCCGCCCAAAAACGAGACCGGAAACTACGTGCTGCTCTTCGACCCGCTCGACGGCTCGTCGAACATCGACGTCAACGTCAGCGTTGGCACCATTTTCTCGATTTATCGCATCAAGAGCGACGACCCCGGCAAGGCGAGCCTCGATGACTGCCTTCAGAAAGGGGCCGATCAGGTTGCTGCCGGATACGTCATCTATGGCTCGTCGGTCATGCTGGTCTATACCACCGGCCACGGCGTGCACGGCTTCACCTACGACCAGACCGTCGGCGAATTCCTGCTCTCTCACGAAAACATCACGACCCCGGAGCGAGGCAAATACTACTCAGCCAACGAAGGTTCATGGGCGGAGTTCAACGAGGGGACGAAGCGATTCCTCGACTATTTGAAGGAGGAAGACACAGCCACAGGCCGCCCGTACAGCACGCGCTACATCGGCTCGTTCGTGGCGGACTTCCACCGCAACCTGCTCACCGGTGGCGTCTTTGTCTATCCAGCCACCAAAAAGCACAAAAACGGCAAGTTGCGCCTGATGTACGAAGCCAACCCGATGGCCTTCATCTGCGAACAGGCCGGAGGCCGCGCCACGGACGGAAACCAGCGCATCCTCGACATCCAGCCCGAAGAGCTGCACCAGCGCACCCCGCTCTACATCGGCAGCAAAGCGGATGTGCTCGTAGCCGAAGAGTTCGAGCAGGGGAAGAGGTAAGATATTTTCAGATTTGACAGATAACGAAAGCCCCAGCCGATTGGTTGGGGTTTTTTGTTTTCTGGATCGAAATCGCCGTCGAAATCGACAGTCTTGAATGCTGATCGGACAATCTGCTCCTCTTTATAGAAGGCGATTACGATTTCACTTTGGGATATTCTCCACACTGAACCAATTCTTTCGGCACATCCTCTTGACCTGCACATGCCAACGCTCCGTCTCTACCGTACGGTATCGGACTCTGGATAAAAAATCCCCTTTCATTATTGCGCCAGCATTACTTCGTCAAAAAAAACACCAATGCCAACACTGCATGAGATTGATTTATTACTCCGGCGATTAAAGTTCTTAAAAATTGCCCCGGACTTCAGTCCGGGGTATGTGGATAAGACAAAATAAATTGGCTTTAGCCCTATCTCTTCTTGAGGGTACTTTTGCGATTTATTGTCGCCGGAGTAATAACACCCTGATTTATAATATTTTGTATAAACATTACAGACTGAAGGCCTTTGCAATTGGTAAAAGCTTTAATTAATAATAGTATAGGTAGAAATTTGACTATAGCTATGCTGGATAATCCTTCAACGGAATACAAGCCAGACGAAAGGGGTGATCACTTCCCAAGGCAATATGATTATAACACCCTATAAAACAATAAGTTATTATAAGCCAATCCGATCTCTTACAGGAGATTGTTATGCGAGGAGTCCTGCCCGTTTATTTTTCAATACTATATCCTTAAATTATAATATATATCTTTTTTAAAAATGCACAGATTTTTCTTAGTGCAATATTGGTTATTTAAAAAATAATAATTATAATTATCTTAGTATGTGTTCAAATTAAGCGCTATATGCAATTTACATCTATAACAGTAATTCTGTTTTAAAGGGGGGGGGGGAAATGAAAGTTAAAGCTTTACTTATCGGCTGCCTGTTGGCTTCTTCGGGTTGGACAGAGGCAAATGCGGCCGTTATCATCAGCACAAACTCGATTACTGACCCAGACCCGGGCCTTAGTAACCCTTATGTAACAGGGCTGATCAACGACCCAAACATTACCGCATCGGGCATTGGGCGGGGCACTGGTCTTACAGCGGTTACTGGTACTGCTAATCGCTATATTGCAAGCGGGTGGTCCACAACGTCGGCACCTGGTGCCAACTCCTATTTCACATTCACTCTTGACGCAAACCCTGGTTACAAAGTCAATTTCACAAATTTTGTTTATACCGGTCAGGCTGGCAATGCTGGTAATGCGCCGACATCATTCGCGTTCAGGTCCAGCGTGGACGGGTTCGTTGCAGACATCGGCTCGCCAACAGCTACAGGCACAACCATTGATCTTTCCGCACCACAGTTTCAGAACTTGACTAATCCCATCGAGTTTCGTTTTTATGGCTACAACGCAGCAGGAACAAGTGGCAGATATAGCATCAATAACTATACCTTTAATGGCACTGTTGCCGCTGTTCCTGAACCAGCGTCTATAGCGCTTCTTGGAGTTGGCTCATTGCTGATGGGCGGGTATCTGCGGCGCACGCGCAGTGAAGCCGATACGGTAGCATAATATCAAGGGAAATAAGCCAGAAAAAAGAGAGTACCCAAACAATCTTGAACAACCCCGCAGAAGCGGGGTTGTTCATTTTTTGCTGATTTATACTGATATATAATAGAACAGGGCCGTCTGAAAACAAGCGGCTTTGTTCACGGGAACAGAATCCCCCGTCTCTCCCCCGTCATACTGCCGTCCTCACCTCTGCGGCGCTTTCTCGAACTCGGGATGGAAAATCCTCTCAATCCCCACTGCCTTGCCGGTTTCGACGTCGAGCGAGAGCCGTACGGTGGAGAGGTGGCGCGCTGGATGAGTTCGTCACCGCCTATCTGTCGTTGCTGCAAGGATGCCTCTTGTCCAATACGCATAGAAAGCAGTCAGCGCAACAAGGACGAGCTTTGCGAGGAATGTATATGCGCCAAGAATATTGCTGTAAGCAATCAAGCATCATCGTGCAAGGCAAACAATGTTTAAACTGAACTGGCTAATTCCAACTCATTTACAAAGGTCAGCATAAATTTACAGTAAAGTTAAAAAAGGTTTTCGTATATATTAAAAGTTGCAGCGAAAGCGACCTGCGGTGCAACATGGGCGCTACCGTAACCAGAAGCTTATGGCTTTCGATCAAACAGAAAATCCCATAAGATCTCTGCAAGTCCTCTGGAATTTTTCATTTACAGTTGTCACTCGGAAGCACCAAAAAGCCCCCCGGAGCATCAAGCCGTTACTGCTCATATTCCGCTTTATGTCAATAGAGATGTCGTCTTTTTTTGAAAAAAATATTCACTTTTTGTCCGGGTTCAGCACCACTTCCCGGTTCGTCTCCCACACTCTTGCCGGTCTTGATCCCCAACGTTCGGGATGT
>JAAXXD010000059.1 GCA_013334655.1 Chlorobaculum sp. | reverse complement strand
CGGATGGAAGCCGTGCTTACGAGACCTGCTTCCTGATCGCCGATTACCACAGCCTGACCACTTCGCTCGACACTTCGTCGATCTACGACCACTCGCTCGACATGCTGACCGACTGGCTCGCGGCGGGCGTCGATCCCGACAAAAGCCCGGTCTTCCGCCAGTCGCAGGTGAAGGAGCACGCAGAGCTCTTCCTCGTCTTCTCGATGCTCATCACCACGGCGCGGCTCGAACGCAACCCGACGCTCAAGGAGCAGGTGCGCGACCTGAACATGGAGTCGCTGGTTTATGGCCATCTCGGCTATCCGGTGTTGCAGGCGGCGGACATTCTGCTTTACAAGGGCAACGTGGTGCCGGTCGGCGAGGATCAGATTCCGCACGTCGAGATCACGCGCGAGATCGCCCGCAAGTTCAACAGCCATTACCAGCATCCGACGCTGGGCGACGTTTTCCCGGAGCCATCGCCGAAGATCACGAAGTTCGCGCGGCTCGTGGGCCTCGACGGCAAGGCGAAAATGTCTAAGTCACTCGGCAACACGATTCTGCTCTCCGACGGCCCCGACGAGGTGCTGAAAAAGATGCGCCCCGCCGTGACCGACACGCAGAAGGTGCGCCGCAACGATCCGGGCCGCCCCGAGGTGTGCCTGGTCTACAGCTACCACCAGAAGTTCACCGCCGAACCGCAACTCGCCGAAGTCGAGGCGGGATGCCGCTCCGGCGCTCTCGGTTGCGTCGACTGCAAAAAGATGTGCGCCGCGAACATCTCGGCGGAGCTGGCCCCCATTCTCGAACGGCGCAAACACTACGAAGAGCGCCCGGAGATAGTGAAGGAGATTCTTCACGAAGGTGAAGCTAAAGCCCGGATAATTGCCAGAGAAACCATGAAGGAAGTCAGAGAGGCGATGAGCCTCGGGGAGATTAACGCATGATGATACGAAACGATAACAGCCCGAAAGCCTTTATTTTCGACATGGACGGCGTGCTGGTCGATAACATGAGAATGCACGCCCAGTCGTGGGTCGATCTCTTCGCCGACTACGGCCTTTCGGGTTTGGACCCGGAACGCTACCTGGTCGAAACCGCTGGCATGAAAGGACTCGACGTGCTGCGCTACTTCCTCGATCCCGCGATCTCGCATGAAGAGGCCGACAAGCTGACGGAGCTGAAGGACATTCTCTACCGCGTGATGAACCGCGAAGCCATCGTGCAGATGCCGGGCCTCGATGCGTTCCTCGACCGCGCATCCGGCGCGGGCATCCGCCTCGGCATCGGCACGGGCGCGGGGCCGAAGAACATCGATTACGTGCTCGGCCTGACCGGGCTGACGCCGCGCTTCGAGGCGGTCGTCGGCGCGCACATGGTGCGTCACGGCAAGCCGCATCCCGAGACCTTCCTGCGCGTGGCCGAGATGCTGGGCGCTGATCCTGCGTCGTGCATCGTCTTCGAGGACGCGCTGCCGGGCGCGGAGGCCGCCGCCGCCGCCGGCATGAGCTGCGTGGCCGTCACGACGACCAACCGCCCCGAGGCGTTCGCCTCCTTCGACAACATCATCACCACCATCGACCATTACGACGGCCTCATGCCCGAAGCGCTGCTTGAGCTGTGCGGCGCGGTCAAAACCATGTCTTAACGATTCATACCGATGCGAGCTTTTTTCCTCCCGTTCATCAAGGACGCCCTGCTTAAAGCAGGCATAGAGACCGACAAGGAGATTCAGATCGACAAGCCGACCGACAAGAAGTTCGGCGATTTCTCGACCAACATCGCCTTCCTGCTGGCCAAGGAGGCCCGGAAGAATCCGCGTGAACTGGCCGGGCAGCTCATCGCCCTCTTCGCATTCCCGGACGGCACGGTGACGAAAACCGAGGTCGCCGGTCCCGGCTTCATCAACTTCCATCTCGATCCGGCCTTCGTCATGCGCTCGGCGGGCACCGTGCTCGAAGAGGGCGAATCGTTCGGCTGCAACGAGTCGGGCAATGGGCAGAAAGCGATTGTCGAGTACGTGAGCGCCAACCCGACCGGCCCGCTGACCGTCGGGCGAGGACGCGGCGGCGTGCTGGGCGACTGCATCGCCAACCTGCTCGAAACGCAGGGCTACGCGGTGACGCGCGAGTACTACTTCAACGACGCCGGTCGCCAGATGCAGATACTCGCCGAGTCGGTGCGCTTCCGCTACCTCGAAAAGTGCGGACAGGCAATCGAGTTCCCGACGACGCACTACCAGGGCGACTACATCGGCGACATCGCCGAGACGCTCTTCATCGAGCACGGCGACGACCTCGCTTCGCGCGACGATCTCGCGCTTTTCAAGGAGACCGCCGAGGGGATCATCTTCAGCTCGATCCGCCGGACGCTCGAACGGCTCTCGATCACGCACGACAAGTTCTTCAACGAGCACACGCTCTACCTATCACACGAGGGCAAGCCGTCGGGCAACCAGCAGGTCATCGACGCGCTTGAAGCGAAGGAGTTCATCGGACGCTACGACGGCGCGACCTGGTTCATGACGACGAAACTCGGGCAGGAGAAGGACAAGGTGCTCATCAAATCCTCGGGCGATCCGAGCTACCGTTTGCCCGACATCGCCTACCACGTCACCAAATTCGAGCGCGGCTTCGACCTCATGGTGAACGTCTTCGGCGCGGATCACATCGACGAGTACCCCGACGTTCAGGAGGCGCTGAAGATTCTCGGCTACGACACCTCGAAAATCCGCGTGGCGATCAACCAGTTCGTCACCACCACCGTCGGCGGCGAGACCGTCAAGATGTCCACCCGCAAGGGCAACGCCGATCTGCTCGACGACCTCATCGACGACGTGGGCGCGGACGCCACGCGCCTCTTCTTCATCATGCGCAGCAAGGATTCGCACCTGAATTTCGATGTCGAGCTGGCCAAGAAGCAGTCGAAGGACAACCCGGTTTTCTATCTCCAATACGCCCACGCGAGGATTTGCAGCCTCGTGCGCATGGCCGAAAAAGAGGTCGGCTTCGACGAGAACGCCGCTACCGGCGCGGTCTTACCGCTGCTTTCGAGCGAAGCGGAGATCGACCTCGCCTCGGCCTTGCTCGACTTCCCGGATGTCATTCAGTCAAGCCTGCGCCAGCTCGAACCGCAGAAGATGGTCGAGTACCTGCACACGGTCGCCGAGCGCTACCACAAATTCTACCAGGAGTGCACGATCCTGAAGGCCGAGCCGGAAATCCGCGATGCGCGCCTCATGCTCTCGCTCTGCGTCCGCCAGGTGCTGCGTAACGGCTTCAAAATCCTCGGCATCTCAGCGCCGGAATCGATGTGATTTTGGGAATGGTAAAGCGGCCTGCGTGGCGCAAATCAGACGCGATAGAGACCGTGCGAAGCGATATAGGCCGCGATGGATGGTGGAACGAGATGCGAGACTTGCTGACCGGCGGCGGCGAGTCGCCTGATTTCCGTTGCTGAGACCGGCATGTCAAAGTCGAAGAGCGTTGCGGGAGGAAGCGTCTCGCCACACGACGCGGCGGCAAGCTCGCCGCCGGAGCGTCCGAACACAGCGATGTCGCACAGCTTCGCGATCTCACGCGACTCCCGCCACTGCGGCATCTGCCGATAGCTGTCCTCTCCCACAAGCAAGACGAGTTCGTCGTCCGGATACAGCTCCGCGACATGACGAAGCAAATCGACAGTGTAAGACGGGCCCTGTTGCTGCAATTCCCAGGTGCTCAGTTCAGCGAACGGTCTGGCGGAGTTGATCTCGGCGGTCAGCAATCCGGCCATGGCTGACCGGTTATCATCGGATGCGTCGGCAGGCCCCTTGAAAGGATTTTTGGAAACCGAAACGATCAACCGGTCAAGTCCGAGCAGCTCCCTCGCAAAGAGGCAGAGCGCGAGATGACCGTTATGCGGCGGATCGAAGCTGCCTCCGAAAACCGCCCTCCTCACTTTTTCGATTTCGGATCGCGCGAGTTTGAAGCGTGCGCTACAACTTTCTTTGATGCCTCTTCGACCAGATGAGCTTTCGCCGGAAACAGCTGCCGGAACGCCTCGATCGACTGACGCGCCTCGAACCAGTTTTCACGCTTGATCTCCATTTCGATCTTTCCGATCCAGGCCGACTCGATCCATTTGGTATCGGCATACTGGTTGACAATTACATCGTAGAAAATCTCGGCGGCGCGGTATTTCTTGAGCTTCGTGTATTGCCTGGCTATCGAGAAGCGGTTACGTGCGAGCTTCTCCCTGAGCAGCGGAATTGCCTGACTGCTGTATCGTGCCGGAGACTCGTTCGAAAGCGTCGCCATTGCGGCCTCGTACTTCTGCTTGTATGAGGCATTCGACGGGTTGACCTCCATCAGCTTTTTGTACATGTCGGCATCGCTTGCCGCCTGCGCTGAGTCATCGGAAGGATATTGATCGAGGTAAGTCGTAAACTCGTTGATCGCTTTGAGGGTGTACTCCTGGTCGAGTTCGTAAAACGGCGAAAGCTTCTCGTACGCCCGGGCAAGCTGGAACTGGGCGTTTTTCGCAAAGGGCGAGTCCGGTGTCTGCTGAAGCAAGCGCCGGTAGGTGTCGGCCGCAAGGACAAACTGCTTCGTTTTGAAATAGGAGTCAGCCAGCGAGTTGAGCACGTCGTCCTCCAGATCGGTCGCCCTCGTTGAGAACATGAGCGATTCGAGAATGAGAATGGCGTTGTCGTATTTCTTGCTTGCGATTCTTTCCGTGGCCTCGCGATAGCGCTGCTCGGCTGGCGTGACCGTAAAGGTGGCGGAAGTTTTTGCGTGTTTCGATGACGAGCAGGACGAAAGCGGCAATGCAAGACAGAGCAAACCGGGCAGAAGCCTGAGCACAGAGTTTTTCATGACCGAACGAGACATAGAGACTCCCTTGAAGCATGTGAAAGAATAACGATTCAAAAACCTGTTGACAGACAGCAATCAGCCATATTAACGTAACCTTGAGCAAGAACGGGGGATACTGATGCCTGTAGCAGGCGGGGTTACGGCTGAATCTGGGAAACCGTTCGATGCGGCTCCGGGAGGCTGACTTTGCTTCGGCAATCCGGTTCGACTTGCGAAGGAACACCCGGGAAGGTTTCAATGGTTCGAAGCAGAAAACATTGCCCGGCTTCGGTAGCGGATGGAACCTGCGGGGTTTGTGGAGCTTAGGGGAGTCGAACCCCTGACCTTCTCATTGCGAACGAGACGCTCTACCAACTGAGCTAAAGCCCCGGAAACGAAGAACAATGTACGGCTATTTCGCACCGCCGCAATATAATTTTTTTCAGCTTCACAAAAAAAAGCCTGCATTATCGGCAGGCTTTTTTCATTTGACGATCCCCAATCAGGCAGGTTCTCCCACCAGCGAATGCCTGAGCATTTCGAGCTGATGGCTGATGCTTCCATCGATGATCGTATCGCCAATCTTGACGGTCACGCCGCCGATCAGCTTCTCGTCGAGCAGCATCCTGGCGCGTATTTTCTTGCCAGTGCGAGTCGAGAGGCTGTTGACCAGCTCTTTGGCCTGCTCGTCGTTGAGCATGACCGCGCTTTTCACATCGGCGTTGATGACGCCGTTTCGCTCGTCGATCAGGGCGTTGAACTCCGAAATCACTCCGGCAAGCAGGTCGGCGCGTTTTTTGTGCGCCAGGAGCTTGATGAAGGTCATCGTTTTATCGCCAATCTCGTTTTTGAAAATCTCTTCGAGAATTTTCGATTTGAGATCGACATTGATCAAGGGGCTTCTGAGAGCCGTGACAAGTTCATGACTACCAGCGAGCACCTCCTGAATTTTGCGCAGGTCTTCGGAAACTGTCTCCAGAAAGTTACCTTCAACGGCCACTTCGAGCAAGGCCACCGCATAACGACGGCCTGCAATTGCACTTGACATAGTTACGAGGTTTTATTATCAGTTACGATTGGAGGCCATTTCCCTGATCATATCGTTGACCACAGCTTTCTGCTTTTCCGCATCGAGCGTGGTGCGAATGATCTTCTCAGCGCCCTTCACCGCCATATCGGCAACCTCGTTCCTGAGCACGTCGAGCGCGCGGCGCTTCTCCTGCTCGATCTCCTCCTTGGCGGAAGCAATCATCTTGCGTGACTCTTCCTGAGCTTTCTCGGTCAACTCGTTGCGAACCTTGTCAGCCAACTCCTTGGCTTCCCTGATGATTTTGTCTGCTTCGGCATCGGCCTTGGAGAGCATTTCCCTGTTTTTCTTCAGGATCGACTCGGCCTCCTCTTTGGCGGTGTGCGCGCGGTCAATAGCTGACTGGATGCCTTTGGATCTCTCTTCGAGCATCGACAGGATCGGTCCCCATGCAGTCTTGCTGAGAATCAGAAGAACGATAAGAAAGGTAAGCGAAGTCCAGAAAATGAGACCGGGATTCGCACTGAGAAGCCCGCCTTCGAGCAGAATAATCCCTGACGTTAGCATGAACGCAGTCCTTTAACAGTTTGATAAAAAACCGTCTGCGGTGTCCTGAAGATACAGCAGACGGATTAAGCTATGGCACGAGGCATTACTTCAGGGCGAGAAGCACGCAGATAACCTCGCCGAACAGCGCGACACCCTCGATAAGAGCGGCTGCGATGATCATCGTGGTACGGATGTCCGAAGTAGCCTCGGGCTGACGGGCAGTGCCTTCAGCTGCGGAAGCCGCGGCGTTACCAATACCAAGACCTGCACCGATAGCTGCCAGACCTGCGCCGATGCCCGCACCCAAATAACCCAAACCTTCCATCTTTAAATTGCCTCCATTGATTGTTTTGTTGTAAAGCGAATGCTACTTCCTGTAGCCGTTCTGAAAAAGAAAACTGAACCTCCTGCGCTACCTGGCCGCCTCAGTGATGACCGGAAGCCTCCAGCTCGTGACCATCGTGGCCGCCTTCATGCGCCGTTGCAAGACCGATGAACAAGGCCGAGAGCATGGTGAACACGAACGCCTGCAGGAACGCCACGAAGAGTTCGAGCAGATAGATAAAGATCGCAAAAGGAATCGAAACCGCCACGGCCACGATGTAGCTCTTCAGAATGAAGCTGATGAAAAACAGGCTGAGAATGATGATATGGCCTGCCGTCATGTTCGCGAAGAGTCGGATGGTCAGAGCGAACGGCTTGGTGAACTGTCCGAGAATTTCGATCGGCACCATGATGATCCAGAGCGCCCAGTGCGTGCCGGCGGTCAGGTGCTTCATATAACCCACGACGCCATGCGCCCTGAAGGCCGAAACCTGGGTGACGATAAAGGTGAAGGTGGCCAGCGTCAGCGTGACGTTGACGTTACCGGTGGCCGTCGCGCCGTAAGGAATGAGGCCGAGCAGATTGCAGAACAGGATAAAGAAAAATACCGTCAGCAGATAGGGAAGAAACTTCTCGTAGCCGTGTCCGATGTTGGGCTTGGCGACGTCGTTGCTGATGAAATCGACCAGCGACTCGAACACGTTGGCGATGCCTTTTGGGGCCTTGTTCGCGGACGACTTCTTGATGCTCGATCCAGCGGCAGTAGCCGTTATGACAACCAGAATTGCGGCGAGCCAGATCATGACGACGTGCTTGGTAATCGAGATGTCATAACCGGCGACTTCGAGACGGGGCAGATGCACCTCTCCGAACGGTTCAAAAGCGTAGGTGTGGTTGTCGAGAATGTGGTGCATGATGAGGTCACCGGGCTTCTCTTCACCTTCGGTGGCATGAGCAGCTTCCGCCTCCGCAGGAGCGGCTTCGGCTGACGGCGCGACAGGAGCCGTTGCCACGGCGGCCTGAGTCACCGGAGTCTGTTCCTCGACGGGAGCGGCGAACGCATGACTGTTAAGGCTCAGGAGAACAGGCACGACCAGTGCCAGAATTCTTGAAATCGCTTTCTTTCGCATACCGTCTTGTCAGTTTTTTGCAGCGTTTTTTTTCAGTTGATTCTTCTTCTGGTAAGCAAGAATCTCAAGCACCAGATAAATACAGTAAAACGGGATGAAGGATACGACGAAATCGATTGACTTGACCATGCCCAGCAGATTGATGACCAGCACCAGCGCCATGACTATGAGCAGCCTGAGCGCGACTCCGCCGAAAACGACCAGGGTAAATACCTTCGACTCCTTGTCAAATCCATACTCAAAGAGCAAATATCCCGTAAGGCTGTTGAGGACGACCATGAGCCAGGCGACGAAAACCGATCCGATGTCAATCCTGTAATTCGAGGCTCCCCAATACACAACCCCCCATAAAATGACCGACAAGATAAATAACTTTACAAGAAAATCAAACAAAGCCTTCATGTCTGGCGATCCTTTTCGTGGTTTCGTGTGCGTTGATATATACGGTCATGCTCCCGGTCGGCCTGACGAATGGTTTTCATGAGCACAAGACCCATGCCAACCATCCCAACGAGCACTCCCGCCAGCAGCAGCAAGGGAGAAGTGCCGAGCTTCGTGTCGCCCCAGTAGCCGAGAAAGACGAAAAGCGCGAAGCTCGCGGCGATCTGAACCCCAATGCCGAGATAATCCGACAGCGCCCTGACCGACCTTCCGAATTGCTCCGGGAATTTATCCTTTTTCCTGTCATTATCTAACATAGCCATCTCCATTGCATACCTTGTCATACACTGTCAATCAAAATCACAATCCACTTCGAGATCAATCGTTACCTCCGTACGTAACAACGCAACCCGGGGAAAGCCCGATGTCAGCGTCGCCGGTTATCCGGCAGATACAAGCACTCACAAGTCCCCGAAGTTCCAGCGGAATCGATTTGGATAGCGATTTCGAAGAATCTCCATGCTCCGGTAGCTATCATGATCCAGAGGGCAGATCGCGGTAAACGTTCCAGGTCGATTCGACCAGCGTGTCGAGATCGCTGTACTGCGGCATCCAGCCGAGCAACTCTCTTGCCTTGGCCGACGTAGCGACCAGGTTGGCCGGGTCTCCTTCCCGGCGAGGCGCGAATTCGGCTGGAATTTCCCGACCCGTCAACCGGCGGGCGGCTTCGAGCATTTCAAGCACGGTGACACCAGTTTCGCTGCCAAGATTAACCGACAGGCTCTCGCCGGTTTCGATCACCCGCTCGAATGCCTGCACGTGGGCGACGGCAAGATCGTTGACATGAACGTAGTCGCGGATGCAGGTGCCATCCCGGGTCGGATAGTCCGTGCCGAACACCGACAGCTTCGCCCTCATGCCCGCCGCGACCTCCATGATCACCGGCAAGAGGTTGGCCGGATTCTGCTCCAGCCCTCGAATGCGCCCCTGCACATCGTATCCGGCGGCATTGAAGTAGCGCACCGCGGCAAATTTAAGCCCCTTGAGCTTGTCGTACCATCCAAGAATACGCTCGATTTCAAGCTTGGTGAAACCGTAATAATTCTCCGGCTCCTTGGGATGATTCTCGTCGATGGGCAGGTAGGCCGGGCTGCCGAAGATGGCCGCCGAAGAGGAGAAGAGGAAACAGCGAATCGTGCCCGAAGTCACCGCCTGGTTGATGGTGCCGATCGTACCGCAGATGTTGTGCACGGAGTACTCCTGCGGTTTCTGCATCGACTCTCCGGCAGCCTTCAGCGCCGCAAGATGCACGCACCCGTCAAACCCGCGACTCATCACCTCCGCAAGCTTGTCCGCGTCGAAAATGTCGCCGCGAAAGAATTCGGCGTCGCTGAACAGATTCTCCTCGCGCCCTGTGGAGAGATTGTCGAACACCGTAACCTCGTAGCCCCGGTCGAGAAACTCCCGAGCCACATGACTGCCGATATACCCCGCGCCGCCGATAACGAGAATCTTCATAAACTGATGGTTAAGAATTCGCTGCTTTTGTTATGAGCGAAAGATAACACATCCCGCTTGAATAATAACGGAGTGTTCTCGTCCAGCTTGAAACGATCCCTGCCGAAGGCTCTGGAGGTCAAAGAATTTTGGGTTACTGAACAACATCCCGCAAACTACGTATCCAATTTGGAACATCGGGAGACGCTTGCCTCAATACTCTCCCTCAAACTGCGGATGCACCCACAGGAACTCCTGCCGCTTGTTCTGCACACGAATCAGTCCGCCGAAGCTCGGGTCTTCTTGCTTCAGCCATGCGTGCAACTGCCGCAGGACAGCCCCTTGCGCCCGGATCGCCGCGCCGCGTTCCAGCTCCGGCGCGTCGCTGCGGCTTAGCCACTCCGCGCTTTTCTCCGATACGCTCAACATCGTCTCGACGCAGCTCTTGCCGAAATCGAGCTGATTCTCGATGGCTTTGTAAGCGCTCTCTTCCAGCGCCAGCTTTGTTACCGACGCCGCGACCGGCAGCACGAGACTCAAGGTGCCGGAGAGCACCTTCAGAAATGGCGCGGCTTTTTCAAACCACTCCCGCATCACATCAAACTCAATCACTCCCGCCCTGTCGTGCTTGTTGATCAGCGGCAACGGCAAGCGGCTGTGCTCGCACCAGAGCGTGACTCGGAACCGCTTCTTCACCCAGTCTTTGGGATTGAACCTTGATTGCTCAACCGGCTCGAAGCTGAACAGGCGCGGGCCTTCGCGGGCTTCGTCCAACAACGTATGCATCAGACCGGTGTAGGCCAACTCCAGTTTGCTCAAGGTTTCTCTGCCAGCCGCATCCACATCATCAAAACGCCCGATAACTTCCGCATGTTGGCTGCCAATTTGGGTACGCACCGACTCCAGAGCTTCCCTAATCTCTGCAAAATTGACCAGCAGTTCATGCATTGGATCCGGGCGGGCCGCCGGCGCATTCCCGAGCAGCTCCACGATCTTGTGCCATTTCTTGCAGACATAGCACTTTTGCTCAGGGCGCTTTTCCCCCAAATCATCGATAAGGTCTTTTACGTTGAACAGGCCATTGCAACGTTGGCCGTCGGAACCTGTCGTGAGACACGGGACGGTCACTTCGCAACGCATTCCCTTCCAACCTTGATCCGGTTCTTCCACAAGCCACTTCACCTCATAGGTCAAAGCCGAGAGGAAGCGAGCGGCAAAAGGAGAGCGCACAGTGATGCGGACATCATTATCGATATGCTCAAGAAAAGCGCGTGCTCCGGTATCGTCCTCAAGCACCAGACCTCTTTGCCAGTGAACGCTCTCGTTGTGGTTTGCACGCCCCAGCGAATATTTGTGCAGACGAACAATGAGTCGGAAAAAAATCCCTTCAGCATTGGCGGTTTGAAGCTTCTTTGTCTCAACGATCCGGCAGATTTGCACCTGCTGCTCGTCGCCAGAAGAAGGGCTTGATGGCCAGACACGGATCAAGGCTTCTTCAGGTCGAACGTCCGGCACCAACTGCGCGACAAGACTGCTGCGGGTACTCTCCGTTTTGCCGTGCTCGGCAATCTGATATGAGAGGTCGAACCGTTCCATCAATCGGAGAAATTTCGAATGCAGATCGGCGGGATAACGATTCTCCTCCGGCCGGTCGGGATCATTCCAGAGCAATCCAAGCCGCTCGAAGCTGACCAGGCCATGCCCGATATTTCGCGTCTGCTCATCGTCGAGCACAAAGCTGATCGCCGTCGCCAGCCAGTCGGGTTTCAGGATGACGATGTTGCGAAGCGTCGGGTCGTGTTCGTAATGGATCAGGTCGCCTACACGGCGGCAGATGCGCAGCAGCAGACGCGCGTCCTCTTCGTCAACCTTGTGCTCTTTGCAGATGGCGAAAACGCGGTCGAGCGGCAAGTAGGCTTCGTCGCTTTTCCGTAGCGCTTCCCGTGCGTCCTGCCAGTGCTTGGGGAAGGTGCGTCCCATTTCGGGCAAGGATGCCGCGACTTCCGCGATGGCTGTCTTCAGTTTTTCAATGTCTGGACGCTCGCCTTGCTCATTCGGCTTGCTGTCGATGGAGATGAAATCCACCACGGTTTCTCTGCCGAACAGATCCCAGATTTCCTGGCGGTCAATGTCCGGCTGCCGCTCTTTGGGGCCGCCGTGGGTGGCGACAACGATGATTTTGGCCTCCGGCTCGCGATGCTTGACCAGCTTGATCCACTCCTTCACGAAGCCCTGCTGCGGCCCTTCGCGCGGCTTCCACACCACCAGATAGACCGCCGGAGCGGTGAAGAACAACTGGTGCGTGGGCCGATAGACCCGCTGACCGCCGAAGTCCCAGCCGTTCAGCGTGATCTCAGTGCCGGTGCCGGGATCGGTCACCTTCACCGGCTTGATCTCGATGCCGTGCGTGGTCGGGCGGGCCTCTTCCCAGGGGTCGTCGCGCAAGGCGCCGAGGAGGCAACTCTTGCCCACCTCGCCTTCGCCGATCAGGATCAGTTTCGCCTCGTTCAGGACCACCTGCGCATCCGCCTTCGCCCGCAGGTAGCGTTTGACAGCGGCGAGGCCCTGCTCGTAAGCGGCGGCGAGTTCGGGGTTTAGGGGATTCTGATCTAGGTCTAATGATTTCAGTTGGTCAAGCTGAACAAGTGAAGATGGAAGGTCGTCAATTCGGCAGGCGAATAAATTAAGCTCTTCAAGTGCACGTAGTCGGGTAATACACTCTGGAAAAAAAGCTAAAGGGATACCTCCGCCTTCTTTGTGACCAAGCGTCAGGGTCTTCAACCCTCGGAGATTGCCGATTGTGGAGGGTAGTGCCTTCAGATCATTCCCGTTCACACTCAGAATTCGGAGTGATTCAAGTTCACCAATCCAATCTGGAAGTTCCACAATTCCGTTTTGCCAAATGTAGAGGGTCTCAAGTTGGGAAAGACGTCGCAGTACCTCCGGCATCACTCCCAGGTGATTTACTAGCAGATTTAGTTCGCGCAAATGCGTGAGCTGGCCCAGCGACTCCGGCAATGACATCAGTTTGTTGTTGGAGAGGTCCAGCGACTGCAACTGCGTGAGCTGGCCCAGCAACTCCGGCAGCGCCGTCAGTTTGTTGTTGGAGAGGTCCAGCGACTGCAACTGCGTGAGCTGGCCCAGCAACTCCGGCAGCGCCGTCAGTCGGTTGTTGGAGAGGTCCAGCCACTGCAACTGCGTGAGCTCGCCCAACGACTTCGGCAGCGCCGTCAGTTTGTTGCTGGAGATGTCCAGCGACTGCAATTGCGTGAGCTGGCTCAGCGACTCTGACAGCTTCGTCAGTTTGTTGTTGGAGAGGTCCAGCCACTGCAACTGCGTGAGCTCGCCCAGCGACTCCGGCAGCTCAGTGAGTTTCTCTGAATCTTGAGCGAGGTGATCGCAACTCAGATCGAGTCTAGTCGTCCCGGTTCGCAGGGCTTTCGCGATTTTCTCTTCTGCTGCATAAAATGCTGTTTTCTTTGCCATGAGCAGTGTCTCCAGGTTAAACCACGTTCCGAATCAACAATGGTTGTCGATCTATCCAGATTGCGTCGCTTCTATCGGAATAATTTCTGAAAAATTAGCAGATAATTCGCAAATACACAACGCAGCGATCATTTCAAGCCCATTGGATATTTCGGGTTATTGGCGTGGCAATGGCACGAGGGCGAACACGCAGGTTCGCCCCTACAGTCGAGAATGACAGATTTTTGCAGATACAACAAAGCCCTCGATTGTCATTCTGAACGAAGTGAAGAATCCAGTTTTCTTAACCGATTTATTGGCGATGCATTACAAGAAATTTCTGGATTCTTCGCTCGACTACGTCGAACTCAGAATGACAGGAGCTGGAGGCTGGGACATCAAGAAAAATGATGCGTTCCGGCTTTTACCGTTACTTCCCCTCCTGCCGGAGGTAGGCGTTGGAGATATTCGTCCGGTGCATGGTGTCGAAATGTTCGAGGCGGGAGAATTGCGGGGCGCTCGCGAGCGCCGATACTGCCGTATCTACTCCTGCAAGCTCTTCGGCGTATTTTCGGACGCCATCGACGATGAAGGCGAGGTAGTCGCCGGTGTCGCGGCGGGCATCCTGCAAGGTGCTGACGGGGCCGTGGCCGGGCACGATCCGCGCCGGGGCGAGCGCTTCGATCTTGCGGAAGGCCGCCAGCCAAGAAAAGGCGTCGCTTTCGCCGAGAATCCCGAGAAGGCGGCGGATGTAGATGTGGTCACCGGAAAACATGATGCCCTGCTCCGGCAGGCGCACGACGATGTCGCCGGGGAAGTGGGCGTCGGCGAGGTAGTTCAGCACGAGCGTGACGCCACCGAGTTTCAGCGTTGCTTCATCGGCGGCGATGGGCGACGGCGCGGTGACGGGCGTGGTGCCGTCGAGCCGCTCGCGAAGGGCCGGACGGAGCGATTCGAGCTGCTGCGCTCCCAAACGCTTCTGCGTAGCGACGGTGCGCTGGAGCGCGATGATCTTCGCTCCTCGCGCGGCGAAGTAGCCGTTGCCCAGCCAGCGATGATCCTGCGAGCCGG
>JAAXXD010000058.1 GCA_013334655.1 Chlorobaculum sp. | reverse complement strand
CAAAGGCAAGCCGCTGAGTAACGAGCAAAAAGAGTCAAATCGTCAGAAGTCAAAAAGCCGCGCACGAGTTGAACACGTTTTTGGCTTTATGACCAACTTGATGAAGGCGATGTCTATCAGAACCATCGGCTATGTGCGGGCGGTTGCCAAGATAGGTCTGACCAACCTGACCTATAACCTGATGCGTTGCGTGCAGCTCAACAAAAAGGTTTACAACGTGTTCATCTGGGGATAACTACGTCCTGTCGTGTCTGAAACGTTGTTTTTCGGTGCAATAATGTCAATGAACAAGTGTTTGTCAGAGCATCATGGCCCTGCGTCGGTCATGCCATTACTCGAAATATCTCAATTCAACCTTTTTAGAGGTGCCTTATAGTGTTATCCCTCCCCAGCCACGCTTCGGAACATCGCCTCATACGCGGCGCTCATCTCGATCTTGCGGCGGGCCATCACTTTTCGGGCGGTCTCGACGGCTTTGTCTGGGTCATACTCGCCGTTGCCGGTGTGGCCGTCGCCCCAGGAAAAGGAGGGGATGTATTTCGCTGGCATTCCGTTGCCGAAGATGTTCGACGAGATGCCCACGACCGTGCCGGTGTTGAAGCGCGTGCCGATGGAGCACTTCGAGTGCTCGCCCATCAGGAGGCCGAGGAACTGCTGGGCGGTCTTCATCTTGCCATGCGCGGTTTCGATGCTCACCGGGCTGTAGTTGTTCTTGAGGTCGGAGGTGTCGGTGCCCGCACCGAGGTTGCACCAGCTCGAAATGTAGGAGTGGCCGAGAAAGCCGTCGTGCTGCTTGTTCGAGAACGGCTCCATGATCGAATCCTCGATCTCGCCGCCCGCCTTCGAGCCTGTGCCGATGCAGACGTTGCTGTAAATCCTCGCGCCGCTCTTCACCGTCGCTTTCGGGGCGATAAACACGTTCTCCATCAGCAACGCCACCGGCTCGACCACCGCGCCCGCGCTGATGTAAATAAAGCCGTCCGAGGCGTCGAGCACCGCGCCAGCCTTGACTTCCGCGCCCTGCTCGATAGTGATCGCCTCCGGCCTGACCAGAATCGCCGAGGGATGCACCTCGCCTTCGATGCGCCCGAGCGAGAGAGCCGCGCCGTCCTCGCGCATCATTGCCGGGTGCAGGGCCATGGGATCCCAGAGATTTTCGAGCAGCGTGAATCCGGTGACTTCGACGCATGAGAGCGCTCCGGACACGACCATGCCATCGATGGTATCGGGAAACACTGTTTCTGAAAAATGAAGCGGCTCCGCTTTGGTGCGGCAGAAGAGGAGGTTGCCGTTCTGGACGACCGCCTCGCCCGGCCCGATCCGGCCCGATTCGATGAACTGCATCACAGCCGCATCGCAGATGAGACGCCCGTTGACCAGCATGACCTCATCTTCCAGAACGCTGTTGACCACCGCGTCGGGATTGTTCTCCCGGAACCACGGTGCGATGTGGCGGCGCATATGCCACGTCAGCTCGCGCTTTCCGGCGGCTGCGCTGACAAATCGCTCCCGGAGGGAGTGGCAACCGGTCACGAGATCGAACACCGGCTTCAGATCGGCAAGCGGCGAGAACCGGGGGGTTTTTTCGTCTTCGAAGATGATTAACTGCATGAGAATCGAAACTCGTTAAAGCTCGTAAAGCATTTCAACCGCAAGCGGTACGGCTTTGATGCCGATAGCGCCGCCCGCCCTGTCGATCACCTCGCCATCCATGTGCATCACGTCATCTTCGGGCATGAACAGCTCGACCGACGTTGCCTTGCAATAGATGACCAGAGGGTCGTAGATCTGGCTGCCCTTCAGATATTTCAGCACATATCCGGGCAAACGCCATTTAGGGATGGCTTTGAGAATACACACATCGAGAAGCCCGTCGTACATATCGGCCTCCGGTGAAATCCGGAACTTCCCCCCTTCGACCCTGCCGTTGGAGACGGAAAAGGCGAACACCGGCTCATCGATCTCGATCATGCCGTCCGCAGTATCGAGCTTAATATGCATTTTTACAGAGCTATAACCTACAAGCACGCTCAACAGCGCCCACGCATACGAGAGTTCGCCTCGCAGCCACGGCGTCGATTTCACCGTGCTCGCGATCCGTCCGGTAAAGCCGATGCCGATCGAGTTGACGAAATGGCGCGACTGGCCACCGCTGAACTCGACCCGGCCAAGATCGACTCTGCGGCTCGTGGCTCGGGCAAATCCGGGAATGCGCTCGGCATGTTTTTTTTGCGACGGCTGAAAGGTTTTGAGAAAATCGTTGGCCGATCCCACAGGAAGAATGCCGATCTTCACCGGCAGTCCCGCAACGGCGTTGACCACCTCGTTGAGCGTGCCGTCGCCGCCGCAGGCGATAAGCGTCGCGCCATCACCGGCAGCGGCGCGGGCAATGTCACTCGCATGTCCGGCAAAGCGGGTCGTTTCAAGCGACGCATTTTCAAGCGCGGTGAGCGAGCGCCTGATCGACTCGGCTTTCGACGCGGCGCGCCCCTTGTCGGCCGCCGGATTGAAAATGAAGGTAAAGCTATCGCCCATCAACGTTAATACTGTATTGAACATGCCCTCTCGCTCCGTCATTCGCGCCCATTCCGATCCTGCCGATGGGTAGCGCGTACGTCTCCAGCATCGCCGACAGAATCCCGGCAGCGCTGTGCAGAAGGCGCTCCATCGTCCCGTCGAAACCCGCCTCGCTTCCGTAATAGGGGTCTTCGATTTCACTGCCCTGCTCCGAATAGGCGAAATCGGTCATCATGTGCACCGGCACCGGCAGGCCGTCGAGCGCATCGAGAACATCGCGATAATTCTCGGCATCCATGACGAATATACGGTCGAACCGCCCGAGGTCGAGCTCGTCAATGCACCGGGCGCGAATCGTTGAGATGTCGATGCCGTGGCGTCGCGCCGCCCGAACTGCACGATGATCCGGGCATGAGCCGGACTGGTAGCAGACCGTTCCGGCGGACTCGATTTCGAACCACTCATCGGCTCCGCTGAGTGACGCCGCGTGACCGAAAGCCCCCTCCGCCATGGGAGAACGACAGATATTTTCGTAGCAGACAAAAAGTATTCTTACCGGCATGACTGATTATTCAAGTGAAAATAATAGTAAACTTTTCTTGTTGACGTTATAACGAAGAAAAATATCACGTTGCTTGTTTTTTTTATACGAACAATATCGGATATTAAAGTAATTCGTATAGTCTCAGGTAATTTTCATCTCCTCAATTCCTAAAGTCCATCATCATGACCCAATGCCCTGCTTCAGGACTTTCGGTTACCGAAAAAGATCATTGGAGTTTCGAACATCGCCAAGGTAACTATACCAGAAAATACAGTCTCATCGGCAACGATATTATTCATATGCAGGAGCTTGCCGAGCACGGCATTGTTCCGGGGCATCTCTATTCCGCCGATTTCGGCTCCCTGGTGGCCGAGGAAAACCTCACCGGCAAACCGGTCTTCATTCTGATGGACTGCGCGCCCATCACCGATTTCGAATTCTCGTACAAAAAAGAGTTCACCAACCTGCTCACGACACAGGAGTTCAACCTCCGGCTGATCGTGATTTACAATATCCAGCCATCGGTCAGGCTTCAGTACGAAATGCTGCAAAGCCTCGCGACAGAGACGCTGCCGGTCATCCTTTGCGGCACATACGCCGAGGGCGTCAACGCGATTCTCGACTTCAAAGCGGGCAAGGGTGCCGGATCGACTCCTGCCGCTGGCTCCGACCAGGCGTACAGAAACGCATTCCTCACCGAAGCGTCGAGGATACTTATGCTGCGTCAGTTCGACGCGCAAGCAGCGCCTCCGCCTGAACATCACCCCGTATATCCCTATTTCGAGATTCTTGAAGCCATGCGTCGCGATATGTACGCGCTTGAGGAGGAGCATCAGCACAATATCGACCGGATCGAGCGGGAGTTCCGGGTGTTGCTGGCCGGCAAGAATTCGTTGCTCGACGAGCAGGTCGAGCAGGGCAAAAAGAACGAGCAGCGCTTCAGGGAAGAGGAGGCCGCCCTGCTTTCGCGAATCGCTTCGCAGGAGATCGAGGCTACGAGGATTTCGACGGCAAATGCCGAAAAAAATGCCGCATTGCGCTCGTTGTACGAAATGATCGAAAAGCTCGAACTCGATCCCGAATCCAGAGAGTCGATTACCGCCCAGTGCGCCTCGCTTTTCGAAACCAGCGACCAGGCCGCCCTGGTCAATACCGAACTGACGGAAACCGATTCGGTCTTCCTTTCCAAACTTCAGAAAAAACACCCGAATCTCAATCAGAGAGAGTTGCGAATCAGCCTGATGATCAAGCTCGACTACCACTCGCGCGACATCGCCAGATCGCTCGGTTTGTCTACCAGAGGCATCGAGAGCATCCGTTACCGTTTGCACAAAAAGGTCGGTCTCGACAAACACAACTCCCTGAAAACCTATCTTACGAACCTGGCCGCCGAGTCGATCTGAACCTCGAAGCACCGGCAACGAATCCGACTCGTCGCGACACAGGAACACGTCATTCAGACTGACATCGAGAGCCGTAAAAGCCAAAACGGCTCTCGATGGAAAACAGTACCGCAATAGTACGTTATTTAGACCATTTTCCACCAAAAAATTCATCAAATATATGATTGCGGCTCCGTAATTATTGGGAATTATGGCAGAAAAAGTCGTATAATACTTGTAACACCTGTGTCATCATAGTTGTATTATACTTCATGACAGGTGCCTTTTATAACGCAATAATCGAAGCATCTATGCAAACCTGCCCAGTATCCAATCTTCCGGTTACTTCAAAACACAACTGGAAATCCGTTCCGGCCGGGGCCGATTATGTCAAACGCCTCGAACTGATCGGCGACAACATTTTCCACCACTTCGTCGAATCGGAGCATCCGATAACGCTCAACTCGATGAGTATCGACCTGGTCCACAAGGTACTCGAAGAGAGCGGCATCAAGGACTCGTCGCTCTACCTCCTGTGGGACATGAACAACATCAGCAACATCTCGTATCACTACAAACAAGGCATCAACGACATTGTCTATCGCTCGGGTCTCGATTTCGCGGTAGTCGTGTTTTACAATATCGACGAGTCGTGCAGGATCATCATCGAAACCTTCGCCGCGATGGCCCCCAACACGATGACCGTGCTGCTCAGGGATGACTATCGCGATGCAATGACGACTCTCCTCGATTATCGCTCGGGAAAGCTTCCCGAAAAGGGAGAAGGACTGGCGACCGATGATGAAGGCGAGGGCGCGGACGAGGAGTCGATGAAAGATGAATTTCTCGCGACTATCGCCAGAATTTCATGGCTCAACATGCTCAACCAGAAAATATTCCTTCCGTCAGTCGATAGCCCCTTCTACCCTTACTTCAAGGCCATCGATCACATGCAGGAGGATCTGAGAGCACGCGACGAGATGCATGAAAAAGAGATGCAACACCTCAAGGTGGAAAATGAGCAGAAGCTCAGCCAGAAGATCATTCAGCTCAATGCCCAGGTGGAACTCGGCAAAAAGGAGATCCAGCGGTTCGAGCAGGAAAAAGCTGCGCTGAAATCGCGCATCGCCGCGCAGGAAATGGAACTGACGAGAATTTCAACCGCCGTCGGCGAAAAGGCTTCGACCCTGCACCAGATCTGCGACCAGATCAAGGGGCTCGACATCGAGCAGTCGAACAAGCAGAGGATTCTCGAACAGTGCCACACCATGATCGAGACCGAACTGACCGAAAAGCGCCTCAAGACCGAGCTGACGGTCGGTGACTCCGAGTTCCTTTCAAAACTCCAGAAAAAGCACCCGAACCTCAACCAGCGCGAGCTGCGCGTGAGCCTCATGGTGAAGCTCAACTACGACACTCGCGAGATCGCCCGTTCTATCGGCATCTCGACCCGCGGCATGGAGAGCATCCGCTACCGCATGCACCGCAAGCTCAATCTGGACAAGCACAAATCGATCAAAACCTATCTGTCCGAACTCGCGGCGGAAATGGTCTGACTTCCGGCGAGCCAGAATCCGGCGATCCACCGGGGCGCACGAACGCCCCGGTTTTTTACGCTTAGTTGTTCCCGGCACCCTTCATCATCGACCCGCATAGCAGTAAAGGCAGCCGTATCCGCAGGTTCCGTACGCGCCAATATCCTTGCTCACGATGCAGCCGCAAGCCTTGCGCTGTCCCCGATCTTTAAGCGCGGGACGGGACGACGCCTCACCCGAAAACAGCGCTCCGCCGCCAAGAAATGCCATCAGTTCACCGTCGTTGCTGAAACATCTGGCAAGCAGTCGTTCATCGATGCAGCGGTTATGCGCGATCCCTGCCAGCTCGACCGCCTCGGCGCAGGTCGCCAGCTCTAACCCCCAGCCTTTGTTGAGATCGACCAGTCGCGCGGCGAATGCGACCATCTCGTCAGGCGTGAACTCCCGCGCTCCGGCGCAGTGGCGTGACAGCCGGTGCTGCACCGAGCGGTAGCGCTGGAGGTCGGCGAAGCTGATGACGAGTTTGCGGGTATGGCAACGAAGCATTCCGGCAAGGCGGTCGATACGGTCGAGCAGCGCGGCGGCTGTCAGCAAGTCGGTCAGCAGGAGCGGATCGAAGCGCCAGACGACTCGTTCCGGGCCGATGCGGTCGGCAAGCCTCCGAAAAGTCTCGATTCGTTCGTCGAGTGGCGGCACGCCAGGTTCGAGGCCATCTGCCTCGTAGTCGTTCAGCGTGAACTGGAAATAGTAGTTGAGGCCCATCGCCTCGATTTCGGGCAGTTGCGGCAGCAGCGGGGCGGGGTTCTTGCTCCAGAAAATCACGGCTCGCGTTTTACGGAACGAGACGTATTGCCTCTGCCGCGGGTTGAAGGGATTACGCCACGGCACGTAGCCCACCCGTAGCCGCGCCATGAACCATTCGGCGTGAAATGCCGGAATATCGGTGGCGCGGCTGGCCGACACGATTACCGGCGCGACTGCCTGGATGGTTTCACCCGACTCGATGAGGAGCGGCAGTTTTTCCCAGCCCCGAAAAGCCATGATCGGTCACCAGCATTAATGCTTCGGCGATTGAATACTCTTGTTTCCAGAGAGAAAGACGTTATTGAGGCGGACTTGATGGATGCATTGGACAACATGGACTGACGAGAAAAGTCTCTGCTCTTACATTGTCCATTCCGTCTACCGTTTACATTCTTCCACTCAGTCCACTTAGTTCACTCAGTCCATTTACTTTTCTATGCCCTCACGCCATGTGCCCGAGCAGCTTGATGAGTTGAGAGCGCAGATCCTTGCGGTGAACGATAACGTCCACGAAGCCGTGCTCTTGCAGGAACTCGGCTCGCTGGAACCCTTCGGGCAGGTCACGCTTGATGGTGTCGCGGATAACGCGCGGTCCGGCGAAGCCGATGAGCGCTTTCGGTTCGCTGATGTTCAGGTCGCCGAGCATGGCGAACGAGGCGCTGATGCCGCCCATCGTGGGGTCGGTCATGAGCGAGATGAACGGAATGCCGCGCTCGCCGAGGCGGGTAAGCCGCGCAGAGGTCTTGGCCATCTGCATGAGGCTGAAGGCGCCCTCCATCATGCGCGCGCCGCCGGACTGCGAAATCACGACGAGCGGCGCGTTCAGCTCGACGCTTCTGTCGGCGGCGCGAGCGATTTTTTCGCCAACCACAGAACCCATCGAACCGCCGATGAAGCCGAAATCCATCGCCGACACGACCAGAGGCGATCCCTCCAGCTTGCCTGTGGCGTTGCGGCACGCCTCGCTTTTGCCGGACTTTGCCATCGTGTCGCGCACACGGTCGGGATATTTCTTCGTATCGACGAACGCAAGCGGGTCGGCCGCCCTGAGCCGGGCATCGAACTCCTCCCACTTCCCGTCGTCGAACAGGAACGAGAAATAGAGGTCTGGGGAAATACGGAAGTGAAATCCGCAATCCGGACAGGTGTAAAGGTGGTCTTCGAGCTGCTTTTTATGCAGAGCCGCGCCGCACGCATCGCATTTTGACCACAACCCTTCCGGGGTGTCGCGTTTGTCCGTCGTTCGTATCGAAGGAATCGCCCGTTTGAACCAGACCATTTTTATTATTATCTCTAAAGAGTTTACATTGAAATTTAAGATATAAACTCGACGCGATTTCCCAAAAAACAGGCTGTACCCGGAGCCCCCTGTGAACCTTAAACGTACATGGCTTCAGCTTTTTTCAAGATATCGAATATCGATAAAGCTGGCGCTCCTGCTCTCGATCTCCGTCATCGCGTTACCGCCACTCCATGAGGCGCGGGCTGCAACCATCGTCTGGCCCGATACCCTCGCCACGCCAAATCACCGTTACGAAATCACGCCGACGATGCGCCCGCTTCGCAAAACTGTCGGGCTGGCGCTCTCTGGCGGTGGCGCGAATGGCATCTCCCAGATCGGCGTGCTCAAAGCGCTGGAGGAGGAGCATGTGCCCATCGACTTCATCGCCGGAACCAGCATGGGCGCGCTGGTTGGCGGGCTGTACAGTTCGGGCTACACCCCATCGGAACTCGAATCACTCGCTCATACGCTTCCCTGGCAGAAACTCGTTTCGATGGATAACGAAGCGCCCAGAACCAACACCTACCTCGAACAGAAAAACATCCGCGACCGCGCCTCCATCGCCATCCGCTTCGAGAAGTTCAAGCTGGTCGTGCCCAAATCGCTCAGCGCAGCGCAAACGCTCACCCGAACCATCGATCTCTTGATCCTGAACGCCCCCTATCATACTCGGCACTCGTTTTCCGACCTGCCGGTGGAGTATCGGGCCGTCACCACCGATCTGCTTTCAGGACGCCGCGTTACGCTGAACTCTGGGCCGCTTTCGGAAGCGATGCGGGCCAGCGCCACCATTCCGATTCTCTATCAGCCAATCGAGCGGAACGGCCAGAAGCTCGCCGATGGCGGTCTGGTGGCCAACCTCCCGGTCGATGAGCTGGAGCGGTTCGACGCTGGCTACAAGGTGGCCGTGGACACGCACGGCAGGATGTACACCGACAGCAGCGAGATCGACGTGCCGTGGAAAGCCGCCGACCAGGCGATGACCATCCTGACGCAAATCCAGTACCCGCAGCAGCTCGAAAAGGCGGACATGGTGATCAGCCCAGACATCGGCAACCACAAGGCGACTGACTTTTCGGATATTAGCCAACTGATCGCCGTCGGCTACGCCAAGGGACGACTGCTCGCCCCGGTCATCAAACGCAATATCCAGCTCACGCCGCAAAACGACCTCGACATTGCCGGATTCAGCAAAAGCGTCGTGGGCATCCCCGACTCCCCAGAGTACATCGAGCAGTCGAGAATGGCAAAAGCCATCGTCCGCGGCGAAACCGGCGTCAAGAAAATTTTGACCGAACTGCTTGAAACCGGCCTCTTCTCGCGGGTTCATGCCGAGATCGACCAGCGGGCGAAGCGGGCGGCGTTCGTGCTGGAGCCGCTGCCGAGGATTGAGCGTGTCGAAGTGACCGGCGGCCCCGCAAACGGGGTGGCCAAAAAGGAGATCGAGAGCGCATTCCTGCCCGTGACCGGCAAGCTGTATACCCGTGAGTTGGCAACCCACTCGCTCGAAAAGCTGATCCGCCTCTGCCGCGACAAGGGCTACAGCCTCGTGGGAATCGAGCGCACCACTTTAGACGGAAAGACGCTTACGGTGCGGCTCACTTCGGGCAGAATCGAAAAGGTGGCGATCGAGCAGGATCGGAAAATCACCAAACCGCTGACCGTCAAACGTGAGATGGCTGTCGATTCCACCAGGTCGTTCCGGTACGCGGATGCTGAAAAAACGATCGATAACCTTTACGGCACTGGTGTCTTCAGCCGCGTCTCGCTGAGCACGGAAAGCCCCGGCGAGCAGGAAAAGGAGGGCAACGGCACGCTCCTGGTCAGACTCGACGAGAAGCTGCCCTCGGTGCTGCGCATCGGCGTGCGCTATGACGATACCTCGAATGCCCAGCTCCTGCTCGACTTCAGGAACGAAAACCTCGGTGGCACGGGAAACTCGGCTGGCGGATGGGCAAAGATCGGCCCGAAAAACAATCGCTTCAATCTCGAATACAGTATGCCCCGGATCGGCAACACACCGCTGACCATGTTCACGAAAGCCTTTTTCGACCAGCGCGACTTCGAAACGCGCCAGCTCGCCCTGATCGGGCAATCGGGCTTGCAGGCCACCGGCGAAGCTCGCTCGCTTGGCCTCCAGCGATACGGCGTCACGACCTCGTTTGGTACAAGAATTCGCAAAAACGGTCGTCTGACGGCGGATTTCATCCTGCAGAACGCCCGATCGTATACAAGGGACAACATCGATGAACCATTTGCCACCGGTAATGTCAACCTGGTATCAATAGGAGGACAATTCACCTTTGACAATCGCGACAGCTCGTTCCTGCCTTCAGGTGGACGATATACCAACATCAGGTACAGTTCGACTTCCGCACTTCTCAACAATGCGGACAGCTTCTGGCAACTGGCCATGTTCCATGAGGAGAACTTTTCGATCAGCCCGAACACCACGCTCCAGTTGACGGCGCTGGCGGGAACCAGCAGCAACGAGGTTCCGCTTTCCGAGAAATTCTTCCTTGGCGGCACGGGGAACTCTTACAGTTACCGTTTCATCGGCCTGAAGGACAGCGACCTGATCGGCAACAACATCGCCGTTGCCGGCACCATGCTGCGCTACAAATCGCCGTTACAGCTCGTTTTCCCGACATCGTTCACGCTCTCCTACAACATCGGCAATGTCTGGGAAAAGCGCACGCAGATGTCGATTCATCAATTGCTTCAGGGGGCTGGAGCCGGAATGGTCTGGGAGACGCCGATCGGTCCAGCGCAGTTCAGCGTCGCCAAACCCTTCGCTTTCGAAAGCGACGATGTCAAGGATAAGGCCAAGATCAACTTTACCGATACCGTTTTATACTTCAGCCTGGGCCACGACTTTTGACAGCATCTGAAACTTTACTCGACACCTTTTGACGACACGCACCAAACCGCATATTCTGGTCTGTAACGACGACGGCATCGAAGGACCGGGGCTGCACGCGCTGGCGGCTTCGATGAAAAAGCTCGGCTCGGTGACGGTGGTCGCGCCTGTCGAACATCAAAGCGGCAAGAGCCATGCGATGACGCTCGGCGAACCGCTGCGCATCAGGAAGTACCTGAAAAACAACCGCTTTTTCGGTTACACCGTCTCGGGAACGCCGGTCGATTGCATCAAGGTGGCGCTGAGCCACATCCTCGACGAGAAGCCCGATCTGATCGTCTCCGGCATAAACTACGGCAGCAACACGGCCATGAACAGCCTCTACTCCGGCACGGTGGCTGCCGCCCGCGAGGGAGCGATCCAGCGGGTGCCGTCGCTCGCTTTTTCGCTGACCACCTACGAGAACGCCGACTTCACCTACGCCGCCAAATTCGCCCGCCAACTCGCCCGCGAGGCGCTCCGGCGTGGCTTGCCGCCCGACACGATTCTCTCGGCAAACATCCCCAACGTGCCTGAAAAGGAGATTCGCGGCGTGCTCTTCACGCGGCAGGGGCGGTCGCGATGGGAGGAGTCGGCCATCGAGCGGCACGACATGTACGGCAACCCGTACTACTGGCTCGCCGGCTCGCTCCAGTTGCACGACGACGAACTCGCGGAGGACGAATACGCCGTCCGGCATAACTACGTCGCCGTAACGCCGATCTCCTGCGACATGACCGACCATCGCTTCCGGAGCGAACTCGAAACCTGGGGACTCAAGAAATAACGCACGTGAACACCTTTCTCATCGATTATCAGCGGATTCAGACGCCCAGGAAGGGCTTCTCCCGCCTCTTCTGCGACTACACCTCCGAAAGCGAGGCGCGAACGAAGCTGCTCTCGGGCTGCTTCCATCTCGACTACCGCAAGGATGCGGACTACTACCGTCACCTCGGTTTGCTCGCGTCGCGCAACTTCAGGCGGGAGGCTCTCGTGGAGCTGCTGACGAGCCAGAATGAACGGTTCGGCGGCTCGGAACGGCAGCAGCGGGAGATCGAAAAGCTGCGCTCGCCGCGCTGCATGGCCATTGTCACCGGCCAACAGACCGGCCTTTTCACCGGCCCGCTCTATACGATTTACAAAGCGCTGACCGCCGTGGTGCTCGCCCGCAAGCAGAGCAAGCTCTTCCCGGAGTACGACTTCGTGCCGGTGTTCTGGATCGAGAGCGAGGATCATGATTTCGACGAGGCGTCGTCAACCACGCTCTTCTCCAGCGGCGGCCTCGAAAGAATCACGGCGGAAGGAGCGCACCGCCTCGCCGACCAGATGGCTGGGGCGACGCTGCTCGACGCGAGCATCGGCGAAACGGTGCAAGAGTTTCTCAATCTGTTGCCGGAGACGGAGTTCAAGCCGGAGATCGCCGAACTGCTCCGCGCCTGCTACGAGCCAGGTGTCACCTTCGAGATCGCCTTCGCGCAAACGATGAACCGCCTCTTCAGCGACCACCCGCTGATCCTCGTCTCGGCGCGGGACGCCCGCTTCAAGCGGCTGGCGGCGGAGGTGTTCTGCCGGGAGATCGAAACCGCGCCTGCCTCCTCCTACGACGTGGTGGCGCAAAGCTCGATCCTCGAATCGATGGGCTACCCGGCGCAGACCAAGCCGCGCCCGGTCAACCTCTTCTACCTCAATCAGCTCGACCAGCGGCTGAAAATCGAGCAGCCCTCGCCGGACAATTTTCTTGTCCTGCCCGACCGCCAGCGCTACACGCGCCATCAACTCATTGAAATCTGCCAGGATCACCCGGAGAAATTCAGCCCGAACGTCGTCCTCCGCCCAATCGTGCAGGACACCGTGCTCCCCACCTTCGCCTACATCGGCGGCCCCGGCGAGATCAGCTATCTGGCGCAGTTCCGCAAGGCGTACGAACGATTCGGCCTCGTGATGCCCTTCGTCATTCCGCGCGGCAGCTTCACGCTGGTCGAACCGAAAATCGCCCGTACGATGGACAAGGTGCTCAAAGCCACCGGGCGCCCGAGCTTTTCGCGTCGGCAGGTCTATGAAGCGGTGTTCGGGGATGCGCAGGAGTTGCGTAAATCGATGGTTTCAGGTGGCGACAGCGTGGATATTGACGCGCTGTTCGCGCAGGTTGAAGCGGAGGTCGCCCGGTCGCTTTCGACGCTGGAGCCGGTGCTCGCGAAGATGGATCCAACCTTGCAGCCAGCACTTGCCGCTTCGACCGGCCAGATCGCCAAAATCATTGGCACCGTCAAGGAAAAGACCTACCGGGCAGGCAGGCGCAAACACGACGAGCTTCTGCAACAGCTCGACAAGGCGGAGTTGAACATCTTCCCGGAAGGCAAGCCGCAGGAGCGTAGTATCAACATCTTCCACTACCTCAACAAGTACGGCCCTTCGCTGATCGGCGAACTGGCCAAAGTGCTGCAAAGCTACCCCACAGAGTCGCATCTGATCGTAGAACTCTGAAGAATTGGAATAAAAGGACTTGAACGACAAAAGGGACAAAGAAGATCGGAAAATCCTCTTTGTCCCTTCAATCCCTGATGTCCTTGAAGCCCTTTTCTCTTTCTTCTCCTCAGGAGTTCCCCGAGTAGGTGTGCACGCTGTTCTGCGCCGAAGGCAGGTAGTTCACGCCGAACCAGCAGACCAGCAGCACGAAAAACGAGAGGCCGAGATACCACTGGAGTTTCCGCGAATCGGTCTTTCGAGCCACGAGATGCAGGTAGCCAAGGTAAGCGAGCCACGAGATGAAAGCCCAGGTCTCCTTTGGATCCCATGTCCAGTAGTGCCCCCATGCCTCTTTCGCCCAGAGCGCGCCGAAAATCAGGCCGAAGGTGAGCAGCACGAAACCGAGCAGCGCGAGATAATGCGACATCGACTCTGACTTGCTTGAACGCTTGCTGCGGAAGTCGAGAATGACGTTGTGCCATCCTGCCACGCACGAAGCGGCCAGCATCACATAAGCGACGAGGTAAACCACCACATGCGGTACGAACCAGACGCTCTGCAACGCGGGCATCAGCGCCTTCTCGAACACATCGGGATGCATGTAGTTGATGCCGAGAAACATCGCCGCGAGACCCATGCAGTAGTACTTGAGCCAGCTGATCTTGTAGCGGGACTCGACGATGAAGCCGACGACAGGAATGAGCGTCGCGTACCAGAGCCTCGTTTCGCCGAGGGTGCGGAGCGGCGGACGTTCGAGCGTGATCCAGTAAGAGGTGAGAAACCAGGCGAGCACGCCCGTTCCGCCGATCATGAACACCCACGAAAGCGAGCCAAGAGGCTTCGAGTTTCTCGCCGGAATCTGCAACAGGCTGCCCACGACCCAGCACGCGACCGCCGCGAAGGCTATTGCCGGAAAATCAACCAGGGTCATGCCTCCTCCATCTTTTTAACGCCTTTCCAGAAATACAACACGTTGCCCGCCATG
>JAAXXD010000129.1 GCA_013334655.1 Chlorobaculum sp. | reverse complement strand
CTGGTCAAGCACAGCGAGTCATTGATTGCCGCCAACGGCATCACGCTGTTTCTGCTTTTCATCATCCTTTTCGTGAAAATCCGGGATCGGGGCAACCCCGGTTCCTGAACGCAACTCATCACCTTGGTTCTACTATCATGACACGGCTCTCCATAGGCTTCATCGGAACAGGGCGCATCGCGCAGGCGCTGATCTCCGGACTTTCCCACGACCCGCAGATGACCATTTGCGGCTACGACAAGATAGCCGATGCTTTGACCTCGGTCGCATTGCAATATGGTGTCAATGAGGAGGAGACGATCGAAAGCCTCGCTCGTGACGTTTCGATCATCATCCTCTCCGTCAAGCCCTATCAGGTCGCCGAGGTGCTCGCGGAGCTGAAACCAGCGCTTCACGGCCAGCATCTCATCGTCAGCGTGGCGGCGGGCATCTCGACGGGCTTCATCGAATCGAACTGCCCCGAAGGCGCACGGGTTGTCCGCGTGATGCCGAACACCCCGGCATTCGTCGGTGAGGGCATGACCGCTTTGTGCAAGGGCGCACATGCCACGGGAGACGATCTGCTGATAACGGAGCGCATCTTCAACGCCATCGGCAAAACGGCCATCATCGATGAGAGCGGCATGGATGCAGCCACAGCAGTCTCGGGCAGCGGCCCTGCCTATATGTTCAGAATTATCGACGCCCTTGCCGAAGGGGGCGAGGCGTATGGTCTCGACCGCGAAACCGCGCAGCTTCTGGCCGCCCAGACGATGCTCGGTGCAGCCAAGATGGTGCTGTCGGGCCGGAAAAGCCCCGAGGAGCTGGTTCGCGAGGTCACAACGCCCGGCGGCACGACCGAGGCTGGCCTGAAAGAGATGGATCGGCGCGATCTGCGGAACGCGCTGGTGGATACGGTCAAGGCCGCAGCCGCCCGTTCGAAAGAGCTGATGAAATAGTCGCCGATGCTCAGACGCCTCCGACACTACCTGCTGCCGCTGCTTCTCCTGCTTTCGGCATCGAACGCGCAGGCGGCAAACGCCGGAAACACTTCCGGCGGCAAGCTCTTCATCGAGTCATCGCTCGATAACGGCAAGCCGTGGGTCGGCCAGGAGGTGCGTTTGACCTACACGCTCTTCTTCAGCGGCACCGCGCCGCAGATCGAGGACAAAGGCCAGCCGGAGCATCCGGGCTTGTGGGTTCGCGAGATCGCGCCGGAAAACTATATCGACAGCGCTCCGGTCTCGAAGAATGGCGTGCTCGTCAGAAAAGCAGTGATCAAGCAGCTCCGGCTGGTACCGATGCAGAGCGGCATGCTTTCGGTCGCGAACTACCGCCTGCGCTGCCTCGTGCCACAAAGCGGCGCGGCGTCGCTCGACAGCCGCAACGACGTCGAGTCCATCGTGACCGCGCCGACCGCTACGCTTCAGGCGAGAGCGCTCCCAAAGCCCGCCCCCGCAGATTTCAACGGAGCCGTGGGCCATTTCACCCTCGCGGTTTCACCGGAAAGCAGCACGGCGCATACCGGCGAGCCGTTGATCCTTTCCGTCACCATCATCGGCAAAGGGAACCTCGACACACCGCCGCCGCTCACGGTGATGTTGCCGGAGGGGATCCAGCGCGATGCGTCAGCAACGTCGCCCGCCGCGCCATCGCAAAAAGGGGCGATTTCGTCGATTAGCACTAAAATCACTGTGACCGCCTCGAAAGAGGGGGCGTTTCGCTTCGTGCCAATCAAGCTGACGGTCTTCGATCCCGAAACCGGGCGTTACGAAACTGTCGCATCCCACGCCATCGCGATCAAAGTCATTGCCGGTCAAGCCGCCATGGCAGCGCCACCGCCGCACTCCATCGTAGCGCCACCACGTGAAGAAGTTGAACAGGCGGGCGCTCTCGTCAATACGATCATCGTGATCATGGCCGTCGCCGTTCTGGCAGTCATTTTCGGCCTGCACATCCGCTACATGAAGCGGCACCAACGGCCTGCGACAACACAAAACAACCCGGAAACGGTCAAAGCATCGAAGCCCGCGGCACCGCCCGCACCCGCGCCTCAGCCGTCGACGAGGAAAAAAACTCCGGCATCGATGCGAAACGAGCTGTTTGAGGCCATCAAAAAGATCGGCATCAGGAATCCTTCGGGGCTGACCTTGAAGGAGCTTAGCAAAGAGTTGGAGGAAAAGATGGTGAAGGCGCAAACCGTAGCGGCCATAACGGAGCTGCTCTCAGGCATCGACCACGCCCTCTACGCGCCGGGCGATGTCTCTGCTGAAAAGCTCGAATCCATGAACCGTGAGGCGACGCGAATCATCACCGTACTTTCAAAACATTGACGTTGCAGAACTCAGGTGCCATCGAGTCCCGGCAGATGCAGGGCTATTTCGGGATGATCGGAGATGAGTCCATCCGCGCCGATGCGTTTCATCCGAAGCATATCGTCAGGCCGGTTGACCGTCCAGACCACCACCTTCGCGCCAAGTCCGTGCAGCCACGACACAAGCGCCTCATCGACAAGATCGAGACGTGGATTCACATACTCCGGCACGAAACCGGGGCGAGCGGGAAAGCTGTCGAACGCCGCACGATCCTCGACGAGCAGCCCGTAGCAAAGCTCCGGCGCGATGCGTTTTGCCGCGGCGACGATGCGGGCGTCGAACGACTGAAGGCGGATACGGTGCTCAAGCCCCGATGCCGCTATCTCCCGGATCACGAGTGCGGCATACTCCTCCGGCGGTGGATGCGCCACGCCATCCCGCTCGGGCCACGACTTCACTTCGAGATTATAAATCATCGCTCCCGCACAGCCCGCATCGCGCAGATGCGCTTCCACCGCGCGGAATACCTCGGCCAGTTCGGGACGCACCGCCACGACTCGCTGCTGGAGCGGGAAATCGGGTGATGGCTCGCCGCAATCGATCCGCGCGATCTCGGCGTAATGCATCGCGTAGAGATCGCGCTTCGACGTTCCGTCGCCATCGGGAAGGTTCACCCACGGATCGTGGGAGACGACCAGCCGGAGGTCTCGGGAAACGTTGAGATCGAGTTCGATCACTCGGCAGCCGAGATCAGCCGCTTTGCAGAACGCCTGAAGAGTGTTTTCCGGATAAAAGGCCCTGGCTCCGCGATGAGCCTGAATTTCAAAGGTCATAAGAACAGGTGGAGGAACTTAGCAGGCAAAGGGCAACCTTCGCAGGCTTGCAGCTCGATGGAGCGGAGAAAAGTGAAAATCCCTTGCGGTCCATCAAAAGGAACACATGCCAGCAACATCCAGTGACGGACGGTTCAGGCATTCCTGTTTCCGTTCGACGCCTTGAACGGTTTTGGCGCGACGGCTGGCTTGTTTCTCTTCTTCTGAAATTTTTTTCCGGCAGGCTTGGCGCAGTTGACGCCGTTGACCGGGACCAAGCCGTGCGTACCGTAAAGACCTTGCGGGGGGTTAGTGCGAGCCTTGTTGAACTTGTTCTTGCGGTACTTTTTTTCGAGGTCGGCGTAAGGACTGGGCGGTTCCGGCGACGTATTGAAATTATTAAAATTAGGCTCGTCGAGAGCCTCGTCAGCCTCATCCAGGACCACGTCAGGATGAATCTTATTGTACAAGTTGGTCGATCGTTTAGTTTACAAAACCTTGCCGAAAACGCCCCAAAGCTGTTTACCGCTCAAG
>JAAXXD010000057.1 GCA_013334655.1 Chlorobaculum sp. | reverse complement strand
ACGAACAACGCTACAAAACCATCGGTCAACTCAAGGTCGGAGTCGATTGGCTCAAAAAAAATTGCACTCGTAAGCTCTTTATCTGAAAGGCGTTCCATGATCTACAAAGCACATCCGAACCTCAGCCTCCAGCGGTAGTGCGACCTGCTGACCCTTCACTGCTCTGGACTCTATTACCAGCCGAAAAGGAGCACGAAGCTGAACCGTGAGCTTATGCGGCTGATGGAAGTGGCCGGTCAGGGACAAAGGGATCAACCTCAAGCGGGTGCGGTCGGCTCCATCGATTCATGGGACTCGAAGCCATCGGGCCAAAGCTGAACACCTCGAAACCGACACCGGGCCACACAGTCTATCCGTATCTGCTCAGGGGCCTGAAGGTGACGCACAGCAACCAGGTCTGGGCGACCGACATCACCTATGTGCCGATGGCGCAAGGATTTGTGTACCTGATTGCGGTCATCGACCTGAAAAGCCGCCTTCTGCTCAACTGGTCGGTCTCAAACACTATGGAGGCTGAATGGTGCCCCGAGGTTTTCCTTGAAGCAGTGCGTCGGCATGGCGCGCCGGAGATTCTCAACACCGATCAGGGATGCCAGTTCACCAGCGAGGTTTTCACCACGGCGGTGCTAAAGGATTGACCAATCGAAGTTCTCGTTGGACGGCAAAGGGAGAGCGATCGATAACGTTTTCATCGAACGGTTATGGCGAAGCGTCAAATATGAGTATATTTATCCTAATCAGCCGTCGGACGGTCATGAACTTCACAGAGGATTGAAGCCGTGGTTCGACGACTACAACACCGCTCGACGCCACAAGTCGCTCAATGGCGAGGTTCCAGCAATGGTGTACACCGCCAACCTCAGACTCCGGTGGCCGCATGAACAAACTTATTTTCCTCAAATAGCTGTCCTATCATTGGGGAGTAGCTCACCCGACTGGTACAAATCAAGATCAACTCGCAGGCATACTTACAACCAATACCTCAACAATCGGATACGTTAATAACGTAAATTATCTGGCGATAACGACTTATTCGACCTTATCCGTATATTTCAGTAAATTATTCAGCTCTAACGGGATATCCGTACGCAGTAGTCAACGCTGTACAAATCAAAGCAGGTGATCCGGCCTCGGTACCTGAGCCATCAACGGTCGCCCTGATAGGCGCAGGCATAATACTTGCTGTGGAAGCCTCGAAAAAAAATAAGTCCACAAGCCCCCCTCCGACCTGATTACCCCGTCCCGGCAAATCGGGACAGGGCATTTCAGACTCAACAATTCACAACCTCGTGCCTATTCCGAGCAAATCGGCGATGTTGGCTTTCGGGTCGATGACCGGGCGGATAGCGGGGTTGGCGCAGGTCATGATGGTGGTGACGCCAGGGCCGTGGCCGGCTTCTCGGCAGTCGCTGTGCACAACGACGCCGATGGTGACGGCTCCCTTGCGGTAAGCGCGTCCGTAGCGGTTGTCCTGGTCGAGCAGCGCCACGAAGTCGCCAAAGCGGATGCGGTCGAGGCCGAACTCGCGCACGGCGTCGGGGTCGCTGGTGACGATATCGTAGTCGCCTTTGGCCACGTGCGCCGAGCCGATGCCAGAACCCATGCAGTACGCCGGAACCACCGTCGTCACCGGCACTTCGAGCACGCCATCCCCGGCGACCACGATCTTCATCTTGGCGAGTAGCGCCGGGTCGAGGTTGAAAAGCGAAATCTGCGGGAAGTCGGTCAGCTTGAGGCCCTGCCCTTTCGAGCGCACCATGATGGTATCGCCATAGGCCATCTTCTCCTTGATTTCACGCGGAAAATCGACGATGATGTGCTCCGAGCCACCGTGATGGCCGATCACCACGCCGCTCTCGCCCTTGGCTTCGCCGGAGACGATGGTGGCCGTGTTGCCCACGCAGCTCAGCATCTGCACGGTGACGTTGGGGTGCTCGTAAGGCTTGTGCGTATCGGCGGTGCAGCTCACGCCCGGCTCAATGTGGTCGCCCTCCCAGCCGAAGGCCGAGTCGCCGACCTGGAGGTTGAGCGTGATGCCGCCGATGGAGGGCAGAATGAAGGGCGCGCCCTGGTGATCGACCTCCCAGGTGCCGCGAGTGCGGGGCTGACCGGGCTGGCACTGGAGCAGGATTTCGACAAGACGGTTTTCGTTAGTTGCAAACATGGCGAAGTCAATGGTTTGATGATGAAAAAACACGGCGGCAGAGCACGGCGGCAGCGGCGAAAATGACCTCCGGCGCAACGGTTTGCCGTGGTTCAACGATGAAGAAAATTAAAGCTGGATGGCGACTTCAGGAAAATAATCCCACAAAAAGAGAACTTTTTCCTCAGATTCGCGCGAATATAACGTATCGAAAAAGTAGTGCATTTTTCTTTACAACCCTTTTTTTATAACATGCAAGATAAAGGTTTATGCGAGGTGCTCCACTCTTCGTGTTTTGTGAATCAATGCAGCAACTATGTCACAGCCAAAATTTCACCTTTATCTGTCGAAGATACGGCGTTCGGCCCTGTTCCGAAAGCTCTCCCGCGCCCGTATTTCATCGCAGACATTTCTTTTTGTCCTCCTGTTTTCATTCGGTTTCTTTTCAGGCAGTTTGCTTCTTATAGCCACATCCCGGCAGAGTTCATCCGAACAGGGGTCAGCTTCGCCAGTACACGCGCTCTTCAAATCGGTCGGGCTTGCCAGTGAAGACGAGCTCGGTCTCAATGACGAATCTGACAAGGTAACGCTCAACGAGGGCGAAAACGATCCATCTCACCGGATCGAAAAGAGAACCTTCCGAAAAGGCGAATCGCTCTACACCATCCTCACCACCGCCGGGCTGACGCCTTACGAAGTCCAGCAACTGGCCGCGCAACTCAGGGGAAGCCAGGCGCTCAAGGAGCTGAATGTCGGCAAAACCTACAATATGGAAACTGGCGCAGGCGGAAAGTTCATCCGCTTCTCTTTTCAACCGACTCCCTATGAAACGATTCTTCTGGTCAAGGATGAAGAGAGCGGCAAGATGAGCGCCCTCCGGGAGGTCATCGACTACGATACCCGCATCGCCACCCTCGAAGGCACGGTCCACACCTCGCTGGCAGCCGAGTTGCGCAGCCGGAGCCGCGAGTCGCTCAATCCAAAAATCAATAAAATTCTCTCCTCCAGACTCGATTTCAGAAAAGAGATCAAGGCCGGAGCGACCTACCGGATTCTGTTCCAGGAGCAGTGGAACAGCAAGCAATTCATCGGTACGGGCGAGGTGCTTGCCGTCGAAATCAGCTCGAATGGGCGGAACTTCAACGCCTACCAGTTCACCAATGCCACAGGCGACACGGCGTACTACGACGAAAAAGGACGCACCATGGCGCAGGGGCGAACCATGTTTATCCAGCCATGCCGCTTCAGCCGCGTTTCGAGCGGGTTCGGCTATCGCGTCCATCCGATCACCGGCCAACACCAGTTCCACGGCGGCGTTGATCTGGTCGCGCCAACCGGTACGCCGGTCAGGGCCGTAGCTGACGGGCGCGTCACATTCCGGGGATGCGAGAACGGCACGGGCAACCTGGTCACCATCGCGCACGCCGGAGGACTCCACACGATGTACATGCACCTGAGCCGTTACGCTCCAAACTGCCGTTACGGTAAAATCGTCAAGCAGGGCGACCTCATCGGCTATGTCGGTTCGACCGGACGCTCGACCGGCCCGCACCTCGATTTCAGGATCATCAGGAACGGTCATCCGCAAAATCCGCTGGTCGCGCTGAAGCAGAACACCGAACGAAAGTCGCTCTCTTCCGCCGAACTGCGCCGGTTCATGGCCACGACGCGAACCTATCACGACAGGCTCGGCAGTCAGACGGCGGTCATCGTGGCCGACGCGGGCAGACAGGCCGATCCGATGCTCTGAGCCGAAGCGCCGCGCATTACGAAAAAAGCTCCTGGAATGCGATTCATCTGCATTCCAGGAGCTTCTCCGTTTCCGTCGCGACATCAACGGAGACGTCTCGCCTCACCCCTCCTCGTTCACCTCTTTTCGGGACTCCTTGAGTTCGGCTCTTTTCGCCTTCTCTTCAAGACGATGTTCCGCAGCGCTTTTCGGCGGTTTGGTGGGTTTGCGCACCTTTTGCTCGACCAGCGCCTTGGTCAGGATTCCCTGAAAGCGCTCCATGGCATCCTGCCGGTTCCGCTCCTGCGTCCGGTAGCGCTGGGCGCGGAGCACGATCACCCCTTCGCGCGTGATCCGGCGGTCATGGAGCTGCATGAGTCGCGCTTTCAGCTCCGACGGGAGCGTCGAAGCGCCAATATCGAAGCGCAGATGCACCGCCGTCTCGACCGAGTTGACATTCTGCCCACCCGCCCCCTGCGCGCGCATGGTAGTGATTTCGATCTGATCCTCGTCAACGCAAACCCCTCTGGCAATCTTGATCATCGTGAAACCTCCTCATCGATTGAGTGATGTGAAAAAGCCGTCAGCGCCGGGGAAGCGAGCGCTTCAGCCCAGTTTCGGAAAAGAATGCTTTCGATGCCTTCCTCGGCGCACGAGCGGGTGTTGACCTCGCGATCGTCGATCAGGAGAAAGCTGGAAGCATCGAGGCCGGACGAATCGAGCACATACCGGAACGCTTCAGGCGAACGCTTCAGCCAGCCGTGCTCATAGGAGAGAAGATAGCGATCCATGCTTCTCAGCACCGGAAAGCGGTCGATCAGAAAGGCGAAATGAAGCGGATCGGTGTCGCTCATGATCCACAACTCATGTTGCCGTCTCAACGTTTCAAGAGCGTCGGCGCAACCCGATATTGGCGTAAAAATATCCTGCCACGCGAGCCGCAACCGGTCGAGCGGCAAGTCGAGCGTGAGCGGATCGGCGGCGATCATGCCGAGATATTCGTTCGGGCCGATCCAGCCGGTATCGTGACGATCCTTGAGATCACCCTGGCAATAGCGCTCCATGATCGCCGCCGCGCCCGCTTCGCCATTGCGAGAAAGCGTCCGGCAGAACGGCATGAAGTCAACATTGACCACCACATTGCCAATATCGAGAAGGATGACGCCCATAGAGAGTTCTGGTTATGACCGAAGTTCGGGGAGCGGGCACGAAACGAAGCTGTCAGCCGTACCGCGTGCGCGTCGGATATATTAACCAAACGAAGCTCACGAGACAACGGCAAAAAAGCAGTTCCGGCAGTAACCCTCACGTGTGGAACTCTTTGCGCATCCGTAGCGTCATATATATGCATCTCTATATATCATGCCGGTTTTTGCTGACGGCATTCACCTGATTCTAACAGGAGGAACACAGCAATGGCCAACAACGAACTGAAACATCAGGCAAATGCGCCTGGCCCGTTCTATGTTACCAGCCCGGAAGATCCTGACGGACAGGGTTGCAATGGCTGCACCATCTGCTACAACGCCGCCCCGGACTTCTTCGCCGAAGATGAGGAGGGGTACGCCTACGTGGCGCAGCAACCTGAATCGGAGGCTGATATCGCCCTCTGCCGCGAACAGATCGAGGCTTGCCCAACCAACGCCATCGGCAACGACGGGTGAATGTAAGAAATGGACGGGTATGGACACTGATGGACACTGATGGACGCTGATGGACACTATGGACACTGATGGACACTATGGAAAAAGCAAAGGCCGCATGGTGAGTGCGGCCTTTCTTTTTTTAACCATTTTATGTTGGCTTTATACGACGCCCCAGAGCTTGATTTTGAAGTCGTCGCTGCCGCTGGCGATCACCTTGCCGTCCGGCGAGAAGGCGACCGACTGCACTTCGTGCGTGTGACCACGGTAGGTGTGCACGAGCGTGCCCTTGGCGACGTCCCAGAGCCTGACCGACTCGTCGTTGGCGGCGCTGGCGATGAGCGTACCTGCGGGATTGAAGCAGAGGCTGCGGACGCCATCTTCGTGCCCTTCGAGCACCTTGAGCATCTGGCCGGTGGCCGCGTCGAGCACCTTCACCTTGGCGTCGCGTCCGCACAGCGCGATCTTGCTGCCATCCGGGCTGAATGAGACGAAGTGCGAGAGGGTATCGCCGGTCGGGTAGTTGGCGATATTCTTGCCGGTTTCGATATCCCAGATTTTCACCACCGGCTCCTCGCCGCAACTGACCAGCTTTTTGCCATCAGCGCTGAAAGCGATGCACTCGATGTAGGACTTGTGGCCGAAGAGCGTTTTCAGCTCAGCGCCAGTTTCGACGTCCCAGAACTTGATGGTAGTGTCGCGCGAGCAGCTCGCCACCACTTTGCCGTCGGGGCTGAAGGCGATCATGCGCACCTCGGTGTCATGCCCCTTGCAGACGTGCAGGCACTTGCCGGTCACCACATCCCAGATGCGCACGGTGCTGTCGATGCTGCCGCTGGCGACCTTGTCGCCCTTGGGGCTGTAATCCACGCACTTGACCCAGGTGGTATGGCCCGACATGGTGTAAATCGCATTGCCGGTCTCGATATTCCACAACTTCACCTTTTCGTCGAAACTGCCGCTGACGAGTTTCTTGCCGTCGGGGCTGAAGCGCACGCCAAGCACGCGGTCTTCGTGACCGGTGATGGTTTTGATCAGCGCCGCGTCTTCACGAACCTGAGGCCGTTTCAGTTCCACCTCTTTTTTGCCGAATATCTTCGATAGGAAACTCATGAGTCTGTTTTCGTTTGATGGTTGCCGGGCGGCGGCACGACGATGCCGGAAAACGCCTGAAAAAATTGTCCGCTAATTTAAAAAATTTTCTTCGGATCACCCACCGTCGAACGCGCCGCGTCGTCAGCGGCCTTGACCGGATTTTGGGTAGTTTCGCCCCTTCCACTCCGGCCCTTTGCCGAAGACGGTCAGGCGGAACGAGTTGAAGGCGATAAGCATCAGCATCACCTGCGATAATGCGTGCAGCAGCGCCGACCAGAGCGGCTGGCGGAACTTCAGGGCGATGATGATGCGGATCAAGAGCGCCACGCCGATCTGCGCCGCTGGCAGCCAGAACGAGACGAGCGAGCGCTCGCCGTGCAGCGCCGACGAGGCGAGAAAGCCATACGGCGCGAGGTAGAAAAGCACGACAAGCGCCATCAGCGCCACGAAGCCCGGAACGCTGTTGCCGAGACCGGCGAAGAGATTCTTGGAAAAACCTTGCCATAGCTCGCCGAACCCCCGGTACATGCGGCAGCTCACCACGTCGGCTCCATTGAAAGCCGCGACCTTTCCGCCAGAACGCTTGACCGCCTTGCAGAGCCAGACATCCTCTACGATGTTGTCGCACACCGAACGATGCCCGCCAATCCGCTCATAAACCTCGCGCCGGAAGAGAATGAACTGGCCGATGGCGTAACAGAAAGCCGGAGAGGCGCTTTTCGAGACCATTACGATAGGCAAATAGCTGAAGAGGATGTGATAGACCAGCGGCACGATGAGCTTCTCCCAGAAGCTTTGCATCTGTTGCGCCGGAGTGAGCGAGAGCATCCCCGCGCCGGAGCGCTGCATCGCCTCGACCGCTCGCGGCAGTGCGTCGGGTTGGTGGCGCGTGTCGGCGTCGGTAAAGAGCAGCAGCTCGCCCGACGCCGCTTCGCCGAGCTGCTGGCAGGCCCACGCCTTGCCATGCCATCCGGCGGGCAGCTCGCGCCCTTCGAGAATGCTCAGCCTCGCGCCGGACGGCGTGGCGGCGATCCGGCGAAGCGCATCGAGCGTGCCGTCGCTAGAGTGATCGTCAAGCGCGATCACCTCGAAGTCGGCATAGCGCTGGGCGAGCAGCGAAGAGACGCAAGCCTCGATATTTAGCTCCTCATTCCGGGCAGGCACCAGAAGCGACACCTTCGGCACGAACGAGCCATCGCCCGAAACGAACGGAAGACGCGGCAGATCACCAAGGTTCTTCAGCACAATGCCAAGAAAAACCAGCAGCGAACCGAGGATGAAAAGTTGATAAAAGATCATGGTAAAAAAAGATGCCAAGCTGGAGCATGGCGCTCCCGGGAAACCCAAAATTAAAAGGCACCGAAACAAAGAGGCTGTCCCGGTTTTGCCCCTGAGACAGCCTCATGAAATTCAACTGATTTTCAATGACACCGGAACCGCAGTTTCCCGTCCATTTTTTCCGTCCCTGCCGTCCCAGAAGTCCTTTCTGTCCTTTAGTCTATCAGCTTGTTGATATTGTACTCGAAAATCCCCTCGGCGCCGGCGCGTTTCAGCTCGGGTATAAGCGTGCGCACGATCTTTTCGGATACGATCACTTCGAGCGCCACCCACTCCTTGTCGGCCAGATCGGAAACGGTCGGCTGGCGAAGGGCGGGAATACCACTCATAATCGCATCGAGAGCAGCTTTCGGGGCGTTCATCTTGAGGCCCACCTTGCCCTGCGCGTTGATCGCGCCTTGCAGCAGCATGGCCATGTTCTCGATCTTCTCGCGCTTCCACGGGTCTTCCCACGCCGCCTTGTTGGCGATGAGTTTGGTATTGGACTGAAGCACCGTCTCAACGATCCGCAGCTTGTTGGCCCGCAGCGACGAGCCGGTCTCCGTCACCTCGACGATGGCGTCGGCCAGCTCCGGCGGCTTGACCTCGGTCGCGCCCCAGCTGAACTCGACCGATGCGTTCACGCCATTCTCGGCCAGATATTTCTTCGTGATGTTCACCACCTCGGTCGAGATATGCTTGCCTTCCAGGTCTTTGACCGACTTGATCGGCGAGCTTTCCGGCACGGCGAGCACCCAGCGCACAGGCCTCATCGAGGCTTTCGAGTAGACCAGATCGGCCACCTCGATCACATCGGAGTCGGTCTCGATGATCCAGTCCTTGCCGGTCAAACCGGCGTCGAACGCCCCCTGCGCGACGTAACGCGCCATCTCCTGCGCACGGATCAGGATCGCCTCAAGCTCGTCGTCGTCGATGGAGGGAAAATAGGAGCGGCTTTGTACGGAGAAGTGAAAACCTGCGTTGGCGAAGAGTTCGAGAGTGGAATCCTGAAGGCTGCCTTTGGGCAGACCCAGTTTGAGAACCTTGTTGCTATTACTCATTTCCTGTGAATATGATAGTTGACTTAAAGCTTTTCGAGCCGGAATTGCCCCTGTTCGTACACGCCGTATTGATACCGCCCTTCGATCCAGGAACCGAGATTGACGTAGGTGCTGCCCGATTCATGCACCACCTGCACACGCTCTGAATGGTTATGGCCGCAGACAAAATAATCAAATTCGCGAGTTTGAGCCAACGAGGTGGCAAAATCGAGGAGCCGCATCGGTTCGGTCGTCATATCGACCTTTTTGTGCTTGCGGCTGAGGAGAGAGAAGCGCTTCATGAGCGCCGTGGCGAGGTCGGAGTGAAACGCCGTCAGGAGGCCGAGATTGAAGCGATTCCGCACGAAGCGGGCGAAGAGCTTGTAGCCGAGATCGCCCTCGCCGAGGCCGTCGCCGTGCGCCAGTAAAAAGAGCTTGCCGTCGTGACGCACCTCCTGCAGTCCGTAGCAGGTTTTGACGCCCAGCTCGTCGTCGAAAAAAGTGCCGAGCCAGAAGTCGTGATTGCCCGCGAACCAGGTCACCTCGACGCCGCTCCGCACAAGCCCCGAGAGCATACAGAAGAAGCGGGTGAAGCCCTTGGGAATCACGTGCCGGAACTCCATCCAGTAGTCGAGAATGTCGCCGAGAAGATAGAGCGATCCGCCATCGTTGCGGATGATCGAAAAAAGGGTTTCGAGGCGCTCGAATTTTTCCTGTTCCGCCAGAGGCTCTTGCAGGCCGATATGCAGATCGCTGAGAAAATAGAGTCGAGGCATCAGGTCGAGTCAACAGGTTCAGAGCGCCAGCGACAGCGCGATAACCGTCACAGGAATGAGAATATTGTCAACCTCTTTCGGGCTGACTCCCTCGACGATAGTGGCGGCGACAGCGATGATGGTGATTTTCACGGGATCGTAAGCTTCCGGGATGATCAGCCAGACGAAGAACAAACCGGCGAGCAGACTGCCCGCCAGGAAGGCGATGCTCCCCTCGACGCTCTTGTCAGAGAGCACCTTGTACTTCATCTTGCCCATGCGGGTGCCAATAATCGGAGCCAGACCGTCGCCCCAGCCAAGCATGGCCATGGCGAGCACGCCGGGAAGCTGCTTGTAGAAAATCGTGCCGCAGATCATGGCCACGATCACGAAATAGAGCGTGCCCTTGAGCAACTCACGCTTGTCGCCGGTGCGGGTCATGGTCTTGACCGCCTGGTCGTCATCGGCGGCGAACAACCCCTTCTGGATCAAAAGAATCGTCCAGACGGCGAACACCGTGATGTTCAGGTAGCGCGACCACTCGCAATCGTGGAACAGAGGCAGAAAAATAATGACCGAACCCGCGCAGATGTGGGTGATCTTGCGGCTGATGTCGCGCGGCAGGCCGTGGTTGGTCACGAGCCAGTCCATCAGCGGCGGCACGCTGAAGACATAGACGAAGGTGAGCAGCATGACCAGAACATTGTGCCACACCACTGGCAGGTCGAAAAAGGTCGAATCCACGGCTGTCATGACGCCTCCGTAAAGTGAAGGTTATGTTTGAAGATGAGCTGAAACAGGGATGTTCGGGCAAATCATCGTCATCGTCGTGCGTCCGGTATTCATCGAAACAGAGGGGCGGAAACGGCAGCCGCCCCGGTTGTCACAAAAGATCAGTGATGCATGTATTTAATGCCGACCAGCGCGGCGGCAAACATCTGATTGGTGAGGAACAGAATGTTGTTGACCACCTGAAACCGCAGAAATGCGTTGTGCTCCTGCACCTCGCTCTTGCCGATGGCGTTGCCGAAACCGTCATCCACCGCGTGCTGCACGAGGGTGATTCCCGATTTGGGATCGCGGTAGATCGGAATCTGGATGATGATATTGAGCACGAGTCCTGCGACGATGCAGTACATCAGCGTGGTGAAGCCCCAGGTCCAGGCGCGCCAGGCGAAAACCGCGAAGACGAGGTCGATGATGATGAAGGCCACGAGGAAGGTGTTCTTCGAGCCGATCAGCACCGTCAGGGATTTCATGCCCCCCTTGGCGTCGCCCTCCTTCGACTTGAAGTCGTTCATGACAATCAGCGCGATCGCCATGAAGAAGTTGAGACCCGCCAGCCAGAGCACCTCCGGGCGAATCTCGCTGAAGAGCGCGTTGGCCGACAGATAGGTGATGAAGCCGTAGGAGAAGCCCACCGCCGGGCCGGAAAAGAAGATGTTCTTCTTGAGCTTGAAGGGCGGCGCGGAGTAGAGGTAGCCGACCACGAGACCCGCCAGAAGCGAACCGACGAAAAGCATGCCGCGCTCGCCGCCGATGTCCATGCCGATCAAGCTGCTCAGCACCACGGCGATGACGAGCACGATGCTCCAGTTCCAGATCGCCTCCTTCTCGGAAAGCCTGCCCGACGGAATCGGGCGGGTCGGCTCGTTGACCCGGTCAAGTTCGAGATCGTAGTAGTCGTTCACTGACTGGCTGAAACCGGTGCCGAGCGGGCCGTAAAGCAAAAAGAGAGCGGTAAGTTTGAAATAGTCCTGGGGGGTTGCTTGCATCGCGCCCGAAGCCATGACGCCACCGGCAAGGCAGGGAAAGACGCTGATCCAGGTGACCGGATCGAGAATTTCGAGATGGGCTTTTACTTTATCGAGAAATCCGTTGCTTGCTGCTGCCATGATGGGTGAAGTGGTGAAAACGGCGACCGTCCGGTTGAAATTGACTGCGATGGGCTTCCGGCGAGGGGATAGTTCGCACGATGAAGCGCCCGAGTATGTAAGGCGAATTTACGAATCCTGCCGAAATAATAACATCATATCGGGAACAATTATGACTGAAGTTACATCCGTCCCGTTCAGAGATTTCCCTGGTTGGGTTACTATACCGCCTCGCCGGTGAGTGTGGCCGAGGTCGCGCCGGTGATTTTCACCAGCAGCGTGTCGCCCGGATTGCATTCGCCCCGGCTGAAGACCACGGCGCGGTTGGTCATCGTCCGGCCCATGAGCTGCGACGACGAGCGCTTGCTCTCGCTTTCTGCGAGCACTTCGACGGTCTGGCCAATATCTCCCTGATACTTTTCGCGCGATATGCTGTTCTGCAAATCGATGATCTCCTGGAGCCGCCGCTTCTTGACCGCCTCGGGCACGTCGTCCGGCAGGTTCCGCGCCGCCCAGGTACCGGGACGCACCGAGTAGTGGAACATGAACGACGAGTCGAAGCCCACCTCCTCCATGAGCGACAGGGTCTGTTGATGCTCCTCCTCCGTCTCGGTGCAGAATCCGGCGATCAGGTCGGTGGTGATGGCCGCATCGGGAATGTGGCGGCGGATCATGGCGATCCGGTCGAGGTACTCCTCCCGCGTGTGGCCGCGCTTCATGAGGTCGAGCATCCGCGACGATCCCGACTGGACGGGAAGATGGATGTGGTTGCAGATGTTCGCTCTCGCGGCGATAACCTTGACGAGCGATTCGGAGATGTCCTTTGGATGCGAGGTGGTGAAGCGGATGCGCATCTGCGGCGCAGCGATGCTGACGCCTTCGAGCAATCCGGCGAAATCGAGTCTCTTTTCGGCGTCGTGCCACGAGTTGACGTTCTGGCCAAGCAGCGTCACCTCGCGGAACCCCGCCGCCGCGAGCGCCGCGACCTCCGCCACCACGCGCTCGAAGCCGACGCTCCGCTCGCGCCCTCGCGTCACCGGCACCACGCAGAAAGCGCAGTGATTGTTGCAGCCGCGCATCACCGGCAGGAAGGCGCTGATCGTGCCCGTTCGGACGGGATCGATGCCTGCGTAGGTCTCCTGCTGATCGTAATCGAGGCGGGCGAGACGCTTCTGTTCCCGCGAGTTGGCGATTATGCCAGGCAATTCGCGATAGTTGTCCGGCCCGACGATGAAATCGACGAAGGGATAGTCGCTGAACATCCGCTCCCGCTCGAACTGAGGCACGCAACCAAGCACGCCGATAATCAGCTCCTTTCGCCGCCGCTTTCGCCCCTTGAGCTGCGTGAGGATATTGCCAAGCCGCTCCTCCGCATTCTCCCGCACCGCGCAGGAGTTGAGCAGCACGATGTCGGCGGCGGCCTCGTCCGCAGCGGGGACGAATCCCTCCCCGACGAGAAGCGCCGTGACGATCTCCGTGTCCGCCTGGTTCATCTGGCAGCCGAAGGTGTGGATGTAAAATGATTGTGACATGCTGGTCATGAAATTGTATGGCGAGGCTGACGACTCTGAGGTTTAAAATCGAAATCGATAGCGAACATGGTTATCGCTTCGGCAAGTAAAGGAGCAAAAACCCTGAAGTCGTCGCCCTTTTTTTGTCATTCTGAGTCCGGCGCAGCCGGGCGAAGAATCCAGAAAATCCACGTAAAGCAATATAGATATTTAACTTATTGCTGATCTGGGAGAACTGGATTCTTCACTTCGTTCAGAATGACAGACTCTGTTTCCAAATTTTATCGCAATTTATGGCCTCTGGACAACAATCCTCAACCTCCCCCTCCACAAACGGAGCAAGGCGCGTCCCCGTGAATCATCCGGCGAACCGGAGTCGTCACGAGGCGCGCCCTGCCGCTTCCTTCCCTTGAACTGAAATTCCTCCGCCTGAAACTGTCAGGCCCCGAAATGGAGGTGGATATACTTCTGAAGTTCGCTTTCGGCATCCTCCTTGCACAGGCCGCAGACCGTGCTGATCTTGGTGTGCTCCTGTAGCTCGTAGAAGGTGCGCGCGCCTTCGAGCACCGCCTCCTCGATGTCGTGATCGGTCACGTTCATGCACTGACACACCGTGCGGGCCTGGACTTTCTTGACGCGGTCGCTCATGCCGTTGCGGATGAAGAAATCGTTGATCGCCGCCCTGAGCGCCTTGTCGCCCAGCACCGAGCAGTGAATCTTGTTCTCCGGCAGACCACCAAGCTCCTTGGCAACCTCTTTCGGCGAGATGTCGAACGCCTGGTCGAGGGTCATCCCCTTAACCATTTCGGAGAGGATCGAGGTGCTGGCGATGGCGCTGGCGCAGCCGTAAGTCTTCCACTTACAGTCGCTTATCACCTCTTTCTCCTTATCCACCTTGATGGCCACCATCATCTGGTCGCCGCACTGGAGGTTGCCCTCCATGCCGACGCCGTCGAAGTCGCTGGTGTCGGTGCCCTGAAGAATATTTTTCGGACTTTCGAAATGCTCCTTGAGTTTTTCGGTATATGCCCATTCGCCTGACTGAAGCATTGGTATCTCCTTTTATGCTTTGATATATGCAGTTGACATGTTTCTGATTCTTTCGATGACGCCCGGCAGGACGTCAAGAAGATATTCGACCTCCTCGACGGTGGTCGTGCGGCCCATGCTGATGCGGATCGAGCCGTGCGCACGTTCGGCATCGACGCCGGTAGCGAGCAGCACATGCGACGGATCGAGCGAGCCGGACGCGCAGGCCGAGCCGGTGGACACCGCGATACCGGCGAGATCGAGATAGAGTAAAATCGACTCCCCCTCCGCGCCGGGGAAGGAGACGTTGAGCGTGTTCGGCACCGAATCGACCGGATGACCGTTGAACAGCGCCTCGTCGATGCGATCCGCTATTCCCTTGCGCAGCATCTCGCGGAATCCGAGCAGCCGCTCCGCCTCGGCCTCCATCTCGGCATTGCGCATATCGACCGCCATCGCGAGGCCCATGATGCCGAGGGTATTCTCTGTGCCCGCCCGGCGGCCCCGCTCCTGGTGACCGCCGCGGATGAAG
>JAAXXD010000056.1 GCA_013334655.1 Chlorobaculum sp. | reverse complement strand
TAAACTGATCAATTCGGCGCGGCAAGCGCTTGCCTATGCCCGTGGCGAAGCAACGGAAGGCTTTGTCGCGCATGTGCCGGAAGAGGTGGATGTGAAGGCGATCCGCAAGAGTCTCGGATTGACGCAAGCTGAGTTTTCCTTGCGTTTCGGGTTCGATATTCGTACCGTGCAGGATTGGGAGCAGAAACGCCGCAAACCAGAACGCTCGGCGCGAGTGTTGCTGACTGTCATTGCCCGCGAACCGGAAGCCGTCAGCCGAGCGTTGTCGGAGTGAGCGCCTGATTGATGTTTTCAGCGGTTCCGAAACGTTGATCCATTGCCATACTTCCTTTGTCGATCCTTCGGCGATCCCACGAAAACACACAATTTATTGATTTACCACACATTCCCGTTTTTGTTCTTTTTGCAGGAGTTTTTCGTAGAAAGATTCGGGAGCGATATCCGCTCCGTTGGGCCAAGCGATCGTTCCGCCTTCGATAAAAGCTTTTCTGAAAATGCCCGGCTCTTTGAGTGGCGCGAACACAGGCCCTTTCTCGGGGTACTCTGAAAAATCGATCTCACCACGCAACCAATCATCGAATAACGAGCACTCGTCATCGCGAGTCCCGACCTGTCGGGACGTGGCGATCCATCGTTACTGATTTCGCTGATTCCCGACAAGTCGGGATTGCCACGTCGCTACGCTCCTCGCAAAAACGGGGAAGTGTCACCGCCGACGTACGTTATCCCGATCTGCCTTGAATTTGGTTCTTTTGCTTATTATTCGCTGACGCCGATACGAATGCATCGACGAGGCTCCCGGCCTGAACTCAAACCTGAACCGATATGAACATCGACCAGCTTGCAAGTGAAGCGCTCAAGCTCGACCCCAAAAGCCGCGCCATTCTTGCCGAAACCATCTGGGAAAGTCTGGAAGACCCATACCTCGTATCCTCAGACGTAACTGATGAAGAATCAATCAGTTTGGCCATAAAAAGAGACGAGGAACTCGAAACGGGAACCGTCACGCCGCTCTCGCACAAGGAGCTGATGGACTTGTCGCAATCAGGCGGGTCGGTGACGTTCACAGCACCATAAAATTTACCCCATATCGTCACTGCATTCAGTGGTGCTCCGACCTCTTCTTCCGATTTCTTTCCTTGCTTCTTGTTCTGAATATTGTGAACTTTAAAAAATAGAAGTCGGCGTCGCTGCTTGCGTGACGTATTTGCTGGCTTCTGCGCTTCTGGAGGTCCTGTAGTTCATGGTGTTTCTCAAACAACCAAGAAGGAGGTCTCACATGTCCAAATTCATTTCAATCTTGATGTCCGCCGCGTTGGTGCTGTGTCTGCTCACGGTTCGCGCGGAGGCGAAAACGGCTTCGGTCAGGCTGGAGCCGGAGGTCACGCTTGGCGCTTTCACGGGGATGGTCGAGGATCATCTCACGGGCATTCTTCGCACGGAAAAAACGATTGCCGCTTCAGCGGAGGCCAGGTCAGTCAAATGGGACGAGGTCAAGCCATTGCTCGACCGCTTCAGTCAGGATCTGCCGACCGATGCTACCGTGTGGTTCATGATGCCCGACGGCAGCTACTACTCCACCGCGAAAGGCGGTCTCACCGATCAGAATCTCAGGGATCGCGCCTATTTCCCGAAACTCGTTGCCGGGCAGGAGGTGCTCGGTGAGCTGGTAATCAGCAAATCGACGGGGCAGCGCTCGATCATCGTGGCCGCACCGGTCATCGCTGATGGCAAGGTTGTCGCGGCGGTTGGCGTGTCGGTCGATGTGGTCAAGCTTGCCGGAGTTGTCGATTCGAGTATGACGCTGCCGGAGAACGCTTACTTCTACGCGCTGGATGCCAATACCAAAATCGTTCTGCACCGCTATCAGGCCCGGATGTTCAAAACCGTTGCCGAAGTTGGCGACGAAAGCCTCGGCGACGCATTCAAAGCAGTGATGGGCAAGGAGCACGGTGTTTTCAACTATTCGCTCAACGGCAAGAAGATGGCCTCGATTTTCAAGAAATCCGCGTCGCTCGGCTGGTACTTCTTCATCGCTCAGCAATACAAATAAGATGAACAGAGACAATGAGTTCATGGCGCTGGCCCTCGAACAGGCCAGGAAAAGCTATGCCGAGGGCGGCGTGCCGGTCGGGGCGGTCATGGTCGAGAACGGGCAGGTCATTGCCAGCGGTCACAACCAGCGCGTGCAGAAGGGCGACCCGATCGCTCACGGCGAGATGGACTGCATCCGCAAGGCGGGCCGCCGCGCCCGGTACGACGACGTGACGCTCTACACGACCCTCTCGCCCTGCATGATGTGCGCGGGCACAATCGTCCAGTTCGGCATTGGGCGGGTCGTCGTGGGAGAGGAGCGCAACTTCAAAGGCAACGCCGGATTCCTGCGCGAGCATGGCGTTGAAGTCACGATTCTGGACGACGAAGGCTGCCGAAGCCTTATGGACACCTTCATCGCCGAGCGCCCCGACCTTTGGGACGAAGACATCGCCGGAAACGGGTGAATGAGCGAGTTTCGATTCAGCTATGGTTTGAACTCAAGAAATCTCTGCGTCAGATTTCAACTGCTCCGTCTGCTTCGGTACTGGTCGCCAGCCGGTGGGGGCGGGTTCGATGGTGCATTCGTCGAGGTTTTTGTCGCTGATCATGAGCGTGCGCGAGGGGTGGTGGCGCACCAGCTCGTAGTCGTGCGTGCCGATGATAACGCTGATCCCTTTGGCGTTGATCTTTTTGAGGTACTCCAGAATTTCGATTGAGGTATCGGGATCGAGGTTGCCCGTCGGCTCGTCGGCGATGATGGCCACCGGGTCGCCGACCAGCGCGCGGGCGATCACGACGCGCTGCTGCTCGCCGCCGGAGAGGTTCTGCGGCATCTCCTTCGCGGCGTGTTCGAGGCCGACCTCTTTCAGGGCGGTCATCACTTTATCCTTGATGAGCGAGTGTTTCGTGCCCGTCACCGTGAGCACGAAGGCGAGATTTTCGTAAACGTTGCGGTCTTCGAGCAAGCGGAAATCCTGAAAAACGATGCCGAGCTTGCGCCGGAGCATGGCGATTTTGCCCTTTCTGATCTTCCGCGAGCTGTAGCCGTGGACGACGATTTCGCCCTTCACCGGCCTCGTCTCCATGTAGAGCGACTTGAGCAGCGTGGTTTTGCCGCTGCCGCTCCGGCCCACGATGTAGACCAGCTCTCCCGGCTGGATGGTGAAGTTCAGGTTCCTGAAAATCGGTTTCCTGTTGAGGTCGATATCTGCGTTGACGAAGGCGATCATGGGTCTCTAAGTTGTTTGCGTTCTGTTCCTTGCGATGGTGGCCGCGAGCTGCGCGGCTTCGAGAAAACTGCGTTCAGAGGCCGTGCCTTTGCCCGCCTGGTCGAAGCCGGTGCCATGGTCGGGTGAGGTGCGCACGATGGGCAGGCCGAGCGTGACGTTGATGCCCGTATCAAACGCGAGCACCTTGAAGGGAAGCAGCCCCTGGTCGTGGTACATGGCGACGATGAGGTCGTAGCTACGGTAGCGTTTCGCGCCGAAAAAGCCGTCCGCCGGAAAGGGGCCGTCGATCCGCATCGCGCCCGCGAGCCGCTCGATTGCCGGACGGATCACCGTGGCCTCTTCGTCGCCCATGACGCCGCCGTCCGAGGCGTGCGGGTTCAGGCCAAGCACGGCGATCTTCGGCGAGTCGAGCCGGAAGTCGCGCCGCATCGATCCCGCGAGAGAGGCGAAAAAGCTGTCCAGATTCATCGACCGCACCAGCTCCGGCACCTTCGAGAGCGGCTCGTGAATCGTCGCCAGCGCCACTTTCAGGCCCGAGACGGGATCGACGAAAAGCATGATTTGCGAGGTGACGCCGAAAAAGTCAGCGAGAAAATCGGTGTGGCCGGTGTTGCGGTATCCGGCCAGCGCAATCGCCTCCTTGTGAATCGGCGCGGTGACAAGCGCATCGCAGATGCCGTCGCGGCAGAGCGTGGCGGCGGTTTCGAGCGAACGCATCGCGATCTCGCCCGCGCTTGCCAAGAGCGTGCCGGGGTGGATCGACTCCGGCTCGGCAACGCTGAGCACATGCAGCACGCCCGGCTCCGGCGAGATCGTCGCGATGGCCTCCGGCGCGTCGATCCGGCGCAGCTCCACCGGCAGGCCAAGCAGGTCGCGGTAAAATTCAAGCGCTTTGAACGATCCGGCGGCCACGTAGCAATCCTCTCCCGAGAGAAGCGCGAGCACGCTTTTCAGGATGATCTCCGGGCCAATGCCGTGGATGTCGCCGGTCGAAAAGACGATGCGCATCTTCAGAGCCTCTTGTACGCCGTGGCGATCTTCTCGTCCTTCTTCACGCCAAGCGAGGCGAGCCAGAAGAGCACCGGTTCGGGCAGCAGCATGAACAGCCCGCCGCCGGGCGCGAAGCCGACCGAGGTGGAGAGCGTTTCGAGATGCTGCTTCAGAAAGTGCCCGCCCGCGAGCCCCGCCAGCAGGTCGGCGGCGAAGAGCACGAAACAGAGCGTGATGAGCGTCTGCTGGAGCTTGCGATCCTTGAAAAAGAAGATGGTCGCGAGCGAAACGATCCCGGTCGCGGGCGAGAAAATGCCTCCGGCCACGCTTCCGGCGGTGACGATAAATCCCGCGCCTTCAACATTCATGAAGTCACCGAACAGCACGGGATGGCCCGCCGTGAAGCTCCAGAACGGAAATGCCATGCTGCCGAAAGCGAGCAGCGCGGCGAGGAAGAGGTAGAGAGTTTGGATTCTGCTGAACATGATTGACGAGGTTTAGGTTCGTTGCACGATATGCCCTGAATATACGCAAATCAAGTTTTCACGGCAGAGTTCTTTGTTGGCGGATGAGGGGGAGGCGGTTTTGGGGGGAGGGAATCGGAACCGCTTCCCCGCGTGGGCGAGGCGGTGCGCGGGAAGATGAGCGTGAGGGTTACTTCGCGGCTTTTTTCTGTTCAAGCAATGCGTTCAGGTTTTGTGTGCATTGAATCGTGTTCGGATGCTTTGGGCCAAGAGACTTTTCCAGAATAGCGAGCGCACGTCGGTAGAGTGACTCGGCTTCGTTGAACTTGCCCTGAGTGTGCATCAATATTGCCAGATTGTTGAGGTCTCTGGCAACATCTGGATGATTGGAGCCGTAAGCTTTTTCATCGATAGCAAGTGCACGTCGATAGAGTGGTTCAGCGTCCTGGAATTTGCCCTGAACTCGCAGCAATTCCGCCAGATTGTTCAGGTCGATAGCAACACCGGAGTGGTTTGCGCCGAGCGCTTTTTCATCGATAGCAAGAGCGCGTCGATAGAGCGGTTCAGCGTCGTGGTCTTTGCCCTGAGCTTGCAACAACCCAGCTAGATTGTTCAGGCTTGAGGCAACGTAAGGATGATCGGGGCCGAAAGTCTTTTCGAAGATATCGAGAGCTCGTCGGTAGAGCGGTTCAGCATCGTGGTAGTTGCCCTGAGCTTGCAACAACCCAGCTAGATTGTTCAGGCTTGAAGCAACGTAAGGATGATTGGGGCCGAGAGTCTTTTCGTCGATAATAATGGCACGTCTGTTAAGGGGTTCAGCGTCGTGGTAGTTGCCCTGAGAACCGAGTAAAACCGCCAGATTATTCAAGCTTTCTGCAACATCGGGATGTTCCGGGCCGAGAGTTTTTTCGCGAATATCGAGAGCACGTCGGTAGAGCGGTTCAGCATCGTGGTAGTTGCCCTGATTTTGCAGCAAGCTCGCCAAATTGTTCAGGTTTGAGGCAACGGCAGGATCATTGGGGCCGAGTGACTTTTGCAGAATAGCCAGAGCGCGTCGAAAGAGCGGTTCGGCGTCGTGGTAGTTGCCCTGAGCATCGAGTAAAACCGCCAGATTGTTCAGGCGAATGGCAAGGTACGGATGATACGGGCCGAGCGCTTTTTCATCGATTGCGAGAGCGCGTCGAAAAAGTGGTTCAGCTTCGTTGTATCGTCCAAGTGTCTGAAGTATTTGCGCATGGGCATTGAGATAGAGCGGATTTTCATCCTCGATGGCGGCGGCTTTTATGTAGTAGCGTTCGGCTTCCGGGTAGTTGATTTGCAGTTCGTAGGTCTGGCCTTGCAGGTAATGCACTTTTGCAAGGTCTTGCTGTAAATCCGCGTACTTGTTGCGGAACTCTGCCAACAAGCAGTTGACTTCGTTGTAGTCGAAGTTGTTTCTGGCGGCTTCGACTTTGGGAATCAGGGCTTTCAGCTCAGCGCCAATCGAGCCTTGCTGAAACAGTTTTTGCGCGTCGGCATCCGCCTGCACGACCCTGTCGAGATATTTGGAGAGGTCTTCCCAGAAGGTCGCCCGGCTGTAGGCATTGAGCTGCTCGACATCCTTTCCTCCATGACAAGCGCGAACCAGCTTTCTGAATGCGGGATTTTTTTTGGTCGCCCCCCAATCTTTGTCCCGGATTTTTTTTCTGTATTCGGCAAGCTCTTTGGGACTTAATCCCTGATAGTAATACACTGTAATATCACCAGGCGCAACGATGTTTCCGTTGCCATTGAAAAATACTTTTTGCGCAGCACTCAGGAAAAACGTTGGCGCGGCGATGCTGGCCGATATACTAAAAACCGCACTCGCAGCAATGATACTCTTGGCGGGTTTCATTGTTTTTTCCCGTGAATCGTGACGTTGCCGCCTGCATTTATATTATTGTCACCGTTGATAATGATGACGTTTCCTTTAGTATTCTCAACGGTTTGTGTTGGCTGAGAGGCTTGCCGTGCTGCGGGTGCGGCAGGGGCGACCGGCGCTGGTTCCGTTTTCTTGGAGTTAAACCATCCAAAAAATCCGTTTATAATCGCGACGATGATCATTACAATCCCGCCGATGATAGCTACTTTCACTTTTTTCTTCATTCGGCAACGAGTCCGAGGGTGAAACTGCAAAATTTGTATGCTGCAAGATACTTCGGAAATATTGCGAAGGCAATGGTTTGGGGGATATTGCGGAAGGCGGAACGCCTTGTATGGATGTTCATGTATTTGCGATTTCGTAGGGGCAGGCCCCTGTGCCTGCCCGGTGAGTCAAGGGCAAGCACGGGGACTTGCCCCTACGGAAGATGTTTTTCCCAAGGTTTCATCCTCTACCCTTCACCTCTTCCGGCACTGCTCCGCGATGGCTTTGGCGATGATTCCGGTGGCTCCGAGGCGGGCGTGGACGTAGTTGCCCGCCTTTTCTCCGGTGAGCTTCAGATGCGCGGCATCTTCGACCAGCGCCGTCAGCGCCTGGCGGAGTTCCGGTTCGCCGGTGACGACCGTCGCGGCTCCGGCTTCGATCAGGCCGCTTGCTTCGGGCGAGTTGCCGTAGATCGGGCCGAAGAGCACAGGAATGCCATGCACGGCTGGCTCGATGGTGTTGTGCACGTTTACGCCGAAGCCGCCGCCGACGTAGGCTATCGCGGCGATGGCGTAAAGTTCGGCGAGGTAGCCGGTCTGGTCGACCACGAGCACCTGCGTTGCCGGGTCGAAGCTTTCGTCGAGCGCGGAGATGGTCGCGGCTTTGATGCCCTGTTGACGCAAGTCGCCCAGCAGGCGCTCGATGTTCGGGCGATCCACCTTGTGCGGCACGAGCACGAGGCTGAGTTTCTCGCGGAGCGACAGCCACGCGGGAATCAGAATCGCCTCGTCCGGCTCCCAGACGCTTCCGCCGACCAGCACCATCCTACCGCGGAACAGCGGCTTGAGCCGAGCTGCCCGCTCGTCGCTTTTTTTCTGCCGTGCGACGACCTGATCGAATCGCGGATCGCCCGCCTGCCGGACGTTCGCGCAGCCGAACTGGTCGCGGAAGGTGGCGATGTCTTTGGCGTCGATGGTGAAAATTTCGTCAAACAGCCTGAAGAGATCGCCGTAAAATCCTCTCAAGCCGCGTTTGAGATAGGGCGAACCGGCGGGCAGCGCGGCGGCGGCGAGAATCATTCGCGCTCCGCTTCGCTTGATCGCCGCTAGGTGGTTCGGCCAGAAGTCGTAGCGCATCAGCATGAAGATGTCCGCGCCGATGAGGCTGGCGAGCTTGCGGGCGTTCTGTGGCGTGTCGAGCGGCAGGTAGAAGACAACCGCCGCGTCGGGGTAGTGCTTGCGCGTTTCGTAGCCGGAATCGGAGAAAAACGAGACCACGACATCCATCTCCGGCATTTGCGCCCGCAGTTCGGCGATGATCGTGCGGGCCTGCTCGAATTCGCCGACCGACGAGGCGTGAATCCACAGGCGGCACGACGGCTCGGGCAGCGCGGCGAGACGCGATTCAAGCTCCTCGAACAGGTTGGAGCGAGCCGCCACGAAAGTTTTCAGCCTCGGCTTACGCGACGACAACAGCCGGAGCAGATGCGGTTGAAGCGGAGAGAGAATCCTGTATGCGGCGAGGGCGAGTGAGGCCATGATTCGTTGAATTGGTGAGGACTTTGCTCAAAGTAAGAAAAAAAGCGACAAGGCTTTCGCGTTGCGTACATTGTCTGTATAAAGCTCAGTCGAACGATACAACACAGAAATCACGTCAAATGCCGTACCGCCAGCTCGAACATACCGCCGACCTCAGCTTCGAGGTGACCGCCGCAAGCTTCCCGGAGCTGCTTGCCGAGGCGTTGCGGGCCATGACGGAATGGACTGGCCCGTACTGGACGGATACACGAGTCGAGCGTCCGTTCCGGATCGAAGCGCCCGACCAAGTTGGGCTACTCGTCGATCTGCTCAACGAAGCGCTCACACTCTCGCAGATTCACCGCGAAGCCTACGACGCGCTTTCGATCCGGTCGTGTAGCGAGGAGTTTATCGAAGGCTCGTTTCTCGGCAGAGCGATCTCCGGCGCAAGAGACGAAATCAAGGCCGTCACGTATCACGGCGCGAAGGTCGAAGAGCGAGCTGACGGTTCGTGGATGGCAATACTTTTGATGGACATCTGATGGAAGGCAGGCGCGTTTTCGTGGGACTGCCCGCAGGTCGCGAGCTGGCCGAGGCAGCGATGGAGTTCCGTAGGGCGCACGCCGGGCTGAAGGTGCGATGGGTGAAGCCGGAAAACCTGCATCTGACAATGGTTCCGCCCTGGCAATGCCTCGATGTCGATGCGGTCGGCCGCGCATTGAGCGAAGCCGCTGCCAGACAGCCGCCGTTCCACGTCACCTTCGAGCAGGTCTCATTCGGCCCCGACAAGCGCCGCCCGAGGCTCATCTGGGCAACAGGCGCGGCTCCCGCCGGGATGCCGGAGTTCGCCGGAAAGCTGCTCGCGGCAGCCGGAGCTTCGAGCGAATCCCGAAAATCCTTCCTTCTTCACCTGACCATCGCCCGTTTCAATTCACTCGATCACAAGGCGATGGAAACCCACAAACTGCGCGAACCTGTCGCGTGGGCGGGCACGCTCGACACGCTCTGCCTCTACGAATCGCGGCTCAAACCCGACGGCGCGGAGTATCGCGAGTTGCGCCGGTTCGGACTTGCCGGGGCCGATGAACGATAAGCGCGTTGGTATTGAAATTTATTGTCACAAGAAAACAGGCTCTTGTCGTCTCTTTCGTATCAAATGACGGATATTAAGGACGTTACAGCACCGAATCGCTCGATTTAGGTATTCATTACTTTGTCCGTAAGATGTTTATAACAATTACGGTATGAGGAGATTGCGAAGATGAGTCCAACGATAGATATGGATGTGGCGCTGCCATCAGCAGCCTCTGAACGGTGGGCATCTGTCGGGCGCGTCAGAGACGCGGCCATAAAACAAAAAAGACTCACAAGCCGGAACCTGTAAGTCATTCTGTTTTCTGGTACACCCGAGAGGATTCGAACCCCTAACCTTCTGATCCGTAGTCAGATGCTCTATCCAGTTGAGCTACGGGTGCGTAGTGTATAAATCCCGACTTGAGCCGGGATTTATACTGTAGCGTGTACGGGATTCGAACCCGTGATCTTCGCCTTGAGAGGGCGATGTCCTGGGCCACTAGACGAACACGCCATATTTTTTACTCTTTCAGTTGGTGGGCCCTGTAGGACTTGAACCTACGACCCAGCGATTATGAGTCGCTTGCTCTGACCAACTGAGCTAAGGGCCCTTCCGAAAAGCCATACCGTTCTTCAGAGTGGACTTAATATACGGCATGTGATTAAAATTGCAAACGATATTTAACTTTTTTTTGAACCCTTTTCTGGTCAGAATTCCTGGTACTTTTCCCTCGTGATGTCGGCTCCGAGCGCCGTCAGTTTCTTCTCGATCGCCTCGTATCCGCGGTCGAGATGGTAGACGCGAAGCACCTCAGTGGTTTCCTTTGCAACCAGCCCGGCAAGTACAAGGCAGGCCGAGGCGCGGAGGTCGGTGGACATGACTTTCGTGCCGGTCAGCTCCTGCGGGCCGTGTACCAGCGCCCAGTTGTCCCTGATTTCGATCTTCGCTCCGAGACGGTTCAGCTCCGGAATGTGGTTGAAGCGCTCGTGGTAGATGCGGTCGATGATCGTGCTGTTCCCCTGCGCCTGCGTCATGAGTGCCATCCACTGCGCCTGCATGTCGGTCGGGAACTCGGGGTAGGGACGCGCGGTAATGTCAACCGGCAGCAGCTTTTCCGGCGCATTGAGCGTCACCGTGTCGGCGGTCGCTGTGACCGCGCAGCCGGACTGGCGGAAGGCGTCGATGACCGAGGCGAGCTGCTCCGGCACGACGCCGGTGACGGTGATGTCGCCTCCGGTGATCGCGGCGGCGGCCAGCAGCGTGCCCGCTTCGATGCGGTCGAAGATATTTTCGTACTCGACCGCCCTGAGCGCGTCGACGCCCTCGATGGTGAGCGTCGTGGTGCCGATGCCGTCAATTTTTGCTCCCATCTTCACGAGGAAGTGGCAGAGGCACTCGATCTCCGGTTCGAGCGCGGCGTTGTCGAGAATGGTGGTGCCTTCGGCGGTGACGGCGGCCATCAGGGCGTTGCCGGTCGCGCCGACCGAGGTGATCGGGAAGTCGATATGCGCGCCGCGCAGCCTGCCATTGACCTTGGCGTCGATGAACCCTTTCTCGATGGTGACGGTCGCGCCGAGCTTCTCCATCACCATGATGTGCAGATCGACCGGGCGCGGACCGAAGGCGCAGCCGCCGGGCAACGAGACGCGGGTGTGGCCGAAGCGGGCGAGCAGCGGGCCGAGCACGTAGATCGAGGCGCGCATCTTTTTGACCAGCTCGTACGGCGCTTCGATGCTTTTCAGGTTGCCGGTCGAGACCTTCAGAAGATTGTTTTCGAACAACGTCTCAGCGCCGAGATAGTCGAGCAACTGGATAAAGGTGCGGACATCCTTGAGGTCGGGAATCCGGTCGATGGCGAAAGAGCCATCTGGCGTCAAGAGCGTTGCCGCGATGACCGGCAGCGCGGAGTTTTTCGAGCCTGAAGCGGCAATCGCGCCGCTGATCCTTTTTCCGCCCAGGATGACGAGCTTGTCCATGTATTTGCGTTTACGATATTTATATGCAAAAAGGCATATTTCGCCTCTCTTTACTGGTTCCGATAGCCGATAACTGGTTGCTGCCGGTCGGTGTCAGTATTTCTCACGACAATAAATAGAGGTGCCGTTATTTAATTATTTCAGGCTCAGAAAAACAAATTTTATTTTAAAGCCACTTTTTTCATCTGAACTTGCAAGCTGGCTCGTCTATCGCGCCGGTCTCTTGATTGCAACTGTGAGCGCCAACTGATCCGATATTATGCGAATGTTTCCCGGCAGCCGATTCATAACGGTCTCCTTTATAAAGATTCTATGCGCCTGCCTCTTCTTTACCATTTCGTGCACCCTTCTGCCTGCCGTCGTCCATGCCGATAGTCGGGAGATGACGCGCATCACGCGCGAGCGCAGCAAGGTCGAGAGCACGCTGAAAGAGTTGAAGCGACAGCTCGACGAGTACCAGTCGAAGCTTGGCAGCACCAAAAAGAACGAGCGCCGCTCGATTGCCGACCTGAACAACATCCGCACGCAGATCAAGGTCTACGAGCGGCTCATCGCGGAGAACCAGGCGCTGCTGAACCAGCTCGACAGGGAGATCGCGCAGTTGCAAAGCGAGCTTCAGGAGAACCGAGAGACCTATCACCACGTCTCGACCGACTTCCGGCAGGTTGTCGTCGCGGCGTACAAGCATGGGGGAGACCGGAACGGCGAGCTGATGCTTTCGTCGGGGTCGGTCAACGACGCCATTGTGAGAGGCCGATACATGGGCTTTCTTTCTCGCTCGGTCGGCTCGAAGGTGAATGACTTGCAGACGAGCGCGCAGCAGATGGAGAGCAGCCGGGCGCAGCTTGAGCAAACTTACAAGCAGAAGGAGCTGGCCATGAAGAGCCAGCAGCAGCAGTTGCAGAGCTACTCCTCCAAGAAGCGTGAGAAGGAAGAGGTGCTCACCGGCATCCAGAAGGACAAGCAGGCTTACGCCGCCCGGATCACCGAAGTGCGCAGAAAGCAGCGGGCGATGCAAGCCAAAATCGAGTCGCTGATCATGGCGCAGCAGGAGCTGATCCGCCAGGAGCAGGAGCGTGCGCGGCTGGCCGCGCAGCAGCGTCGCCTGAGGCTCGCGCAACAGGCCGAAGCGAGGCGAAAGGCCGCCGAGCAGGCGCGAGCGGAAGCCGCCAGAATCCGCAGGGCTGAGGAGAACGCCCGGATCGTCCGCGAGAAAGCAGAGGTCGCGGGGCAACGGCAGCCATCAGCATCCGCCCGTATCGAAGTGCCGAAGCCGCAGTATCGTCCCGCGCTCCCACCACGTGAAGCGCCGCCACCACCGCCGCCGAAAGAAGAACCGGTGGTGGTTGTCGATCAGACTGAGTCGGAGATCGACCGGGTGTCGGTCGATTTCGACAAGGGCGGATCGCTGCCGTGGCCGGTGCAGAATGGCGTCGTCGTGCGCCGATTCGGCTCATCGCTCGACAAGGAGCTGAACATCGTGACCATCAGCAACGGCATCGATATTTCCGTTCCGGCAGGCACGCCGGTCAAGTCGGTCTCCGGCGGCAAGGTGGTGCAGGTGGCCTATCTGCCAACCTTCGGCAATGTGGTGATCGTTCGCCATCCGAAATCGTATCTTACGGTCTACGCCAATCTTGGCCGCGTTTCGGTCGCCAAGGGGGAGATGATCCGCTCGCGCCAGCTGCTCGGCTCTTCGGCGGCGATGCCCGAAGGCGGATCGCAGGTGCACTTCGAGGTGTGGAAAGGCAAGAGCAAGCTGAATCCCCAGACATGGCTCAGATAAAAGGGAGAAAATCATGGGAGTGAAATGGCTTTTCACGGCGATGGTTGCCGTGCTGTTCCGCCCGGAGGCGTTCTGGAAGGATGCCCACGAGCGATTGCGGGAGGTGAACGCGATGAAGGAGTATGCCGCGCCCATCATCGCCATCGCGCAGTTCTGCAAGCTGCCCTTCTTCGCCGTGCCGCGTATGGCGATGCTGATGGCGATCATCGGCTTCACGGTCGATGTGGCCGTGCTCTGGCTGCTCTCCGGCGCGATGACCGCGCTTGCCGGTCGGCGTAGCGAATCGATTCAGCGGGACGCTGTGACGGTGCTCTGCTACTCGCTGACGCCGATGTGGCTCGTCGAGCCGTTCGGCCTTGCCGGAACGTGGCGCTGGATCGTCATGGCGGCAGCGCTCATCTACAGTCTTTTCATTGCTCGCCTCGGAATGCTGACCATGATCGGCCACGAAATTCCGGAGATTGAACCATTTTTCGGCAAATCGGCGCTGCTGATCACGACGGCGGCTATCATCTCATTTCTGCTTCAGGGCGGGCTTCTCCGTTTTTTCACCTCTTTCTGACCATCGATCCATGCAACCGCAAGACATTCATCTCGATTACAGCGTCGTCGAAGCGATCCTGATCCCCTTCATCCGCAACGAGATCAGAAAGTTCGGCTTCAAATCGGTCGTGCTCGGACTTTCGGGAGGCATCGACTCGGCGGTGGTGTGCGAGCTGGCCACCCGGGCGCTTGGAGCGGAGAATGTGCTGGCGCTGCTGATGCCCTACAAAACGAGCAGCCAGGAGAGTCTCGACCACGCCCAACTCATGGTTGACCGGCTCGGTGTCAGGGCCGAAGTCATGCCGGTGACGGATGTGGTGGACGCCTTTTTCGCGACTCGCCCCGACGCCAGCCGACTGCGGCGAGGCAATGTGATGGCGCGGTCGCGGATGCTCTGCCTCTACGACGTCTCGGCGCGTGACGGCTGCCTGGTACTCGGCACGAGCAACAAAACCGAGCTGATGCTCGGCTACGGCACCATGTTCGGCGACATGGCCTCAGCGGTCAACCCCATCGGCGACCTCTACAAAACGCAGATTTTCGGTCTCGCGCGCCACCTCGGCATTCCCGCGCCGCTCATCGACAAGCCGCCATCCGCCGATCTCTGGGAGGGCCAAAGCGACGAGGCCGATCTCGGCTTCAGCTACGACGAGGTTGACCGGCTGCTCTACATGATGATCGAAGAGCGCATGGAGCGTGAATCGATCATCGCCGAAGGTATCGATCCCGCCTTTTACCAGCGGGTGCGCAGCATGGTGGTGCGAAACCAGTACAAGCGCATGATGCCGATCATCGCCAAAATCTCGGGCCGCACCCAGGGCGCCGACTTCCGCTACGCCCGCGACTGGCAGGAGGTGCGGTAGGTTGTTTCAGGCACAAAAAAAAGGCAAGCCCTCGTACTGACGGACCTGCCCATTGGTATGTAACTTGTGGAGATGGCGGGACTTGAACCCGCGTCCAAAACATTGCTCGATGCAGTCACCACACTCATCTCTGGTGGTTGATTTTTCGTGGTCCGTTTACACCGCCAGCAGCGTTCGT
>JAAXXD010000128.1 GCA_013334655.1 Chlorobaculum sp. | reverse complement strand
TCATCTTGAGATTCTCCCAGTTGCCGAGAACCTCCTCTTCGGTGTCCGCCTTCACGTCGCCGAACACGTGCGGATGGCGGCTGATGAGCTTGTGGCAGAGCGCCTCGAACACCTCGATGAAGGAGAATTTGCTCGCCTCGTCGGCCAGCAGCACCTGAAAGCAGACATGCAACAGGAGGTCGCCCAGCTCCTTTTTCAGCTCCGGGTCGTCGCCGGTGTCGATGGCGTGCACCAGCTCGTAGCTCTCTTCGAGCAGCAAATGCGCAAGGGACTCCGGCGTCTGCTTGCGATCCCACGGACACTCCGAACGCAGCACCCGCACCAGATTCACCACCCGCTCGAAGTGCTCGGCAGGCGTGGCGGCGTTGTGATTGAGAACGGATTCTTTGAGAGCGTCGATGGATTGCTGTGCTTCGTGCGTCATGATGTCGGGGACTTGTTGCGATGTGCCCAAAGTTACTATTTAGGCCGGAGAATCCGTACTATTGATATGATTGACACGCTCATCTTGTCATTCTGAGACCGACGCAGTCGGGCGAAGAATCCAGCGAATTTTCGTAAAACCTTTTAAACTGAGTCATTTATCAGGAGGTCTCGAAGAAACTGGATTCTTCACTGCGTTCAGAATGACAATAAAACACAAGATCAAAATGCTGTTGTAAATCACTTTTGAAATGAACCTCGCAGAAACAACCGCCGTCGTGACCGGCTCCAGCTCCGGCATCGGGCTTGCCGTCTGTCGCGCTCTGCTCGACGCCGGGGCTTCGGTGTACGGCCTAAGCCGTCGCGAGACGGCGCTCGATCACGAGCGGTTCCGCTGGTTGCAGACCGATGTGACCATCGAAACGGAAATCGACCGTGCGTTCGAGGCCGTGTTCGCCGAGCGCGGGCGGGTCGAGCTGCTCGTCAACAACGCCGGATTCGGCTTTTTCCGCGACATCGAACTGATCGATCCGGCGGAGTGGCGAAAGCTGATCGACACCAACCTCACGGCCATGTTCCTCTGCTCACGCAAGGTCGTACCGTCGATGAAAGCCGCCGGATGCGGCATGATCGTCAACGTCGGCTCGGTGGCGGGCAAGCGCGGCATCAAGGGCGGCACGGCCTACTGCGCCTCGAAGTTCGCGGTCAACGGCTTCTCCGAATCGCTCATGGAGGAGCTGCGCGAGTTCGGCATCCGCGTTGCGTGCGTCAATCCCGGCTCGGTGATGACCGAATTTTTCGACCACGCCGGAATCGAGCCGAAAAAGTTCATGCAGCCAGGCGATCTCGCCCGCCTGATTGTTTCGCTCGTTGAGCTGCCCGACACCATGTTGCCCGGCGACGTGACCGTCCGGCCATTGTAACTCACAAATTCGTATCGACTTATGCTACCCACCGATCTTCATCTGCCCGTTCCCGGCCATCCCATCGCAGCCATCGCCACGCCGGTCGGCGTTGGGGCGCTTGCTATCGTGCGCATCAGCGGCGCGGGGGCGCTCGACATCGCCGACCGCGTTTTCCGCAAGGCGCACGGAAGCGAAAAGCTCGCCGATGCCGCCGGATTCACCGCGCACTTTGGGCGGCTCTACGACGGCGAGGAGATGGTGGACGAGGTGATCGCGCTTGTCTTCCGCGCCCCGCGCTCATTCACCGCCGAGGAGATGGTGGAGTTCACCTGCCACGGCGGGCCGGTGGTGGTCGGGCGCGTGCTGCGGCTCATGCTCGACAACGGCTGCCGCCTCGCCGAGCCGGGCGAGTTCACGCGCCGCGCCTTCCTGAACGGGCGCATCGACCTGTTGCAGGCCGAAGCGATCGGCGAAATGATCCACGCCCGCACCGAGTCGGCGTATCGCACGGCGGTCAGCCAGATGAAGGGCGATCTCTCGGCGCGTCTCGGCGCACTGCGCGAGCAGCTCATCCGCTCTCGGGCGCTCATTGAACTCGAACTGGACTTCAGCGAGGAGGATGTCGAGTTCCAGAGCCGCGCCGAACTGACCGCGCAGATCGAAAATCTTCGGAGCGAAGTGAACCGGCTCATCGACTCCTACCAGCACGGACGGCTCGTCAGCGAGGGGGTTTCGACGGTCATCGCGGGCAGGCCGAACGCCGGTAAGTCCACGCTGCTCAACACGTTACTCGGCCAGGAACGCGCCATCGTCAGCCACATGCCCGGCACCACGCGCGACTACATCGAGGAGTGCTTCATCCACGACAAGACGATGTTCCGCCTCACCGACACCGCCGGACTGCGCGAAGCGGGCGAGGAGATCGAGCACGAAGGCATCCGCCGCAGCCGCATGAAGATGGCCGAAGCCGACCTGATTCTCTACCTGCTCGACCTCGGCGCGGAGCGGCTCGACGACGAGATCGCCGAAATCCGCGAGCTGAAGGCCGCCCATCCTGCCGCGAAATTCCTCACCGTCGCCAACAAGCTCGACCGTCTCGAAGGCGCGGAAGCCCGCATCCACTCTATCGCGGAGGGCACAGGCACGGAGGTTATCGGCATCTCAGCGCTGAAGGGCGACGGCATCGACGCGCTCAAGCAGCACATGGGCGATCTCACCAAAGGCCTCGACAAACTCCACGAAGCGAGCGTTCTCGTCACCAGCCTCCGCCACTACGAAGCGCTGCGCAGCGCCTCCGACGCCCTGCAAAACGCCCTCGAACTCATCGCGCACCAGAGCGAAACCGAACTCATCGCCTTCGAACTCCGAGCCGCCCTCGACTACGTCGGCGAAATCACCGGCAAGGTGGTCAATGAAGAGGTGCTGAACACGATTTTCGACAAGTTTTGCATCGGAAAGTGAGGGGGGAGAAGGTGAGAAACAATTTCAAAAGGGAAATGAGCTATGGCGAATGAAGATCAGGTAAATAGATTAAAACAAAATGTTGATGAATGGAACACATGGCGGTTGAATAATCCGAAAGCCTATATTGATCTGTCCAAAGCGAATCTTGGACAAGCGCACCTGTACAAAGCGAATCTGGCAAAAGCGGACATGGACGGTGCGGTTCTGATCAAAGCTAATTTGAGACGCGCGTACCTGACAGAAGCGCATCTGAAAGGAGCTAACCTGTCCCAAGCGGATCTTAGCGATGCAAAATTGAGCGGCGCTGTTATTGATTCAAACACCAAGTTACGCGGCGCAAAAAGTATTACCCGAGGTGTAAATGGCATCTACTCCCGGGGGACGAAAACGGCGGCCTTAATGAACATGGCTCCGGCGGGAGATTCGATGCAGGGGGCCAGCGTGGAGGCTGTTCTCGAAAACCTCAAACATGCGCGGCGGCTGCATTCAATTTCGCTTCTTTTTGCAGGTATTACGCTTTTGTCCTTTGTGCTCCATCGGGACAAGATCGCTCTTCCTTTCAATATTCTCAAGGACTCCATTGATGCTGTCACCTTTGCCGGTCTCTCCGTCATCATCTCGGCAACACTTATGCTGTTTGTTGCCATCTTTTTTAAGGCAGCGCTTGATGGCACCAAATACATGACCACCCGAGACTCTGCGATGAAGGTCGGGCAATTTCCCTGGGTTCTCTCGAAGTATGAAAAAGGAGTCGTGCCAAAAATCGTTTCGATCCTGCTCCGCATAATCCTGTGCTGTCACCCGTTCATCTTCCTCGTTGTGCTTTTTGAGTCAGGGGTCTGGACAGATTTGGGAAAAACTCCGATCCTTCTCTATTC
>JAAXXD010000127.1 GCA_013334655.1 Chlorobaculum sp. | reverse complement strand
ATGCCATCGATGACGGGGCGGATGTCATTATTATACATACCTGCGCCGTTACCGGCGAGGCGGAGCGGAAGTCACGTCAGCAGATTCGAAAAATCATAAGAAATAATCCCGGAAGCAGGGTTGGAGTAATCGGTTGTTATGCGCAGCTCGATCCCGAAAAAATTGCCGCCATCGAGGGAGTTTCGTTCGTCCTTGGTACAACAGACAAGTTCGATGTTTCATGGTACGAATCTGAGCCATCTCCTGATAGTCATTTTCCACTGATAAAGGTATCTCCAGCCGATGAAGCAAAAATCGCTCATCCGGCATGTTCAATGTTATCCCAACCGGAAAAGGGAAGAACCCGGGCGTTTCTCAAAATTCAGGATGGTTGCAGCTTTGGTTGCTCCTATTGTTCTATTCCACTGGCGAGGGGGCGTTCCCGCTCGGTGTTGCTTCCGGAGTTGCTCGATCAGGCGCGAAGAATAGCCGATGCCGGATATAGCGAAATCGTGCTGACGGGAATCAATCTTGCCGATTACCGGCATGGCGATATCCGGCTCGCCGGTTTGCTCAGGCAGCTCGAAACCATCGACATCAGCCGGATTCGCATCAGCTCGGTCGAGCCGCAACTGCTCGATGATGAATTGATCGAGATTGTCGCGAGTTCCGCTAAAATCATGCCACACTTTCACCTGCCGTTGCAGAGCGCTTCAGACAGGGTGCTCCGCGCCATGAGGCGGCATTACGATACGGCGTTCTATCGCGAGCGGCTCATGAAGGCGGTCTCTTCCATCAAAGGGTGCGCGATTGGCGCGGATGTGATGGTTGGCTATCCCGGTGAAAGCGATGAGGATTTCAGGGAGATGTGCTGGTTTATCGAGGAGCTGCCCGCGGCTTACCTGCACGTGTTTACCTGCTCGCCACGTCCCGGCACGAAGCTTTTCGCGGAGATCGCCGAAAAAAAGGTGGCGTGCGTACCATCCGCCGAAGCATCGTCGAGAGCGGCGCGGCTTGGAGAGATCGGCGAAAAGATCGAGCGGCGGTTTGCCGAAACCTTCATCGGCAGCCCTCTGAAGGTGCTCTTCGAAGAGTCCTCTGTTGTCGCCGGAGGAGCGGTTCGCTGGAGCGGATACAGCGAGAATTATCTCCGGGTGAGCGTCGAATCCGGCGCTGAAGGTGCTGCCGGAGATCTGAGAGGCGAGGTGCGGAAGGTGCTGGTCGAGAGGTTCGGCGAGGGTTTGCAATTACAGGGCAGACTCTTATCTTGAAGTTTTGCATGTAAAGGGCGTTTTTCAGCGGCGTTGCGCCGGATGCGCCCCTTATGCGGCTGTTTTCATCAATACCGAAAAACCTCCATGCCCATGCCTATCAAATCCAGAATCCGCACCGTGCCCGATTACCCGAAAAAGGGGATCATGTTCCGTGACATCACCACCCTGATCAAGGATCCGGTCGGCTTCCGCCTCGTGATCGACAACATGACCCAGCACTACCTGTCCAACGGCGTCGATTTCGATGTGATCGTGGGTATCGAGGCCAGGGGTTTCATCATCGGCGGCGCGCTGGCCTACACGCTCGGCAAGGGATTCGTGCCAGTCAGAAAGCCAGGCAAGCTTCCGGCGGATGTGGTGCAGCTCGAATACGAACTCGAATATGGCAGCGACAAGATCGAGATGCACACCGATGCTCTGGTCAAAGGGCAGCGCGTGCTTCTGGTTGATGACCTGCTCGCCACAGGCGGCACGGCGCTGGCCGCGGCGGCGCTGGTCGAGAAGCTGGGCGCCGTCGTGGCTGGCATGGCCTTCATCGTCAATCTGCCCGATATTGGCGGCGAAAAGAAAATCCGCGAGAAAGGCTATAACATCTATGCCCAGACGGAGTTCGAAGGCGACTGAGGCCTCTCGAAATCTGAACGAGTGATGAAGCCTCACATGGGCTTGCATACACGTGGCGGGGCCACGGCGGCGATGATGGCGCTCTTCTGCGCCTCGCCGTCCGTGGCCTTTTGCTCGACGGGCGGCGAGGCGCATTCCGCTCTGCCGCCGCTCTGGATGGCGCTGCCCTTCGTGGCGCTGCTCCTGATGATCGCCACCGGCCCGCTCCTCTACCCCCGCTTCTGGGAGCATCACTACAAGAAAGTTTCCATTGCTCTCGGCGCGGCGGTGTCGCTCTGGTACGCTTTCGCGATGGAGAACGGCGGGCTGATGCTGCTGCACACCCTTGAAGAGTATCTCTCCTTCATTGCGCTGATCTCGTCGCTTTTTGTCGTGGCGGGCGGGATTCTCGTCACCATCGGACGCCGGGGTTCGCCGCTGGTGAACGGGGCGCTGCTCTTTTTTGGCGCGATACTCGCCAACGTCATCGGCACCACCGGTGCCTCGATGCTGCTTATTCGCCCCTACCTCCGAATCAACGAGGGGCGGCTCAGGCCCTTTCATATCGTCTTTTTCATCTTCGTTGTCAGCAACATCGGCGGCGGACTGACCCCCATCGGCGACCCTCCGCTCTTCCTCGGCTTTCTGCGGGGCGTCCCCTTTTTCTGGGTGATCGGTCACTTCTGGCTCTACTGGCTGGGGGCGATTGTGGCGCTCTGCCTGATCTTCATGGCGCTCGATACCCGGTTCGCAGCCAGGGCCGATGCGTCTGATGAACGGGAGGATTCGCGGTGGATCGAGCTGAAGGGGAGGCGAAATTTTCTCTGGCTCGCTCTGCTCATCGGGTCAGTCTTTCTCGATCCGGCGGTCATTAACGGATTCCCGAGCCTTCAGGAGCTTTTTCATCTGCCGTTCGGCATCCGCGAGCTGATCATGACCGCTGTCGCCGTGGCGGCTTACAAAACCTCGGACAGAGATGCGCTCAAGGGCAACGAGTTCAACTTCGAGCCGATCAAGGAGGTGGCGTTTCTCTTTATCGGCATTTTCGCCACCATGATTCCCGCCTTGCAGCTCATCGGCGCGTACGCGAGGGAACACGCCGCCGGTTTCAGCGTCACGAAGTTTTACTGGTTCACCGGAATCCTGTCGGGGGTACTCGACAATGCGCCGACCTATCTGAACTTCCTGGCCGGGGCGCTCGGCAAGTTCGGTCTCGATCCCGGCAGCACCGCCGATGTGCTGAAGTTTGCCACTGGCGTGCCGTCGCCCGTCGCCGGGGACGCCTCTTCGACGCTCTATCTGCTTGCCATATCGGCAGCGTCGGTCTTTTTTGGCGCGATGACCTATATCGGCAATGCGCCGAATTTCATGGTCAAAAACATCGCCGAGCAGACCGGAGCCGAGGTTCCGAGCTTCGTCGAATATCTCTATCGCTATTCGATACCGGTGCTTCTGCCGCTCTTTGGCGTACTCTGGTATTTCATTTTCAACCAGTAAACTTCCACACCCTGCCGTCCCTTACAGCAAACGGCAGGATTGAACATGAAGCGCTATGTCGCCCATCTTGTTTCGACAATGAAACAGCAACCACAGTTCTGTCAGCAGTGTTCCGATACCATGCAAGAGTCCGTTTCCCTGCGCGATAGCTGTTCCGGCGTGTTCTGAAAGGTCAATGCAATTCGGGGTAGAGCGGAATCGCTATTCATCGCTCTTCAGGCTTTCGCTCACCGCCAGCTTGAACTCTTTGGAGATTTTGAACGTGGGCACGTTCTTCGGCTCGACGGTCACCTTCTCGCCGGTTCTGGGATTTCTGGCCTGCCTCA
>JAAXXD010000126.1 GCA_013334655.1 Chlorobaculum sp. | reverse complement strand
ACGGAATCGTTTCGGCGTCGAAGTGATTCATGATACGGCCACGCTCATCGATCCGGTGAAGAAAACCGTGAAGCTCAAAGGCGGGCGGTCGCTTCAGTACGATCGTCTCGTGGCGTCGCCTGGCGTCGATTTCATCTGGGATGCTATCGAGGGCTACAGCCAGAAGGCCGCCGAATCGGTCATGCCTCACGCTTATGAGGCCGGTCCCCAGACCCTTTTGCTGCGCAGGCAGTTGCTCGCCATGAAAGATGGCGAAAACGTCATCATCTGCGCTCCGAAAAATCCCTTCCGCTGTCCCGCCGCGCCATACGAACGGGCAAGCCTGATCGCCTGGTATCTGAAAAAGAACAAGCCGAAATCGAAGGTGATCATTCTCGATGGCAAGGATGTTTTTACCAAGCAGGATCTGTTCATGCTTGGCTGGGATCGGCTCTATCCCGGCAAGGTCGAGTGGCGCTCCTCCTCCGTCGGTGGAAATGTCGAGCGGCTCGATCCGGCGACGATGACGGTTTCGACCGAATTCGGCGACGAGAAGGGCGGGGTGATCAACGTCATTCCGCCGCAGAGAGCTGGTCGCATCGCGATCGATGCCGGGCTTGCCGACGCTTCCGGCTGGTGCCCGGTCAATCCCGCGAACTTCGAATCACTTCTGCACCCCGGTATTCACGTCATTGGTGACTCGGCTCTGGTGGGAACCATGCCCAAATCGGGGACGGCGGCAAATACCCAGGCCAAGGCGCTGGCGGCATCGCTGGTCGCTTCCTTCGGCGGCGCTGCTGCCGGTTCGCACGACCTGGCCAGTCTCTGCTACAGCATGATCGCTCCCGGTTATGCGATCTCGGTGGCCGGGGGCTATGTGCAAAGCCCTGAAGGGATCAAGGACAATCCCGAGGCCATCCATCTCACCTCGATGGAGGCGACCACCGATCAACTGGCTGGCGAGGCCGCGCAGGCGGATAACTGGTATCGCAACATTTCACAGGATACCTGGGGCTGAGCACGGCTGCTTGCCGGTATTCGTGGATTTTCGTTCAGGACAGAAGTTTTCAATTCACTAAACAAGAAAGGCATATGAAGTCTTCAGGCATTATCGCGGCAGCGGCGATCCTCGTGCTGCCTTCGCTGGCAATGGCGGCCGATAAACCGGCAGCTCCGGCGGCTGCCCAGCCGGTTCTTTCTCCGACAGCGAAGGGCAAGGCGCTCGCATCCGATGTCAACAAGGGCAATTGCCTTGCCTGCCACATGATGGCAGATGGCGAGGTTCCCGGCAATTTTGGTCCGCCGCTCAGCCAGATGAAAGAGCGCTATCCCGACAAGGCCGCGCTTCACAAGCAGATTTCGGATGCGACGATCCTGAATCCAAAGAGCATCATGCCGCCCTTCGGCAAGCACGGCGTTTTGACCGACAGCGAGATCGACCAGATCATCGAGTATCTCTACACGCTCTGAGATCACCATTTTTTCAATCAAGGCCCCACCTGGGTTCAAACCAATAACACTCTTTTTTTAGAGGAGGCACCTATGGGTATTTCCCGCAGAAATTTTTGTAAAACAGTAGCCGGTTCTGCCGCATCCGTCGCGGTTCTGGCCACCATGCCCGGCAAGCTTCTGGCGAACTGGAACAGCAAGTCCTTCGCCGCCGACAAGCTCGATGACGCCATTGCCGCCAGATATGGCGCGTTGCCGATCGAGGAATCGACCGCGATTCAGATCAAGGCTCCCGAGATCGCCGAGAACGGCGCGTTCGTGCCGGTGACCGTTGGAACCACCATTCCGGGCGCGACCAACATCAGCATCTTCACTCCGGCCAACTTCAGCCCGATGGTGGCTTCGTTCGACATCCTGCCGCGCATGAAACCCGAAGTTTCGCTTCGCATGAGGATGGCCAAGACCGCCAATCTGGTCGTCATCGTCCAGGCGGGTGGCAAACTCTACCGCACGGTTCGCGAAGTCAAGGTGACCATCGGCGGCTGCGGCGGATAATCGATAACCATTCAAAACTATTTCAGGAGTGAAATCATGAAAATAAAAGCAGTAGTTCAGAATAACGTCGTCTCGGTCAAGATGCTCATTCCGCATCCGATGGAGACCGGTCGCCGTAAAGATCAGAGTGGCGCTCTCGTGCCGGAACATTTCATCACCGAAGTGACGGCCACCTGTGGCGCGGACACTGTTTTCCATGCCGAACTCGGTCCCGGAGTCTCGAAAGATCCCTATCTGTCATTCCAGTTCACCGGAGCCAAGGTTGGCGACAAGCTCAAAGTCTCCTGGGTTGACAACAAAGGCGGCACCGAAACGGCAGAGGAAGCCATTACGGCGATGTAATTCCCAACCACAGGAGAAAATCCATGAAAAAAACATTGCAGAAGCGGCTTTTTACCGGAGCCCTTGTTCTGATGACGGCCGTGATGGGCGGCCAGCCTGCCCATGCCGCCGTCAATAAATACCAGGCGATGGTCGCGGCGGATGTGAAAAAATTCCAGGCCTATTTCCACAAAGAGTTTCCGGACGTGAAGCTGGATGAGTTCGCCAATGGCGTCTATGCGCTCGATGAGGATGCCCGCAAGCAGTGGAAGGAGATGGAGGAGTTTCCGCCGTACGAACTCGATGTCGAGGCGGGCAAGGCGATCTTCAACAAGCCTTTCGCCAATGGCAAGTCGCTGGCGAGCTGCTTTCCGAGCGGGGGAGCCGTGCGTGGCAAGTATCCCTACTTCGACGAGAAGCGCAAGCAGGTGGTGACGCTCGAAATGGCGATCAACGATTGCCGCGTCGCCAATGGCGAGAAGCCCTATCCCGGCTTCAAGGGCGATCTGGCGAAGGTTTCCGCCTACATGGCCTACATCAGCAGAGGCCAGAAGATCGACGTGAAGGTGAACAGCGCCGCCGCCTACAAGGCGTACCTGAAGGGCAAGGCGTTTTTCTACGGCAAGCGCGGCCAGCTCAACATGTCGTGCTCGGGCTGCCACATGGAGTATGCCGGCCGCCAGTTGCGCTCTGAGCTGATGAGCCCGGCGCTCGGCCACACTACGCACTTTCCGGTGTTCCGCTCGAAATGGGGCGAGATCGGCACGCTGCACAAACGCTATGCAGGGTGCAACGATAACATCGGCGCCAAACCGTTCGCGGAGCAGAGCGAAGAGTATCGCGATCTGGAGTACTTCCAGACGATCATGTCGAATGGTCTGAAGTTCAACGGTCCGGCATCAAGAAAATAAGAAGGAGAACCAATGAAAAAAGTGTTATTGCTCTTGAGCATGGCGGTCTCGATGCCTTCAGCCGCGCTTTTGGCCGATCCGGCGGCAGCGTCGCCGAGCCTTATCGAACAGGCCGAAGCGGCAAGGAAAGAGGCTGACGCGCTTGGATTCGAGTGGCGCGATACAGCCAAGCTGATCAAGCATGCCAAAGAGGCGCTCGACAAAGGCCAGAAGGAGGAGTCCGACAAACTCGCTTCGCTGGCGCTTCTCCAGGGCAAGGCTGCCCTTGCGCAAGCAAAGTCCACGGAGAAGAACTGGAAGATGATGATTCCGAAATAATTCCCCGCCCGGGGTGGCGCTGGCCTCTCGGCTCGCGCCATCACCCTCTCCACTACAGTGATTTTTTACGGCAACTCAAACTGTTCCTGATCCATGAATCTATCCCGTCGCGAGTTTCTCCGTATTCTCGGCTTCGCCAGCGCCGCAGGGCTG
>JAAXXD010000055.1 GCA_013334655.1 Chlorobaculum sp. | reverse complement strand
AACGCCGGTACGGGCTGAACCGGGTGATGGCACGGTTGGCAGAGAGCAGCAAGACCGTGGTTTCGATCATTTTCCTGGTCATGAACCTGGATCGATTGCTCGCCAGTTCCTTTTTGCGTCTGTTCGACTGGATGCTTTTGGCGTTTTGCGACAGGAGAACATTATCGTTTTGGCCAACCTCCCCTGTGGAGGTTTACTCCTGCTCATCTATGGTCTGATTTTTTCAGTAGACCCTATTATAACGAAAAGATTTTCGACAGTTTCGAGCGGTTGCTGAAACAGCGTCCGTTCGATCTCGTGGCCATCTCCTCGATGACCGGCGGCTTCAACAATGCGGTAAAGCTGGCTCGGATCGCCAGGAAGCATGGCGTGACGGTGGTGATGGGCGGTTTCCATCCCACGGCGATCCCCGAAGAGGCGCTCGATCACGGTTTCGCTGATCTTGTGGTGATCGGCGAAGGGGAGGCAACCTTCCGCGAACTGGTCGAGAAAGGGCCGTCGCGCGAGGTGAAAGGGCTGGTCTGGAAGGAGAACGGCGAGTTCGTCCGTACCGGACTGCGCGAGCTGATTCAGGATGTGGACTCGATCCGCATGCCGCTCCGCTCGTTCCGGCCAGAGCGCTTCGGTGAGAAGAGCGGAGACTACACTATTGACACGATTTATACGTCGCGCGGCTGCCCGTGGAAGCGCTCCTTCTGCGCGAACGACAAGATGCACAAAAACTGGCGGGGCAGGAGCGCTGAGAGGGTCGTCGAGGAGATCGCCCTGATTCACGATCCCAAAAAGAAGAAGCTGCTCAAAATCTGGGACGCCAACTTTCTGACCAACATCAAGCGGGTCGAAGCGATCTGCGACCTCATGATCGAGCGCGGGCTGACCAATTTTCGTATCGTCACCGAAACCCGCGCCAAGGATGTGATCCGTGCCGAACGGATTCTCGACAAGCTGCACCGGGTCGGACTCAGAAAGGTCGGTCTCGGCATCGAAAGCCCCAACCCGGAGACGCTCGCCAAAATGAACAAGCAGAACACGCTCGACGATGTTTCGCGAGCGATCGACCTGCTCAGGAACAAAAGCATCGGTGTCGAAGGCTATTTCATCGTCGGCCTCCATCGCCAGGGCGATCAACTTTTGGGCGGCAAGCCTGGCTAATTCTTCAAGGCCTGCCCCTTTGCCGAGTAGTTCGAGTATCGATGAGGTTTCTGTCAACATCTGCTGTGCTCCTTGTGTTTTTCCTCAAGGTCGCACTTGCCGCCGATCATTCGGCTACGATTTCAAACACAACTTTTGAAAATAACTCCAGAGATTGCCTTACCCCGGCAAAACTCGTATAATACCCGCCATCAATAACCTGAATAGATTGAGATGCCTGAAGAGAGAGTGTGGAGCGTGGTTGAGTTGCTGAAGACGACGACCGCGTTTTTTATCGACAAAAAGATCGATGAGCCGCGTCTTTCGGCGGAGTTGCTGCTTGGCCGGGTGCTGGGGTTGCAGCGGCTTCAGCTTTATCTCGATCACGAAAGGCCGGTGACGCCGAAGGAGCTGGAGGCGTTTCGGGCGGCTTGCCGGGAGCGGTTGCAGGGCAGGCCGGTGCAGTATATTGCGGGCGAGGCGTTCTTTTACGGCTACCGCTTTTTCGTCGATGAGCGTGTGCTGATTCCGCGCCCGGAGACCGAGCTGGTGCTCGAACATGCGATGGAGCGGCTCGCGGCGAGCAGCCTTGCCTCCGCGCAATCGCCCTCCATTCTCGACATCGGCACCGGCAGCGGCTGCATCGCCATCACGCTTGCCTTGCGGCTGCCCGGCGCGACTGTCACCGCCGCAGATGTTTCCGCCGATGCGCTCGAAGTTGCCCGCCGTAACGCCGATGCGCACGGCGTGAGCGACCGCATCATCTTCGTCGAGGCTGACGCGCTCAGCGCTTCCTTCGCCGAAAAAGCTGGAGGGCCGTTTGATCTGGTCATCTCCAATCCGCCCTACATTCCCGAAGCGGAGTGGATGACGCTGCAAGAGGAGGTCAAGCAGTACGAGCCACGGCTCGCGCTGGTCGCGCCCGTCGGGTTCGAGTACTATGAGAGCATCGTCGCTGCCGCTCCGGCGCTGCTTCGCAAAGGCGGCGTGCTTTGCTTCGAGCTTCATGCCGACGGCGCTGCGGAGGTCAGAAAGCTTGTCGCTTCTGGATTCAGTGGCGTCGAAGTCATGCAGGATTACAATAAGCTCGACCGCGCCCTTTCCTGTATCGCGGAGTGAACTCCTCCGGTTTATTCAAAGTTATTTTTCTGTATATTGTTTGCCGTCACGGGTGACGAGTTTCAAGGCAACTATCGGGGCATTCCCGTTGTTCATCAATACCGGCCCCGAACGGTCTTGCCGCATCGATCCGTGCGGAATCAGTATCAAGCACAGGCAGTTACCAGATGATCTATCGTGATTTGACCCTGCGGGAACGGCAGGTTCTCGGTATTATCATACAGTCGTACGTCGTTTCGGCGATGCCGGTCGGTTCGCGCACCATCGCGCGCAACTACAATCTCGGCCTGTCGGACGCCACCATCCGCAACGTCATGGCCGATCTGGAGGCGGACGGCTTCATCAGCCAGCCGCACACCTCCGCCGGACGGGTGCCGACCGACAAGGGGTATCGCTACTACGTCGATCTGATCATGAATGTGAGCCGGATCGACGAAGAGGAGAAGCGCCTCATCGACGACCGCTTCAGCAATCGCGGATCGGAGCTGAAAGGCACCTCCGCCGAGGTGCTCGGCGCGGCGGCGCGGGTGCTCGGCAGCATCTCCCGCCAGCTTGGCGTGGTGCTTCCGCCGAGGCTCTCCAACGCCGTTTTCGAGCGGCTCGACATCGTGCAGCTCGGTTCGGCGCGGATCATGGTGGTGATCGCCATTCAGTCGCTCTTCGTCAAGACGATCGTCATGGAGCTGGCCGCCGAAATTTCGCGCCAGAAGATCGACGCCGTGGTGAACGTGCTCAACGAACGCCTCTCGGGCCTCACGCTCGAAGAGATTCGCAGCACCATCGGCAAGCGTCTGTCGGACGTCAAAGGGGGCGAGGGGCTTATGAACAGCATCGTCGGCGCTGCCGATACGCTTTTTGACGAAACGTCGATCCTCGAACGCCTCTACATTTCGGGTACCGAGAACATCGTCGATCAGCCCGAATTCAAGCAGCCCGAGAAGGTGCGCGACATCATCACCATGATCGAGGACAAGTTCGGCATGGCCCGGCTCGTGGATGACGCCGTTCCCGCGCATCTGCGTCAGAATCGCGACGGCGAGGTAGTTATCAGCATCGGCACGGAGAACCGCACGGGCAACGCCGCCGATCTCACCATTGTCTCCTCGCCCTACTTCGCGGGCAAGATGGTTGGCCGGGTCGGCGTCATGGGGCCGAAGCGCATGGATTACGAACACGCCGTTCGGGTAGTGAACTACATGGCCGACTGCCTCTCGGAGGCGCTGTCGGTAAACAATTAATTTTTCAATGACTTTTTACTGAATCATGACCAGAAAAGAATCGCACAAGGAACAGGAAGAGATAAAAGAGACGATCAATACCGAGTCGCCGGAAGAGGTGGCTGACGAAACGGCGGCGATTCCCGCAGCGACCGCGGCGGACATGGAGGCGGAGATCGCGTCGCGCGACGCCGAAATCACGAGGCTTCGCGAAGAGGTGATGCGCCGTGCCGCCGAGTTCGAGAACTTCCGCAAGCAGAAGGAGCGCGAAGCCGCGCAGTCTGGCGTCAGGATGCTCGAAAACACGGTGCGCGATCTGCTGCCGCTCATCGACGACCTGAAGCGCGTCATTCAACACATTCCTGCTGAATTGCAGGCGATGGCCGAGGCGAAACCCTTCATCGAGGGGGTGGAGCTGATCCGCAAGAACTTCATGGCGCTGCTTGAAAACAAGGGGGTCAAGGAGATCGAGGCCAAAGGAAAGCTGCTCGACGTCAATTTCCACGAAGCGATCACACAGATCGACGCGCCGGGCGCGGAGCCGGACACCATTGTCGAGGAGTACCAGACGGGCTATACGCTTGGCGACAGGGTGATCCGCCACGCCAAGGTGATCGTCGCCCGGTAAGAATCAGGTTTTAAATAGAGAGGAATACGAATGAAGAGAGATTATTATGAAATTCTTGGCGTCGGGCGTTCGGCGGACAAGGACGAGATAAAGAAGGCCTACCGCAAGCTGGCCATGCAGCATCACCCCGACAAGAATCCCGGCAACAAGGAGGCCGAGGAGAAGTTCAAGGAGGCCAACGAGGCGTATGAAGTGTTGAGCGACGACGACAAGCGCCGCCGCTACGATCAGTTCGGCCACGCGGGCGTCGGCTCGTCGGCAGCCTCCGGTGGCGGCCCTGGAGCCGGGTACGGCGATATCAATGATATTTTCAGCGCCTTCAACGACATGTTCAGCGGTGGCCGCGCCCGTGGCGGCGGATCGCCCTTCAGCGGCTTCGAGGATGTCTTCGGCGGCGGCTTTGGCGGTGGTGGCGGCGGCGGTCGCAGACGTTCAGCGGGCATTCACGGTACCGACCTCAAGATCAAGCTCAAGCTTACGCTCGAAGAGATCGCCAAGGGGGTCGAGAAGACGCTCAAGATCAAGAAGCAGGTGCTCTGCGAACAGTGCAACGGCAGCGGCTCGAAGAGCGGCAAGACCGAGACCTGCTCGACCTGTCACGGCAGCGGCGAGGTTCGCCAGGTCTCCAAAACGATGTTCGGCCAGTTCGTCAACGTCGGGGCCTGCCCGACCTGCGGCGGCGAGGGGCACGTCGTGAAAGATCGCTGCACCTCATGCTACGGCGAGGGGATCAAGCAGGGCGAAACGACCGTCAAGATCACCGTTCCGGCGGGTGTGCAGGAGGGCAACTACCTGACGCTTCAGGGGCAGGGCAACGCGGGGCCGCGCGGCGGCGCGCCGGGTGACCTGATCGTCATCCTCGAAGAGAAAGAGCACGACCTCTTCAAGCGCAACGGCGACGACATCATCTACGATCTCTCGGTTGGATTTCCCGACCTCGTCATGGGCACCAAGATCGACGTGCCGACGCTCGAAGGCCACGTAAAGCTCACCGTCCCGGCGGGCACCCAGCCGAACACCATGCTGCGCATCGGCGGCAAAGGCATCGGCCACCTGAAGGGCGGTGGCAGCGGCGACCTCTACGTCAGAGTGAATGTCTTCGTGCCGAAAGATGTCAGCGGCAAGGATCGCGACCTTCTGAAAGAGTTGAAAAAATCGACGGCCATCTGCCCGAATCACGGCGAGCAGGAGCACGAGAAGAGCATTTTCGAGAAGGCGAAGGATATTTTCAGTTGAGGCGAAACGTCGTCACGGAAGCATAGAAACGAAAAAGCCGTCCAGATTTGTCTCGGGACGGCTTTTTTATATTTCTATCGAGCTTTCTGCCTCACATGCCCATCGGACTCGATCTTGCCGCGTCGAGCACTTCCGGCGTGATGCAGGTGATGCCGTTCTTTTCGGCATAGATAGTGAGGGCGGCCTTGATTTTGTCGGCGAAGAACGGAGGCATCTGGCTGATCATCTCCTGCGCTTCGCTGCTCCACTGAAGCTTGTTGGCGCGGGAGCCGGAGCGAGGTCTGCTCGACCGGCGGAATCCTTCGTCGATCTCCTCCACGAAGTCGGCGATGATCTCCTCGTCGCCAATCTGATGCGGCGCGATCACCCTTTCGGCGAGAATCCGGTTGCGGATCAGGTGTATCTTGAGCTGTGGCAGGTAGAGCGTCTGGGCCATAGCCTCGGGGCTTCCGCAGGTCACGAAGAGCGCGATATTTTTGTTGCGCAGGCAGCGCTTCAGATTGCTCTGTACCAGTGCGCCGAGCAACTGCGATGAGACCACCAGGTAGTACACGGGAGCACCGAGGATCACCACGTCGAAGTCGCTCACGAAGCTGTAGTCGGCGGTCGCCTTGCAGCGGGCCTTTTCGACATAGGCCCCGGTTTCGGCGAGCTGTTGGCCAATCGAGTCGATCAGTTTGTCTGTAGAACCACCGGTGGAGCGGCTGTCATAGAGGATGATAGCCCTCATCTGGCGGTCGTTGTCTTGCGTCATGGAATAGGTTTCGTTGAATCAGTTTGCCTTGCCATAGGCATCGAGAATGTTCATCGTGAACTCCGCAATGGCTTTCGGATCGCTGGTCTCTGCGGGCGAGAACACTTTTTCGGCAAGGATCACCGGGTTTTCGAGATGCATTTTGAGTTGCGGCAGATAGAGGAAATGCGCCATCGGCTCGGGACTGCCACAGATGACGAACAGCGCCACTTTCTTGCCTTTCAGGGCGGCTCTCAGGTTGCTTTGCGAAAGCGAGCCGCTGAGCTTCGAGGCGACGAGCAGGTAGTAGATCGGCGCACCAAGAAGCACGAGGTCAAACTCCTCGACGAAGCTGTAATCCGCATTGGGCTTGCAGCGGGCCTTTTCCACGTATGCTCCGGCTTCGGCAAGATTTCTGCCGATTGAATCGATCAACTTGTCGGTCGAACCGCCGACGGACATGCTGTCATAAAGGATTATCGCCTTTCTGGGTTTGTCGATAGTGCTGGCCATAGGCGTGATAGTAAGGTTATGCCTGACTCTGGAATGTAGCGGAATAATAAGACATTACTCTTTCACGGCAAAATCGGGAATGGGGTGGGAAAGATGTTGCCCGGCATGGGGAGGTGCGAATACCCAGGTTCGCTCCAAACCGTTGGGTTCCTGTTGCGCCATCTCCGCTTCATCGCGTCTGCTACCCGCCTCGGCTTCACCTGGGCCTCTTACAGCTCGCCCCGATCTCGGGCTTCTGATGCCTTGCGTTTCTGAGCAACACGACCTCCGGTTTTCCTTTTCGTTCAGCCCTTCGCTCCATTCCTGCGAGCTACGATGGCCTCTGCTGACTTCTCGCTCCGGTTTGCGCCGTCGCCCTTTCAGGGATGAGGCGAGATATCCCCAGGTAAGAACGCAATCCTTCACAGCGCAACCGCCGGATTTACGCCGCCTGAACCTTGACCACGAAAGCTTTGCAGATACATGCCTGCTCGCCCTGTTCGGCTTCGCCTTCAATCCGGTTCTTGTCCATGCTCGCAGCTTCGTTCCACGTTTCCTCCCCTCACTCGGTCGCCCTCATGCAGTTGCGCTTCAGTTCGTTCGCTGTGGTCAACTCACGGAAGGACTTCCGCCTCCAGGATTGTGTCCATGCTGGGCGCACAAGCAAAACAGGCACCTTGATGAACCAGAGCGGCTGTTTTAAATGATCTGTCGAATCGGACAAATCAGGCTAAACGCCAGCCAGCCCCCGCCAGCTCACGCCCATGTTTCCGATGGCCGGTAGCATCACTTCGCGCTTCGCCTTGCAGAACTCGGGGTCGTCGATGCTGGCGAGATTGACCTCGACGTTGGCCATGGCGCTCATCAGCCCGGCGACGAGCAAATAACGGCCAACGATGACGTCGCTCAGCACCGTGGGGTTGCCGATCTTTTCGAGACGGTCGGCGTGGGGCAGCATGGCGAGGCAGCGCTTGAACAGCTCGAACGGCGCTTCCGAGCTTGCCTTGAGCGCGAGCTGGATCGCCGCGCGGCGGGCTTCAGCCTCTTCCGGCGTCGATTTCGGCATCTTGTAGACCTCCATGATCGTGCCGAACACCTCCATGTCGCGGTCTCCGAGATTGAGCATCTGGCGGCGGGCGGTTTCGCACTGTTCGTGAATTGCGCGAACCTCCTCCTCCACGCCGGCGAATTTCTTCTTGCCGATGGTCAGGTTGCACACCATCGAGAGCAGCGCCGCGCCCTGCGCCGCCGTGACTGCCGCCGCAGCACCGCCGCCGGGGGTGGAATCGGCGCTGGCGAGGCGGTCGAGGTAGGCGGAAATCGAGGTCGAACCGAGCGTTTTCTCAAGCTTCATGGTGGTAGTTGCGATAGAGTTGCAGGGCGTTTCTCATGCACATGGCCACCGTCATGGGGCCGACTCTCGGGATGTAGATCGACGCGGCCTCCTTGGCCTCCGGCTCGAAGTTCTGGATGTACGAGAAGTTAAGGCAAATCGCGCCTAGCTTCAGCTCCTCGGCCCGAACCTTTTCAAAATGCGGCGACGGCACGCCGGTAATGACGATATCCGACTGGCGGAGCGCCTCCTCGCGCGTGACGGGCCGCGCTTCGTGATCGGGGCTGTTGACATCGACCACGAAGCCGCCGTTGATATCGAAAGAGTACACGCGAGCGCCGTCGTTCGAGAGCATGTAGGCAAGCGGGCGGCCAACCACCTCCGAGCGGTTGAAGATGGTGATCTGCTGGCCGCCGAAGGGCAGACCGAAGGGTTCGTAGGCTTCGGTGGCTTCGAGCAGCTTGATGATCGCCAGCGGCGTGCAGGGCAGAATCGCCTTGAACTTGCGCCCATCGTCGTCGAAACGCTCGTTGGCGTAGAGCTTGCCGATCCAGTGCGGCGACAGACCCTCGACATCCTTGCGCGGCGAAATCAGATCGCGCAACTCCGCGTCGCGCTCGTCTCCCCAGATCGGGTAGTAGACGAAGATGCCGTGAACGGCGGGGTCGCGATTGGCCTCTTCGAGAACGCTTCTGACTGAATCGGGTTCAGTTTTTCTGAGATCGAAATGAATGCCGACATCTTCGCAACCAGAGCGAGTATAATCAGCGTAGGTTATCGAGGCGGGATCGTCCGAAGCGAGAATGCCGACAATGTTGATCTTGAGCTTCTCCTCGCAGATCTCGCGACGGACGGCGTCACGGAACTGCGCCGCTATCTGGTTCGGTTCAAGCACTTTCATGGTTCAATGGCAGATTCGGTTCTGTTCACGGGTTTTCCTGTAAAGCGCGACGGTCGGGAATGGAAATGCAAAGCGATGGCGGGCGATGAGCTGTTTAACGGCTCTGATTTCTTTAGGGATGCTCTTGACACGGTAATCACGGGGCAAAAGGCTTCGCCGTGAAAGGCGGTGGATTTGTACGCGGACACGATGGCGTCCGGCTGTTTTGCTGGGGCGGCAGGATTCGAACCTGCGGATGTCGGCTCCAAAGGCCGATGCCTTACCACTTGGCGACGCCCCATCGATTACAGATGATCATGCGATAATCGGCCTGAATTATACGGATAAATAGGTTAAAAGACAAAACGAAGCCTGATTGAACCGTGAAAACCGGTCGGGCTTTTTTACCTTTACCTTCTAATCTCTCTAACGAATCACCTGTCTCGTTCATGACGAAAATCAAGATTTGCGGCATCACCCGCCTGGAGGACGCCCTCGAAGCCGCACTTGCGGGAGCGGATGCCCTCGGCTTCAACTTTAGCCGACAGAGCCCGCGCCGTGTCAATGCCGACGCCGCTCGTGCCATCATCGCCCGGCTTCCGCCGCTCGTTACCCCCGTGGGGGTCTTCGTCGAGCAGTCGCCGGAGGAGATTGTCGATCTCTGGCGCTATTGCGGCTTGCAGATCGCGCAGCTTCATTCGGACGAGTACGATGCTGAAAAAACGCTACGAATCGAGGGTTTCCGGGTGATCCGCGTCTTCCGGCCCGGCCCCGGATTCGCGGTGTCGCAGGTGCGAGAGTTCGCCGAAGAGACGGGATGCCGGAGCTTTCTCTTCGACGCTTACAGCCCCGTCGCCGCTGGCGGCACCGGAGAGAGCATTGAGGAGCGAACCGCCTTGGCGCTCTTCGACGAAACGCGCGACTTCGGCTGGGCATTCCTTGCCGGTGGGCTGAAGCCGGAGAATGTCGCCGATGCCGTGCGACTCGTGCGTCCGTGGGGCGTCGATACGGCGAGCGGCGTCGAGTCCGCGCCCGGCATCAAGGATGCGCTGAAGATCCGGCGCTTCGTCGAAGCGGTGCGCGAGGCCGACCGGAGCCTTACGAGTAGCTCCTGATGTGCTGAAGCACGATCTCCGCTGAGGTCAGCGGTAGCTCCAGCGTAATAAGATGGCCGCAATTCGGCACGCAGATATAACTGCCAAACTCAGTTATTTCCTGTAACTTCTTCGCGTTGTCGCTGTTCATGATCACATCGCCATCTCCGGCCACGTAGAGCACCGGCGCTTTCACCGCCCGCACCATCTCCGGCAGCATCTCGGTGGTCTCGATCGCCGTGATCTGCTGCGTTGTCTGCTCGATCGCTTCGGAGGCGCAGAATCCGAGGCTCTCAAAACCGACCTTGATGTCGTGCATCATGATCGAATTCCTCGACAGCGCGAGCCGGGCGAACATGTAGGCTGGAAGCCACCAGGTGAGCTTCCGCATCATGTTGTTGAAAATGAAATTGATCGTGGCGGGCGCGGCCTTCGAGATAAACTCGTTGTTCGTCAGGTAGCCGAAGTTGAAGAACACCATCGACTTGATGCTGTTCGGGTACTTGTTGACATAGTCGAGCGCCACGAACGGCCCGAACGAAAACGCGGCGACATGCACCTCCTGCAAGCCGAGCGTGCGGGTCAGCTCGTCGAGGTCACGCGCGAAATCGGTGATATGGTAGCGGTTTCGCGGATCGTTTTCAGACCATCCGTGACCCTTCATGTCATACGCCACCGTCCTGTAGCCTGCCGCATTCAACTCACGGATGATGCGGTGCCACCACATCCACCAGCAATCCCAGCCGTGAATCAAAAGGACGGTACCGAGCGGATGTTCCGGCCCTGAATCGTGATAGTGATGCAAAAGTCCGCCAACATTGACGAAATGACTGTTCTGCATGAGATCGAGCTCGTACCGGGCACGGTGCCGTTCACCTTGGGTGGCGGTTTCGAGCTGATTGAGAAGCTTCAGGTGGTAAGCCCTGAATTTATCGGATGAGGGTTCCGGCAATTTTTCCATGGCTTGACAAGATAAAGTTTGGAAAAACGCTATAGGCTATAAAGTAAATGTATGCAAAATCCCCGATTGCACGCCATTATTTCATCGCTTTTCTGAAAAGAAAACGCTGTGCCGTATCTCCATCTAAAGCGTTACTTCCGGGCTGGCTCATTGCCTGGATCCTCCGTTTCGCTTGCCGATTCACGGAAAATCATGCCGCCTTCGCGCCTGATGATCTCCTGCTGCTCGAAAATCGTCTCCGGCTCCACCTTGAAATGCTTGAGCAATTGGGAAAACATCTGGATCGAGGTCTCGAAAAGCTCGGTCACGACGGCATCGGCTCCGGCGCGATAAAAGCGGGTTGCCGATTCGAGGGAACGGGAGCGCACAATGATGAATGCCTCAGGATTGATCTCCCGAACCAGGCGGATGCACTGAATGACTGCATCGATTTCCGGAATGCAGATCACCACGGCGCGAGAGTGATCGACGCCGATGCGCAGGAGTGACTTGTTTTCCGTGCAGTCACCGTAGAAGAGCGGCTCCCCCTTACGGCGCATTGTTTTGACCGTTTTGCGGTCGGTATCGAGCACCGTGTAGGCGAGGTTGGTGGCGTTCATCACGGCGGCGATATTCCTGCCGATCAGGCCGAAACCGATGATGGCTGCGTGAATTTCCCCCTTGCAGACGATTGGCCCGGCAGCGGCGCGGGCGGGTTGTTTCGGTTCTGGCTTGGTGCCCAGCGGCATGAAAAAGAGAGCCGGAGCCACCTGCGCGGCGAACTTCGGCGCGGCGGCGATCAGCGCCGGGGTGACGATCATGGTGACGACGATGATCGTCAGCATCGACTGGAACATGTGCTGGTCGAGCAGCCCGGCGTTTCTGGCGGTTCCGGCAAGCACGAAGGAGAACTCGCCGATCTGCGCCAGCACCATGCCCGACATCAGGCTGACCCGCAACGAGAAGCCGAGCGCCAGCGAGATGCCGCTCATGACGACCCCCTTGACCACCAGCACCACGAGCGCGATGGCGATGAGCCACGGCAGCTCGATCATGTTGACGTCGAGCAGAAGGCCGACCGAGACGAAAAAGATGCTGGTCATCGCCTCGCGAAAGGGATCGATGGTTCGGCTGATGCGGTGGCTCCCATCGGTGCTGGCGATCACCATGCCCGCCATGAACGCGCCGAGCGCCAGCGAGAGGCCGATGAGCGAGGCGAGCCAGGCCGCGCCGAAGCAAAGCACCAGTGCACCCAGCACCAGCACCTCGCCCGCATGAAGCTCGGTAATCACCTGGACAATCTTCGGCATCAGGAAGCGAAATCCGCCGAACATGCCGATAGCGAACAGCACCACGAGTCCGATCTCCTCCAGCGATGATTCGAGAGACATCATGCCTCCCCTCGTCAGAAAACTGAATCCGAACATCAGCGGCACGATGGCCATATCCTGGAAAATCAGAATGCCAAGGGCGATCTTGCCATGCTCGAAACCAAGCTCACCCCGGTCGGAGAGGATTTTCAGGCACAAGGCCGTACTGCTCACAGAAAACGAAAAACCGAGCACGAGCGCCTCTTTGCTGCCGATCCCCTTGCCAATGGCGTCCATCAGCCAGTACGACAGGAGCGCGATTGCAAGGCCGGTCAGAAGAATCTGCGCCGTGCCGCCGAAAAGGACAATCTTCCGGAGCTTCTTCAGGTCATCGACCGAAAACTCCAGCCCGATGGTGAAAAGCAGCAGCACGACGCCCATTTCGGCAAGTGTCGAAATCAGTCCGCTGTCCTTGATAATATGGAAACCTGTCGGGCCAAGCATGATACCCGTGAAGATCAGACCGATCACCGGAGGAATCCTGATCTTCTGGAACACGAGAATGTTGACAATGGCAAGCGTTCCGATCAGAACCAGTTGCCCGAGAAATTCGTACTGATGCATGAAAGACCTCGTTCAAAAAACGGTAAAACAGTCCGGGCCTACACGGTCAATGCCCCTCTATGACAGTGTAACACAGCAAGATAAAAGCCGCAAACGCCTCTGAAATTTTATGGCGCAGCCATTGATAATCAATTGAAAACCATACATTGTACATGAGTTGACAGTTCCTGCGCCGCCCCGGCGAAGCCTTGCCGGGAAAAGTGAGACACGCGACCGACAACATGCCAGAATGCACCCGGAGAGTCGAGACCTTCCGGGCATTCCGCGTTAGGGCAATGCGTCGATCCGCTGGCCACCGGTTGTGGAGAACTGCCGTTCCTTCACATCAGATCGATACAGGCAAATGTTCAAACCAAAACTGTTTACCGTTCTTCCCGAGCTGAACAAAGAGCAGCTCGGCAAGGATGTCGTTTCCGGCATCCTCGTTGGCATCGTGGCCCTGCCGCTTGCCATCGCCTTCGCCATCGCCTCGGGCGTCTCGCCCGACAAGGGACTTGTCAGCGCCGTCATCGGCGGATTCCTGATCTCCTTTCTCGGCGGCAGCCGCGTCCAGATCGGCGGCCCCACCGGCGCATTCATCGTCATCCTCTACGGCATCGTCCAGCAATACGGCGTCAACGGCCTCATGATCGCCACCATCATGGCGGGGGTGATTCTCGTCATCATGGGCTTCTCGCAGCTCGGCTCGCTCATCAAGTTCATCCCCTACCCGGTCATCGTCGGCTTCACCAGCGGCATCGCGGTCATCATCTTTTCGAGCGAAGTGAAGGATTTTCTCGGCCTCAGCATGGCCAAGGTGCCCGCCGATTTCATCGACAAGTGGGCCGCCTACATCGACGCGCTGCCGACGACCAGCCCCGAGACGCTCATGGTCGGCGTGGCCGCGCTCCTGATCATCATCTTCTGGCCGAAAGTTTCGCGCAAAATCCCCGGCCCGCTGATCGCGCTCATCGTCACGACGGTGGCCGTGCAGATGCTGCACCTTCCGGTGGATACCATCGAGAGCCGCTTCGGCGAGATTTCGGCGTCAATTCCCGCGCCGAGCTTTCCGTCGCTCGACATGGCAACCATCCGCCACCTCATCATGCCCGCCACCACCATCGCGATGCTCGGCGCGATCGAGGCGCTGCTCTCGGCGGTGGTCGCCGACGGCATGATCGGCGCAAGGCACAAGTCGAACATGGAGCTGGTCGCCCAGGGGGTGGCCAACATCGTCTCGCCGCTCTTCGGCGGCATTCCCGTCACCGGCGCGATCGCCCGCACCGCGACCAACGTCAAGAACGGCGGACGCACGCCCATCGCGGGCATCGTTCACGCCATCACGCTCTTGGCGATCATGCTCCTCTTCGGCTCGTGGGCCAAGCTGATTCCGATGCCCACGCTCGCCGCGATCCTGATCATCGTCGCCTGGAACATGAGCGAGCACCACGTTTTCCGCCAGCTCCTCAAAAGCCCGAAAAGCGACGTGGCCGTGCTGCTCACCACCTTCGGCCTGACGGTGATTTTCGATCTGACGATAGCCATCGAGGTCGGCATGATGCTTTCGGTGATCCTCTTCATGCAGCGCATGGCGAGCCTCAGCAACGTCGGCATCGTCACCGGCGAGCTGAAGGACGAGGAGGATTCATCGGATCCAAACGCCATCGTCACGCGCAGCATTCCGGCGGGCGTGGATGTGTTCGAAGTCAGCGGCCCCTTCTTCTTCGGCGCGGCCTCGAAGTTCAAGGACGCCATGCACGTGGTCGGCAAAGCGCCCGCGATCCGCATCATCAGAATGCGCAAGGTGATGAGCATCGACGCCACCGGCCTGAACATGCTGAAGGAGCTGGCCGCGGACTGCCAGAAAACCGGCACGAAGCTGATCCTCTCCGGCGTCCACGCCCAGCCGATTTTCGCCATGCAGCAATACGGCCTGGCGGAGATGATCGGCGAAGAGAACATCCACGGCAACATCGACGACGCCCTCGACCGCGCAAGAACCCTGCTCGGCCTGCCTAAAGAAGGACGCCCGGAAGGGTTCGTAGCCAGCGTGAAAAGGGAGAATAACAATTAAAATGTAGAACAATATGTTGAGGACATACTGAAGTGGCCCCCAGCCATCAGACAGAATCGGGTCGAGTTTAAGCTGGTAACCCGCGTTGTTCATGCAGCTGGTTGATGCTGCTGTTTAACCTCTGACGACCCATCAGAGGATTGCTTTTGAGAGAACTTGTCGACGATGCATGCGCCGCCACCAGTACCGCTTTCGTACACCTCGTCCGGGGTTTTGTAGCCCAGCGACTGATGCGGCCGCTCCGTGTTGTACAGGTGAAAATACTTCGCCAACCCCTGCTTCAATTCCACCGCTGTCCCGTAGCCTTTCAGATAAATATCCTCATGCTTGACGCTCCTCCAGAGCCTTTCGACAAAAATGTTGTCCAGCGCCCTGCCGCGTCCGTCCATGCTGATGCTGATTTTTTCATGCTGCTTGAGTACGCCGATAAATACGTCACTGGTAAACTGCGACCCCTGATCGCTGTTGAAGATTTCCGGCACGC
>JAAXXD010000125.1 GCA_013334655.1 Chlorobaculum sp. | reverse complement strand
TTAGCCTTCACCGGACTCCTCTCCGTTTTCGTCGAACTTGTAGCCGAGGCCGCGCACGGTCTTGATGCAGCGTCCGGCGTCGCCGAGCTTTTCGCGGAGCCGCGTGACGTGCGTGTCGATGGTGCGGGTGTTGATGCTCTTGTCCACGTCCCACACGTCGCTCAGGAGCACCTCGCGGGTCTGCGCCTGCCCCTTGCGCTTCAGGAGGAGCGCCAGCAGCTTGAACTCCATGAGGGTCAGCACCAGCGGACGGCCGTCGAGCGTGGCCGAGTGGCGTCCGATGTCAACCTCGATGCCGCCCGAGCGGAGCACCTCCTGCACGTTGCTGCGGTTGCGGCGGTCGCGCTTGAGGATGGCGCGGATTCTGAGATTCAGCTCGCGGGGGCTGAAGGGTTTGACGACGTAATCGTCGATGCCGAGTTCGAAGCCGAACACCTTGTCTATCTCCTCGCCCTTGGCGGTCAGCATCACAATAGGCAGGTCGCTGTACTGCACGTTCTGGCGGATGCGGCGGCACACCTCGAAGCCATCGATGCCGGGCAGCATGATGTCGAGCAAGACGAGGTTGACGGCATGGCGTTGCAGCTCGTCGAGCGCCTCCTCGCCTGTCGGCACGTGAACGCAGCCGTAACCCGCTTTTTCGAAGTTGTACTTCAACAGACCGGCAAGGTTCCGGTCATCTTCGACGATCAGGATGGAGGTTTCAGCCATGCTTGTTCAATTGTGCAATTGTGTTCAGTTCATTCGATTTTCCAGCAGGCCGCCTGGTGCCCCGCCTCGTACTCTTTCAGCGGCGGCTGCGCCTGACGGCAGTAGTCGTCGGCGAGCGGACAGCGCCCGGCGAAACGGCACCCATCCGGCAGGCGGGTGGCGCTCGGCACGTTGCCCTCGATCACGTTCAGGCGCTCCTTCTTCGCGCCGAGTCTCGGAATCGACTTGAGCAACCCCTTGGTGTAGGGATGGAGCGGATTTTCGAAAATGTGCCGCACCGCGCCGCTCTCGACGATGCGCGAGGCGTACATCACCACCACCTCTTCGCACAGCTCGGCCACCACGCCGAAGTCGTGGGTAATGAGCATCACGCTCATGCCCCGCTCGGCCCGCAGCCTGCCGATCAGCTCCAGAATCTGCGCCTGCACCGTCACGTCGAGCGCCGTCGTCGGCTCGTCGGCGATGAGCAGCTCCGGGCCGCAGGACAACGCCATCGCGATCATCACCCGCTGCCGCATTCCGCCGGACATCTCGTGCGGATAGGAGTCGATGCGCTCGGAAGGATTCGGAATGCCAACCATGTTCAACAGATCGACCGCCTGCTTGCGCGCCTCCGACTTGCTCACGTGGCGATGGTTGAGAATCTGCTCCATGATCTGGTCGCCGCAGGTGAAGACCGGATTGAGCGAACTCATCGGCTCCTGAAAAATCATGGCGATCTCATTGCCGCGAATTTTGCGCATCTCGGCCTCGGTCGCCTTGACGATGCTGCGCCCTTTCCAGAGAATGTCCCCCCCGGCAAAGTAGCCCGGCGGCATCGGCACGAGCCGCATGATCGAAAGCGCCGTCACTGACTTGCCGCACCCCGACTCGCCGACGATGCCGATGATACGGTTCGGCGCAAGCGAAAAGCTGACGCCATCGACAGCCTTGGCGATACCGTTATCGGTACGGTACCAGGTTTTGAGATCCTTCAGTTCGAGAATATGCTCCATAATTCGATTGCGCCGCGCCAGTCAGCCGGTGACGCTCTTGACTTTTACGAGATTGAATGTACGACAGACGACAATGTTTATTCAGGCCGGATAACCCCGCCAACCAGTAATTTGCACAAATTTCACAAAGTTCGCGGGATGAAAGTTGCAGGGAAGGCGGAGGGGCGTCAGGCTCAGCGCATGTCATGGCGAGGAGCACAGCGACGGGGGGATCAAGGTGATGCCGAAGAGTTCACGAATCAAGTTAGGGCGATCTTCACAGTATATTTATTTTTCTATAACCTCTACGACCGCGCCTTGCAGTTCAGGCAGGACAGCACCGTCGAGGCCGCGACCTGGGAGGAGTTCAAGGCGAGGGTGGAGAAGGGATTCGTGATCGCCCAATGGGACGGCACGGCGGAAACCGAAGCGCTCATCAAGGAGGAGACCAAAGCCACCATCCGGGTCATGCCCACCGACGAGGATTATCGCCAGCAATACAACATGGACGAACCGGGAACCTGCATCCGTAGCGGCAACCCCGCCACTCAGAAAGTGGTGTTCGCGAAAGCGTACTGAGCAGTTGATAGTTGATAATGGATAATTGTAGGGGCTGGCCTTGCGCCTGCCCTTTTTTATTCTCTTTGTTTTTCTTCCGTAGGGGCAGACCTACATGCCGGCCCTTCCATTCCGCAAAATTTGCCCACCATAAAAAGGGCGAACACACAGGTTCGCCCCTACGACATAAAGACCATTGTAGGGGCAACCCCCTGTGGTTGCCCGCCATAACAGGGCGGGCGCAAGACCCGCCCCTACGGTTTGCATTGCTGTCCACTTCGTCCACGCCGTCCACAAAGTCCACTTTTCCCCAACAAAAAAGGCTCCCCCGCGATACTGCCTTGCGAGAGAGCCTTTACATCGGGGGCATCCCGACTGGTAAGGATGCCCGTAGTAAAGAGCGAACACAGAGGTTCGCCCTTATAACTCATTCAGCGAAATACTCTTTCAGGCCCGCGTCGGTCGGTTTCATGGTCTTGTCGCCTTTGTTCCAGTTGGCCGGGCAGACTTCACCGAACTCTTCGGTGAACTGGAGCGCATCGATGAGGCGGAGCACTTCATCGATATTCCTGCCGAGACCGAGATCGTTCACCACCTGATGCTTCACCACGCCCTCGCGGTCGATCAGGAAAAGGCCCCTGAGTGCCACGCTGCCGTCGGGAGTCAGCACGTCGTAATCCTGGGCGATGGTCTTGTTGATGTCGGAGATGAGCGGATAGGTCACGCCCTGAATGCCGCCCTTGCTGCGCGGGGTGTTGAGCCAGGCGAAGTGCGAGAATTTGGAGTCCACCGAGCAGCCAAGCACCTCGACGTTGCGCTTTTTGAACTCGTCGAGCTTATCCTCGAAAGCGTGCAACTCCGTGGGGCAGACGAAGGTGAAATCAAGCGGGTAGAAAAACAGCACGACATATTTGCCGCGATAGGCGGAAAGCTGGCAGGAATCGACGAAGGTCGAGCCGTTGACGACAGCGGCTGCATTGAAATCGGGGGCTGGACGGCCTACGAGTACGCTCATGATTCTCTCTCCTTGTGATGATTTTGATTTGTGATCTTTAAATAAGACTCATTTAGTCCAATATAAAAAACAGAATGAAAGTAGCAAACAGGAAACTGAACAATTTTTAATCACTTCGCCGTTTCACCGAGGATGGCGCTCCCGGATACGGATTCTGCTGCATTATTCGTACTTTTCAGCATAATCGGAACTTATCAGTTACACCCATGCGGAACTTCTTTGAATTCGGCAGGCACGGCACGAGTTACCGGCAGGAGTTTCTGGCGGGGCTGACCACCTTTTTTACGCTGTCGTACATCATCGTGGTCAATCCGGCGATCCTCGAAGCTGCCGGAATGCCGCGCGGCGCTTCGATGACGGCGACCATTCTGACGGCGGTGTTCGGCACGGTGCTGATGGGATTTTACGCCAAACGTCCCTTCGCCGTCGCGCCGTACATGGGCGAAAACGCTTTCGTCGCCTACACGGTGGTCAAGACGCTCGG
>JAAXXD010000124.1 GCA_013334655.1 Chlorobaculum sp. | reverse complement strand
GCCGGGAAGCATCGTCTATTCAGAAGGGAAGACCGAGGAGATGATCGCCAACTCGCAGATGATGATCGCGCAGTTTTCCTCGACGATCTTTGTAGGATCGGCGTTGAACAAACCGGTATATTGCGGGTTGGAACCCGATTATCTCAAACGCCTCACCCCGTTGCAGAACCGCTCGGCGGCGCGCAAAATTGCCGGGGTCTGCCGCGAGGTTATCGAAAAATGAGACCGGACGCGCAACAACCATGAACCAGAAGAAGTACTGAATGCGAACGGCAGCGATCATTCCGGCGCGAGGCGGCTCGAAGGGGCTGAAGAACAAGAACATCCATCCGGTAGCCGGTCTTCCGCTGCTCGGCTGGAGCGTGCTGCAGGCGCTTGATGCAGAACATGTCGATCAGGTGTTCGTCACGACCGACGACGCGGCCATCGCGGAGGTGGCGCGGGAGTATGGCGCTGAGGTGATCGACCGCCCGCAGGAGATCAGCGGCGACAAGGCGACCTCGGAGTCTGCAATTTCGCACGCGCTCGCAGAGATCGCGGTGCGTCACGGCGCGGAGCCGGAGACGGTCGTCTTCCTGCAAGCTACCTCGCCACTTCGCAAGCCGGGCGACATCGACCGCGCTATCGAGCTGTTCCGCCGGGAGGAGGCGGACTCGCTGATTTCGGTCACGCGGGCCGACGACCTCACCATCTGGGAGCAGCGCGCGGGCGAGTGGAACAGCGTGAATTTCGACTATCGCAACCGCGGGATGCGGCAGGATCGACCGTCGCAGTTCATCGAGAATGGCTCGATCTATCTCTTCACGCCCGAGGTGCTGCGAAGTTTTGGCAACCGTATCGGCCAGAAGCTCTCGGTTTATCCGATGGAGTTCTGGCAGACCTGGGAGATCGATACCATCGAGGAGGTCGATCTCGTTGAATTTTACCTGACGAAGAAAGGCATCGATCGCTCGTTCATCCGATTCTGAAATCCGACAAACCCAACTGAATCAAGAAGATATGAACTTTTTCCTCTCTACTGACCTCGCCATCGGGGTCAACGAAGCGCTCTCGGTGCACGAGCACCTTCAGTCGCTTGGCGTCACCAAACCGGGCATCATCTACGACGCGAGCCTTGCCGGGAATCTCTATTTCCAGGATGTGCTGCGCAACATCAACGCCTGCTACGCCAACGCGGTGGTCTATTGCAACGAGTTCAAGGGCGAGCCGACCTACAGGCATCTCGAAAATGTCGCGGAGTTTTTCCGCCGTGAGCTGCCCGACGGCCTCGTAGCCATCGGCGGTGGCAGCACCATCGACCTCGGCAAAGGGGTCGCGCTGCTTCTGACCAACAACGTGCCCGCGCTTTCGCTCAAGGGCTTCCCGAAAGATGTGAGCGATCCGGTGCCGCTTGTCACCGTGCCCTCGCTGCTGGGCAGCGGCGCGGAGGTGAGCTACAACGCGGTGTTCATCGACGAAGCCGAAGGGCGCAAGCTCGGCATCAACAGCCGCAAGAATTTTCCGAAAAAGGCGGTCATCGACCCCAAGCTCTCGATGAGTGCTCCGATGGAGAGCGTTATCGCCTCGGCGATGGACAGCCTTGTGCACTGCGTTGACAGCTTCGGCTCGATCAAGCACACCGCGCTCAGCCGCATCTTCTCCATCGAAGGGTTCCAGCGCACCTTCTACGCCTTGCAGCAGGGGCAGCTCGACCGCGCCGAATCGCGGCTCGACCTGGCGCTCGGCAGCATCTGCGGCGTCACGGCCCTCATGAACTCCGGCGACGGCCCGACAAACGGCTTCGCCTACTACGTCGGCGTGAAGCACCAGGTGCCGCACGGCCTGGCGGGCGCGATCTTTCTCAAGGAGGTGATGCGCTATAATGTCACCAAAGGGTACGATAAATACGCACTGCTCAATCCCGCCCGGAAAGAGGGGGCATCCGCAAGGGAGTCGGCGCTCGAACTGCTCGAACAGATGGACGACCTCTATCGCCAGCTCGAAATTCCGAATCTCGTACCCTACGGCTACGGCAAAGGCAACGTCGCCGATCTCGCCGCCAAAGCATCGGGTGCGCTCTCAGGCTCCTTCGGCGGCAACCCGGTGGGGTTCAACGAGGAGTCAGCACGAGTGGTGATTGATGCGCTGACTTGAGGAGTGTGGACGTAGTGGACTTTGTGGACGATGTGGACAACAACTATAACTAAAAGAAAATAAATATTATGGCGGGAGCCGAGCTTATTGGTCGTGAGGAGCTGGCTGAAATACAGGAGCTGTTCAGCAGGGAGAAAACCGTTCTGTACCGGTACGCGACGGGCAACTACAAGGCGAGGGAGTTCGAGGAGAAGTTTGCCGCATACATGGGCGTGAAGTACGCTCACGCCGTATCGTCGGGCACGGCGGCGATTCACTGCGCTCTGGCGGGCGCGGGCGTCGGCCCTGGTGACGAGGTGATCACCACGGCGTGGACCTTCATCGCGCCGGTCGAAGCTGCCGCAGCGCTTGGCGCAGTGCCGGTGCCGGTCGAGATCGACGAGACCTATCACCTCGATCCGGCGGAGGTTGAAAAGGCGATTACGCCGAAAACCAAGGCCATCGTGGCGATTCCGATGTGGGCCGCGCCGAAGATGGATGAAATCGCCGAAATCTGCGAGCGTCGCGGCATCACGCTCATCGAGGACGCCGCGCAGGCGCTCGGCGCGACCTACAAGGGGCGCAAGCTCGGCACCATCGGCAAAGTCGGCTCATTCTCCTTCGACGCGGGCAAGACGCTGCACGTCGGCGAGGGCGGCATGATTATCACCGACGACAAGGATATTTACGACCGCGTCGCCGAGTTCAGCGACCACGGCCACATGCACGTGCCCGGCCTGCCGCGTGGCAAGGATCCGCGCCGGGCCAAAGGCTTGAACTACCGCCTCAGCGAAGTGACCGCCGCCATCGGCCTCGCCCAGCTCGGCAAGATCGACTACATTCTCTCGAAGGCGAGGGAGAACAAGTACAAGATCAAGGATCGCATCAGCCACCTCGACAACCTCGCGATGCGCCCCTTCAGCGACGAAGCCGGCGCGCAGGGCGACACTCTCATCTTTAAGCTTCGCGACCACCAGACCGCCTTGCAGTTCGAGGCGCACCTCATGGAGCACGGCTTCGGCACCAAGATTCTGCCCGAGGCAATCGACTGGCACTACGCCTCCGTCTGGGGTCACCTGCTCAAGGCGTACGACCGTTACCGCGACCTCAACCTCGAAGAGCTGTGGCCGAAGACCGGCGAACTGCTCCAGAGCAGCATCTGCCTGAACATTCCGGTGCTCATGGACGACGCCACCATCGACAAGCTCGTCGCCGCCATCATCTCCGGCGCGGAGAAGATCGGATAAGCTCAATATTCTGGCATCCGTCAGAGAAAAAAGCCTGTTGCAAAGCAGGCTTTTTTCGTTTGGGCGCACATTGCCCTGTAGATGTCTGTCCTTCCAGTCCCTAACGTCCTTTCCGTCCTTTTATCAGAACGCAACACGCCAACCCAGACTTTTACAGGTAGCCGAAATGTTTGTTACATTGAACGTGTGCATCACGGCCTCCATCGAGATTATCCACAATGAATCCATGAACCTTTTTGCCGACACTACATCCCTGGATGAAGCCCCAGCCAGCGTAAGTGGCCGCATCGTGGTCAAAGTGCTCGATGCACACAATTGCATCGGTGATCTTGGCATCGCACTGTTCAACAACAAGCTTGGATTTCCCGGAGAGGTGGAACATGCTTACCGCAAAGGCGGCCTGAACGAGATAGGGGAGTC
>JAAXXD010000054.1 GCA_013334655.1 Chlorobaculum sp. | reverse complement strand
CGAGGTTTGGAGGGGACGAATTCGCCGTGCTGTTTCCGAAAACTGACCGTGCGACTGCGCTGGAGATTTCCGAGCGCCTGCGCAGCATCATCCGCGCCGAACCGTTCGAGTACGAAAGCAACCAGCCGGGCGGCCAACTGACCGTGAGTATCGGCGTCGCCTCATGGCTCGACGACGCCACGGACGGCACCTCGCTGATTACTAATGCTGATAAAGCACTTTACAACGCAAAGCACGCAGGACGAAATATGGTTTTGGCGTACACGTCGGGAGTATAGTGGCCCCCGATTTTCGGACAGCGGATTAAGGTGGTAACTTGCCCGAAAGCAGGGTCAAGTTATGAGCGAGCAGAAACGCAACAAGTTTACCGCACCGTTCAAGGCCAAGGTCGCGCTGGAGGCAATAAGAAGCGACAAAACGCTGAACGAAATCGGCAAGGAATTCAGTGTACACCCGTCCCAGGTCGGGCTGTGGAAACGGGAACTCCTTGAGAACGCTCCCGGAATTTTCGATGCGCAGCGAGGGCCGAAACCAGTCGATCCGTCATCGGATCCTGAAAAGCTCTACACCGAAATCGGTCGGCTCAAGGTTCAACTGGATTGGCTTAAAAAAAAAGTTGGGCCTTACCTGTGAAGCTGCGGAAAAGCTGGATCGGCGGCGATGAGCCGTTGCCGGTCTCGACGCAATGCCAACTGGTCGAGGTCAGTCGCGCGAGTTATTACGTCAAGCCAGAGCCGTATTCGCCCAGTGATGATGACCTGCTGATGCGTCTGATCGACGAGGAGTATACGTTCCATCCATTTTACGGCAGCCGACGGATGCGGCAGATTCTGCTGAAAAAAGGGTATGTTGTCAACCGGAAACGGGTGCAGCGCTTGATGCGGCAGTTGGGGCTGGCAGGCATGGCTCCGGGGCCAAACACCAGCAAGCCGCATCCTGAGCATAAGGTCTATCCTTATCTCTTGCGCGGAGTGAGCGTCACCAGGCCGAATCAGGTCTGGTCAACGGATATCACCTGGTGTCGGCTTCCGGGAGGATTCATGTACCTGATGGCTGTCATCGACTGGTACTCACGGAAGGCGCTGGCGTGGCGGCTGTCGAACTCGATGGAAAGCAGTTTTTGCGTGGAATGTCTCGAAGAGGCGATCCGAAAGTATGGCGTACCGGAAATCTTCAACAGCGATCAGGGCGCGCAATTCACCAGTGACGTATTTATTCGGGCGCTCACGAAGTATCCGACGATTCGCATCAGCATGGACGGTCGCGGCAGGGCGCTGGACAACATTTTTGTCGAACGGCTCTGGAGGAGCGCCAAGCATGAAGACCTCTCCCTGAAAGGCTACGGGACAGTGGTTGAATTGAAGCCGGGGTTAGCGGAGTACTTCCGTCTGTACAACACGGAGCGACCGCACCAGTCGCTGGGCTACAAAACTCCAGACGAGGCGTACGCAAGCGCAACGGGCGGCGGTGCGTGCATCGTTGACAAGTTCTCTCAAAAGCAATCCTCTGATGGGTCGTCAGAGGTTAAACAGCAGCAGCAATCAGCTGCATGAACAATAGCGGGTTACCAGCTTAAACTCGACCCGATTCTGTCTGATGGCTGGGGGCCACTTCAATAGCGATACACTATTCAATCCTGCACAAAAAAAGAGGCCGCTTGCGACGACCTCTTTTTTATCTGACAACCAGGGAGTCTGAATCAGCCCTGGACGATGCACTCTGCCGGGCAAACGTTAACGCAAGCCGCGCCGTCGGCACGGTCTGCGCACTCGTTGCAGGAGGCGGCATCGATAACGTAGATCTCGCTGCCAGCAGTGATAGCGTTGGTCGGGCATTCGGGTTCGCAAGCACCGCAGTAGGTGCATTCTTCAGTGATATACAGTGCCATATTGAAGACGTGCTTTGATAGTTATAAGAAAAAAAGAACAATTTGAACAATTCCATTAATATAAGCTTTTTTCGAACCTGAAAACAAGAAAGGAAAAAATATTTGAGGAAAGGGCGCAAAGAAAGGTCTCAAGGAGCAGGCCCGCCGTTCAGCAAGAATTTTCCACTGGTCGGCGGGCTTCTGATGAAGGACGCTACACTTTGAAAATGCAGTCAACAGGGCATACGTCGACGCAGGCAGCTATTTCATGGTAGCCGACGCAGTCCACGCATACCTCCTCATCGATGACATAGAGGCTGTCGCCGGGGGTGATGGCGCTGACCGGGCATTCGGGTTCGCAAGCACCGCAGTAGGTGCACTCTTCAGTGATACGATGTGCCATGGTTACTCTGGTTTAATGTGAATGAAAAGGGCTTTTCCTAACGAATCAGAGTGGTCCACCTCATCTGTATCACCTCGTGTACCATCAATTCACTTGGAGGCGCGGCTCTGAATATCAACCAACCGGAGGCCGTTGATCAAAGTTCCTCTTTTCTCGAACCCCCTTGCCGGTGCTCGTCTTCATGATGCTCGTAGGCGTTGATGATATCCTTGACGAGCTTGTGGCGCACCACATCAGACTTGTCGAGAAAGACAAAGCTGATTCCCTTGATTCCCTTGAGGATTTTCTGCGCGTTCATCAGTCCAGATTCCATCTCCTTTGGCAGATCGACCTGGGTGACGTCGCCGGTGATGATCGCTTTCGAGTTGACGCCGAGGCGGGTCAGGCACATCATCATCTGCTTGCTCGAAGCGTTCTGGGCTTCGTCGAGGATGATGAAGGAGTTGTTCAGCGTGCGTCCGCGCATGTAGGCGAGCGGCACGATTTCGATCACCCGGCGCTCGGTGAGGAACTTGAGCTTTTCAGCGGTGAGCATGTCTTGCAGCGCGTCGTAGAGCGGGCGCAGGTAGGGATCGATCTTCTGCGCCAGATCGCCCGGCAGGAAGCCGAGGCTTTCGCCTGCTTCGACCGCCGGGCGGGCAAGCACGATGCGCTTGATCGTCTTCGCCTTCCACGCGGCCACTGCGATGGCGACCGCCGTGTAGGTCTTTCCGGTGCCTGCCGGGCCGATGGCGAAGACGATGTCGTTCGTCCGCGCTTCGGCCACCATCCGTCGCTGACCGTCGGTTTTGGCCTTGACGACGTAATCCTTGGTCTCGACGATCACGTCTTTATCACCGCCCTGGGTTAACGAGGGACGTGAGACGGGGGCGAGCGCCAGGCTTACGAGGGCGTTGACGTCGTTTTCGAGCACTTCGCCGTGCTGGTCGGCGAGGAAGATCATTTCCCTGAAAATCTTTTCGATGGCAGTCAGATCGGGCTCGTCACCGGCGAGCGTGATCTTCGCGCCGCGGGCGTTGATTCGAATGTCGGGGAAGGCTTCACGAACTTTTTTCAGATAGCTGTCGTATGGCCCGAAAATGATGACGGGCTCGATTCCCTCGAATTCGATCGTTTTTTCAGTCAAAGGTTTTCCTGGTTTGATATTACTCTTCAAGCGCTGACGTATCCAGATGCGGAATGGGCTTGCTGAGGTAGTTCTGGACGTAATCCTTCACCCCCTCTTCAAGCGGCGTCATCCGCGCCGTATAGCCCGCCTGCCGGAGATGGTCGCAGTCGGCACAGGTATAATACTGGTATTTGTCCCGAATCGCTTCGGGCATATCGATAAACTCGATGCTGACCGGACGCTCCATCGCATCGAAGGTCGCCGTGACCAGATCCCTGAAGCTGCGCGCCTGGCCGGTGCCTATGTTGAAAAGACCCGTCGCCGTTGGGGTTTCGATCAGCCACTGCATGATCCTGGTGCAATCCTTCACGAAGACGAAGTCGCGCATCTGCTCGCCATCGGCGTAATCGGGGCGATGTGATCTGAAGAGCCGCACCGAGCCGTTTTCGCCGATCTGGTGGAACGCCTTGAAGACGACGCTGGTCATGTCCTCCTTGTGGTACTCGTTCGGGCCGTAGACGTTGAAGAACTTGAGGCCCGCCGCTTTGTCGAGGATGCCGTTGCGCAGCGCCCAGCCGTCGAACAGGTGCTTCGAGTAGCCGTACATGTTCAGCGGCCTGAGCCGGTCGAGCGTCTCGATCCCGTCGCTGTATCCTTCCGCGCCGTCGCCGAAGGTGGCCGCGCTGGAGGCGTAGATGAAGCGCGACTCCTTTTTCGCGCACCACGAGGCGAGCATTTTCGAGTATTCGTAGTTGTTGCGCAGAAGAAGGTTGGCGTCCTGCTCGGTGGTGGAGCTTATCGCGCCCATGTGGATGACGGCCTCGATTTTCGGAAGCCGGTCACGATCGAGAAGGGCGGGGAGGTCGTCTTTGTGGATGAAGTCGGCGTAGCGGAGGCCCCGGAGATTGAGCCATTTCCCCTCGGATGCTTTGCCGAGGTCATCGACGATGAGCACCTCTTCGATGCCGTTGCGGTTGAGTTCCCAGAGCATGGCGCTTCCGATGAACCCGGCGCCGCCGGTGATGATGATCATGCAAAAAGGTCAAAGAGTTTACAGACAGGAAAATATACGTTCGACTCGCTGGAAAAGCAAAAGGCCAGTCCCTCCCAGACTGGCCCTTAGCCGAGGAGTATGAGGAGAAATTTTCAGGCGGAAGCTCTCAGCATATGATCGTTCGCGAAGAACTTTCTACCCCAGAAGAGCCAGAGCCTGACGGTTTCGACCGGCTTGCCGATGATATCAGAAATCTGGGCGTGCCTAAGCCCGGTCAGCTCAGATAGAAGCACAGAAAGCTTGATGTCGGCTGTCCACTGCTTCAGGGAATCGAACACACCTCCATTGCACGCGGTTTCGTGCATATCGAGTTCGGCATTCTGACCGTACGCATCCAGATAACACTCGCGGAAGGTCTTGAGCACTTCGGTTTGAGCCGCTTTCAGATCAGTGTTCAGGCAGGTGGTGCTGACCAGTTCACTCGAAGCCTTTTCGTTACCCGTCATCCAGTAGGCCAGGCTGTATATGTCATCAATCAGGTCCACCGGGGTTTTTTTGATCTCTATCATGATAACTCCTTCTGTTTTGAATAAAGAGGATATTTTTTGTCCTGTTTTAATGTAGTGAAAAATAATTCCCTGTCCAGTTTTTTTTTACGAAAAATGTAAAAAATCGTTTCTTGGATGGTGTCGCGCCCGATGGTATACTGGCGCACATCAATTCTACGTCGCAAACCGGAAAATCAAGCATCATGAAAAGAGAGTTCAGGGCCTTGCTCAACCCTGCCCTGGAGCATATCGAGACCTATAAAGTCGAAGGCGGCCAGGAGGCCGAGGTCAAGCTGAATCAGAACGAAAACCCTTTCGATCTGCCCGGATGGCTGAAGGACAACATTCTCGATCAGTTCCGCCAGGAACCCTGGAACCGCTACCCGGACATTTTGCCTTACCGGGGCATGGTCGCCTATGCGTCGTTTCTCGGCGTGAAGCCGGAGTCGGTGATCATGAGCAACGGCTCGAACGAGATGCTCTACACCATCTTTATGGCCTGCCTCGGCGCTGGCCGCAAGGTGCTCATTCCCGAACCGTCGTTCTCGCTCTACGACAAGCTCGCCCGTCTTCAGCAGGCCGAGGTGGTCGAGGTGCCGATGCATCGCGATCTCTCGTTCGACGTTGACGCGATCATCGAAGCCGCCGGTCGCGAGAAGGTCGATTTCATCGTGCTCTCCACTCCGAACAACCCGACCAGCAAGTCGCTCACGCACAGCGAGATAGAGCGCATCGTCGCAGCTGCCGACGCCATCGTGCTGGTTGATGAAGCTTATGTCGAGTTTTCGCGGGAACAGTCGGCGCTTGACCTGATCGACCGCTATCCCAATGTGATCGTGCTGCGCACCATGTCCAAGGCGCTGGCGCTGGCCGGAATGCGCATCGGTTTCGCGATAGCCAATCCCGCGCTGATGGCTGAAATCTCCAAGCCCAAGATACCCTTCGCGTCGAGCCGACTGGCGGAAATTACGCTCATGGCCATACTCGAAAACTACTCGCTCGTGACCGATGCCGTGCAGTACATCCTCGCCGAGCGGCAGCGCATCGAGGCTGAGCTTGCCGGAATTCCCGGCGTGCACACCTTCGAGAGCGATACCAACTTCCTGATCATCCGCGTCGCCAACGCCACCGAGGTGTTCAAAAAGCTGAAAAACGCCGGGGTGCTGGTGCGCAACGTCTCGGGTTATCCGCTCATGGAGAACTGCCTCCGTTTCAACGTCGGTCTCAAAGAGGAGAACGACCGGTTGCTGGAGCTGCTGAAAACGCTCTGATATGGCGGTTTTCAGGCAGTTGGCGGGCGAAGAGATGGGGCGGCTCGCGCCCGACGCCTACGCGACTTCGGCTCGCCATCCGGTGACGCTCGTCTTGCATAACATCCGCAGCATGTGGAACGTCGGCGCGATGTTCCGTACCGCCGACGCGGCGGGCATCGACGAAATCGTCATCACCGGCTACACCGCCACGCCGCCGCGCAAGGAGATCGACAAGACGGCGCTCGGTGCGCAGGAGACCGTGCCGTGGCGACATTTCTCCGATCCGGTCGAGGCGATTTCGGCGCTGAAAAGCGAGGGCAAAAAGATTTTCGGCCTCGAAATCGCCGAGAACAGCCTGGCCTACACCTCGCTGTCGGCGGCTGACTTTCCTCTGGCGCTGATTGTCGGCAACGAGATCGAGGGAATCGGCGACTCACTGCTCTGCCATTGCGACGGCGTCATCGAAATTCCGCAGTATGGCGTGAAGCATTCGCTGAACGTCGCCGTGGCGGCGGGAGTGGTGCTTTTCGAGTGCGTGAGGGCTTATCGCGCCAACGGTTGAATTTTAAGTTCGGAGAGGATTTGTTCTCTTTATTTGTTGTATATTCAGGACGGCTTTTTGCGACTTCGATTTATTTTGCCGGTGCTCCCTCATCACTGTTCCTTATCTGTAATCTTGCCATGCTACACTACAAAACACATGTGACCGCCGAAGATGCCCCGTGGGTCGTGTTCGTGCATGGCGCAGGAGGAAGCTCGTCGATCTGGTTTTTGCAGATCAAGGAGTTCGTCAAACATTTCAATGTTCTCCTGGTCGATCTCCGTGGACATGGCCGATCCAAACATATCACGACCTCGAAAGAGGTGCGACATTACAATTTTGAAGTAATTACCCGCGACGTAATCGAGGTGCTCGATGCGCTTCAAATAGACCGCGCACACTTCATCGGCATCTCTCTCGGCACCATCCTGATCCGCAATCTCAGCGAACTCGCTCCCGAGCGGGTTTCGTCGATGGTGATGGGCGGCGCGATCATCCGCCTCAACGTGCGTGCCAAGCTGCTGGTTGCTATCGGCAATTTCTTCAAGAGCATGGTGCCCTATATGTGGCTATACAGCTTTTTCGCCTGGATCATCATGCCAAAGGCACGCCACCGCAAGTCTCGCATCATGTTCGTGAACGAAGCCAAGAAGGTGGCGCAGAAGGAGTTCATGCGCTGGTTCAAGCTCACCTACGAGCTTAATCCGCTACTCAAATATTTTGAAGAAAAGGATACCGGCATTCCCACGCTCTACCTCATGGGCGACGAGGATTACATGTTTCTCCCGGCGGTCGAGTATATCGTCAACCGTCACACCAACTCCTATCTCCAGGTTATCGGCAATTCGGGGCATGTCTGCAACATCGACCAGCCACAGGAGTTCAACGCACGCGCCATCGAGTTCCTGCGGAATCTCTCCAGCCGTGTTCTGTCTGAAGATATTACCGTGACGCAGCTCGCCCCCGTTTAGCCGACAGTGCCGTTAAATCGCGTCATCGCGTGTTCGATGCCGAGCGAGGCGAAATCGAGCACCGCTTCGGCGCAGACAGGGATCACCGTCTCGATACTTTTCTTCTCCGACTCGGTGAATTTCGACAGTACGAACGACGACAGCGACACCGGCGGCGGCTCGACGCCAACCCCGACGCGCAACCGCGCAAACTCCTCGCTGCCAAGGCTCTGGATGATGTGCTTCAGCCCGTTCTGCCCGCCCGCTGAACCCTTTGCCCGCAGCCTGATGGTGCCGAGCGGAATATTGACATCGTCGCAGATCACCAGCAGCTCCTCACGCTCGATTTTCCAGAAATTCATCGCCGCCACGACGGCGTGACCCGAAAGATTCATATAGGTCATCGGCTTGACGAGAATCAACGGCCCGCCGGGCGCATTGATTTTCGAATACCGGTAATTGCCCTTCCCCGAGGAGAACGACGCAGTTCCGGCAAGCCGGTCGATAACGTCAAATCCAATATTATGCCTCGTTCCCGCGTGCTTGAGTTCCGGATTGCCAAGGCCGACGATAAGTTTCATGCGTGTATCTGAAGTGTTCAGTGTATTTAACAGTGCCGGAATATACGAATGATGAATTATGAATGTTGAATTATGAGTTAGTAATACCCCAAAAGAACCGCCGCTGATCAGTCGCCATCCGTTTTGTCCACATAGTCTACAACCTCCACCGCGTCCCCAGAACACCAATGCGCAGGCCCACTACCTCATCGGCACCGCAATGAAAAGCAACAATTTGCAACTGAATAATAAAGTCTTTGAATGCCGGGAGTTGTCTGTTTCCTGATTGTTCGTGAAATGAAAACTACATATTTCTGAGATGTAGGGGATCATAGATATGTTTGTTTTTCAAATCGACGGCGTGGTTATCTACAGTTCGACTTATCACGTCAGAAGTGCGTCACATTGCGATCGGGCAAGGCGGTGTCGCGTCCGACTTCCAGAGCCGCAGAACCTCAGCGACCAAGCGTAAATCAAGGACGGAATCCTGCCGCAGGCAGCTATTTTCCTTTGGCGGAGGGTTTTTTCGTTATATTTGAAAAAATTAAGGAGCGTGTGGTGTGACAGGGTCTGAAATAGACCGGATTTTTCACTTCGCTCAGAATGACAGAAAGAGGATCAGCGCTTTGAAGTCGGGTGAAAAGAGTGGGGGAGTGGACAATGTAGGATTCGAACCTACGACCTCTCGCGTGTGAAGCGAACGCTCTAACCAACTGAGCTAATTGTCCTTAAAAATCAGTCCATTTTCATGAACGAGGTGACAGTATAGGGTTTGGCGACCAATTTTGCAAAGGGTTGCATGATTTTTTTCAGATGTTCCGCGCCACTATCTTGTCCGTTCCGGTCAGGCGCAGGTAGCAACAGGGAGCGCATGACGAGATTTTTTTACCATTCCAACATCAAAACAAAATCAATTACATATGGAACAGGAACCAATCCAGGGTAACGTGCTGAAGACCGCCGCGACCGTCGCGGGGGCCGGAGCGCTGCTGTCGCCGGTCGGTCTGCCGATTCTGCAGGGGCTTGCAGGTGTCGCCGTTGTCGGCCTCGGTATTTTTGCCGCCGGGACAACCGTCATGAAGGTAGGAGAGATGATCTCCGGCACCTTCGGGCAATCCAAAGGTAAGCAGGAGGAGGACTCTCCTTTCCTCTGAATCTTCGCCAAAGGCAGGGCTGCCAAGCGTGGCATCAAGTGATTCCGCATCACCGACGTCCGTAGGGCAGCCCTCACCGGCTCAGAGCGAATTCGCCGGTAACTCTCCCATATCACATCCGTTAGCCGCTGCATCAGTCAACAATACCCAAGGATTTTCATCTGCCCGGATTGCCTTCCGCCACATTCGCTTGCGACGGAGTGCCGCGCTTGCCCGCGAAGATGTTCGTATGAGAGGAGTAGCGCGGAACTCACATGCCGGAAACAATATGCCGGAAAACAGAGTTGAACAAATGAATTATGCGTGGCTACAGTGGTTCGCTCTTTTTTTCACTTAGTCCACATAGTCCACTTCGGCCATGGTATTATTCTTGAAAAGCGATGTTATTCAGAATCGTTTCCATCATTTTCGTATTACTTCTGGCGAGCTGCGGGGCCGGGTCAGTTGACAAGGTCGTGAGTTCGCCGGAAGCGGCAATCCAGAAGGAGGGACCCATGCAGTACAAGGCGCTTACCCCGGATGAAAAGTACGTCATCATCGACAAAGGCACCGAACGGCCATTCAGCGGGCAGTATTACCTGAACAAGGAGAAGGGTGTGTACCAGTGCAAGAAGTGCGGCGCGGCGTTGTTCCGGTCGGACGCGAAGTTCGATTCCGGAACCGGATGGCCGAGCTTCGATGACGCCATTCCGGGCGCGGTAAGGCAGGAGAGCGACCGCGATGGTCGGCGTATCGAGATTCTGTGTGCTACCTGCGGCGGGCATTTGGGCCATGTCTTTTACAACGAAGGGTTTACCTCGAAAAATGCTCGCTACTGCGTCAACTCGATCTCGCTGTCGTTCGAGCCAGCCGACAGGCCCGCCACAACAACCGAGAAGGCGGTGTTCGCGGGTGGATGCTTCTGGGGAGTCGAGTATCACTTCAAGAAGGTGAAGGGCGTGCTTGCGACCACGGTCGGCTACACGGGCGGCAAGAGTGCGCATCCGACCTACGAGCAGGTGTGCAACGGACGCACCGGCCACGCCGAAGCGATCGAGGTGGAGTTCGATCCGGCGGTGGTCGGCTACGAAACGCTGGCCAAGCTCTTTTTCGAGATTCACGACCCGACGCAGGTTGACCGGCAAGGCCCCGATGTCGGCACACAGTACCGTTCAGCTGTCTTTTACCAGGATGAGCAGCAGAAGAAAATCGCCGAGGCGCTGATCGGGCAGCTCAAAAGTCACGGCTACGAGGTTGTGACTACCGTGGAGAAGGGCGGCGAGTTCTGGCCCGCCGAGCTGTATCATCAGGACTATTACGAAAAAACCGGCCATAGGCCATATTGCCATATTTACCAGAAGAGGTTCTGAAAGCAGTTGATAGTTGATAATGGATAATTGATAATGCTCATTGGGCGGGGAAATTTCCGTTTTCCCGTCCACCAAGTCCACTTTGTCCACAACGTCCACATTCCTCCCAAAAAACAGGAGCGCCGACCATGAACGCTATGCTGCTGGAGCGGGTTGCGGATCTTTCGCGGGAGACGCAACCGCTGGTTTGCCGCTCTCTGCCTGTGCCGGAGCCGGGGGCGGGGGAGATTCTGTTGCGGGTCGGCGCATGCGGTGTCTGCCACACGGAACTTGACGAAGTCGAGGGGCGCACGCCGCCGCCGCGATTTCCGGTGATTCCTGGCCACCAGATTGTCGGGCGCGTCGTGGCCTGCGGCGAGGGGGTCACGGGTATCGAAACCGGCGCTCGGCGCGGCGTGGCGTGGATCTACTCCGCCTGCGGTCACTGCGATCTTTGCCTTTCGGGCCACGAGAATCTCTGCCCGGAGTTTCGCGCGACGGGGCGCGACGCCAATGGCGGTTACGCCGAGTTCATGGTGGCTCCGGCGGCATTTACCTATCCCATTCCTGATTGCTTCACCGACGCTGAAGCCGCGCCGCTCCTGTGCGGAGGCGCGATTGGCTACCGCTCGCTCATGCTCGCGAACCTTGCGGACGGGCAGATTCTTGGCCTGACCGGATTCGGCGCGTCGGGCCATCAGGTGCTCAAGCTTGCCCGATACCTCTATCCCGCCTCGCCGGTGTTCGTCTTTGCCCGCAGCGAGAAGGATCGCGACTTCGCCCGCTCGCTCGGCGCGGATTGGGCTGGCGGCACGGAGGGGATGCCGCCGGAACCGTGCGCTTCGATCATCGATACCACGCCCGCCTGGCTTCCGGTGCTCTCGGCGCTCGAACGGCTCCGGCCCGGCGGACGGCTCGTTATCAACGCTATCCGCAAGGAGAACCGCGACCGCGAACTGTTGGCCGGAATTTCCTACGAGCGGCATCTCTGGATGGAGAAGGAGATAAAAAGCGTGGCCAACATCACCCGCGCTGACGTCTCCGCCTTTCTCGACATCGCCGCACGCATGGCGCTGAAACCGGAGGCGAAATGCTATCCCTTCGAAGAGGCCAACCGCGTGCTGCTCGACCTGCGCCACGGCAGAGCGACGGGTGCGGCGGTGCTCATTCCATGATCAGGTTTTTTTTACGATCGCCTGTCTGACGGTCTCGATAAGATCGTTGAGGCTGGTGATGGCGTCGATCTGCTCTTTGTTCAGGAGCACCTCGATCTTGTTGTCATTCAACAGGATTACCGGGTAGTCGGTACTGAAATCGTACTTCCTCTCGAATTCGTCACGATGAAAAAACTCCATCGGATGGCCGATGCTTTTGCGGAACTCCCGCCACTGCTCCTTGTCGGCGAGGGTATCTTGCGTCAACTCGCAGAGGCTGCACTGGTAGGTTGACGGGCTGAGCGTTTTGTGGCCGAGATCGAGCAGTCCGCTGACCGGCCGACTGTCGGTGCTGTAAACGAAAATCAGTGAAGTCGGCATGGCAAAAGTCGTTGAGGTTGATCGCTATTTCCTGCGCGGATGATTCGGTAACGCTCGCGTGGACTGAAACGATCCTCTCATGAACGCGGTTTCGGCCTGATGTGGAACGCGCGAATCAACGACTCGGATTGTTTGAACTTCATGTTTCATCTATCGAAAGAAAATCTCTACATTGTGAAAATACCGTAACGAATAGTGTTGACGGTACACTTTCTTTCCGTCCCGGTGTTCTGTTCGCGATAGTATTTCAACCCTCTAACCTCTATCGATATGAAACCCATTCGCATCGACGATTACTGCTTCGACCGCATTCATCTCTGGTTGCAGTATGACCTACTCGTGCCCGAGTTTGTCGAGGTGGTTGTCGAGGTATTCTATCCGGAGAACCGTCAGGCCAACGGCCTCTTGATGTTCAACCACGGATTTCTGATTGGCAACGATCTGCTCTGGTACCCGAAAAAGATTGCCGGAGCGCTTCTCGACGACAATCCGCTTTTTGGTATCAATCCGTCTAACTTCTACAACTACAGCTCGGCGATTGTCGAGAAAAACTGGGCGATGGCCTTCGTCAGCGCCAGCCACGCGCAGGTTGACTGGATGCCTTGGACTGACATCGGCGGCAATCCTCGGGTGGGGCAGGAGGCCTTTGCCGCCGCATCGTACCTGATCAAATACGGCACGACCGAGTTTTTCTGGCTGGCTGAAGCTGAAGGTCACAACAGCAAGAACTTCGATGCCGAGCTTGCCAGCAAAGCGCAGTTCATGAACTCCAACAACGTCATTTTCGCCGGTCACTCGGTCGGAGGCGCGCACGCTCAGGCGGCGGCTTGCGGTTTCGATCAACTCCGGCAGCTTGGCTGGAAGGATTGCAAACCCTTCAATCCGGTGATCTACAACCGGGAGGTTTTTCCGGCGTTCAGTCGGCCGATGGCGCACTGGAATGAGTCGGAACGGGCCAATCCGGTCGGTTTGGTGATGCTGTCGCCGGTTGACCAGAAGATGATGATGCTCATTCCCGGCATGGAGCGATACCGCGCAGCGCTTGCCACCAGCCAGATGCCGATGGTGATGATCGTCGGCGAGTGCGATTGTCCCTGCCGCGAAGCCAGTTACTCGAATCCTGTCGCCTGGTCGGACAAGCCGGATGCCCCAAGCCAGTTCACGCAGCTTGACGGTTCCTGGGCCGTGGCCGCTCAGGTGGAGAACGGCAGCCACTGTGGCTATTTGACCGAAACGAGTCCGCTGTGCAGCGTTGCCGACATGAAATTCGCGTGTGACCGGTGTCGCGAGAAGCAAAATCTGGTGTACAAATCCGGTGGAGTCGAGTCGGATTTCACGACGGAGCTGTTCAACCAGTTCATCAGCATCTATCCCGATGGCGGCGCATTCCAGGGCGATTACAATGACTGGAGCAGCAGTGCTTTTATCAACTGGCTCGATACGTCGAATCCCGGCGGCACGGTGAATCTGATCCCGATGAACGGCGGCGGTTACATCGATTACGATACGCCAGCATAGCGCTTAATGGGGGACGGTTCCAACTTGTCGGAACCGCCATTCGTCGATGCTCAGGAGTCTGTCTCGAAGTTACTTCCGAGACAGACTCTTTCTTTTTTATGACTCCGGCGACAATAACTTTCCATGAACTTCCTCTCAGCCTCCGTCATCGCGAGTCCCGACTTGTCAGGGCGTGGCTATCCATCTTAAACGGCCTTCCCTGATTCCGCATGGGTTGCCGCGCCGCTTCGCGGCTCGCAATGACGAAAAAAAACAATGATATGCAATCAGAACCCACGAGCACTTACTCGTCATCGCGAGTCCCGACAAGTGGGGACGCGGCGATCCATTCTCATTGAGTACGTTGTTCAAGGTCCGTGGCGGTATCGTGTCGGATACGGGCGGCTCGCAATGACGGAGGCTCCAGAACCGTTTACCATTGATACGCCATTCATCGATGCACCTGTGTCTGTCTCGATTTCGTTTCTGAGATAGGCTCTTCGTTTATTCATCCCCTCGTTCCCCTTCAAACCCCACTATTCTGGCGGTCGATCAGCGCGAGCACCTCTTCGGCGGAATCGCAGACGGTGTAGAATGACTCGTAGCCGGGGCCGACCATCTTTTCCGTGGCGATGCGTTCGAAGAATTGGAGGAGCTGATCCCAGAAGCCGTCCACATTCAGGAGAATGATCGGCTTTTCGTGGTGGCCGAGGTGCTTCCAGGTGAGGATTTCGAGGAACTCGTCGAGGGTGCCGAAGCCGCCCGGCAGGATTACGAAGGCGTCCGCCCAGCCGGTGAGCAGCATCTTGCGCTCGTGCATCGTCTCGACCACGCGCAGCTCGGTCAGCCCGTAGTGGGCCACCTCGCGCTCTTCGAGAAAGCGCGGAATGATGCCCCGCACCTCGCCGCCACTCGTCATCACCGCGTCGGCGGCGCACCCCATCAGCCCGACGTGCCCGCCGCCAAAGACCATGCCGATTTTGCGCTCAGCAAGGCCGCGCCCAAGCGCTTCCGCTTCGCTGAAATAGCTCTTCGGCGCTTTGTTGCTGGAGCTGCAATAGACGGTGACTGAGCGGATCATGACTTGGCTGGTTTACAGGTTCTGGTGATGCTGTCGGGCGTGCGGCGGTAAAGATAGGTTTCCGGCGCGTTAATTTTCAGCACTTGGTGACTTTCGGCGGCGCGTTCCCAGAGGTCGGTGTCCTCGGCGTAGTCGAGCGCCCGGAAGCCGCCAAGCTCCATGAACAGCTCGCGCCGCCCGAACATCGTCGCCCCCGCGATGCACTCCCTGACGTGAATCCAGCGCTCGGGATCGTCGCGATCGCGCACCCACGGGTCGCCCTCGACGGCGAATCCGCCACACAGCAGCCGCAGCTCCGGCGAGGCTTCCATCATCAAAAAGCGCGATTCGAGGTGCTCCGGCAGGTAGCAATCGTCGCTGTCGATGAAGGTGACGTAGCGCCCGAACGATGCTTGAATTCCGGCGTTGCGCGACAGGGCCGCCTTGCGGTTGCGGTGCTTCATGTAGCGGATGTTCGAGTGCTCTTGGAGGAACGCATCGACCACCGCGAAGGTGTCGTCCGAACTGCCGTCGTCCACGACGATCAGCTCCCACTCCGTGAAGCTTTGCGCGACGACGCTCTCGATGGCCTCGGCGAGCAGCGGGGCGCGGTCGAAGGTCGGCAGAATGACCGAAATGGCCGGGCGGATGTCGAAGCGTGGCGTCTGCATTGGCGCGGCTTTTCAGGCTTCTCCGGCGAGTTGCACGAAGATTTGGCGGTCGCCGCAGGTCACGGCTTTATCGATTTGATAGCGAAGGCGCACACCATCATGCCCGCGACGAGGAAGTTCTGCGCGATGGCGTTGTAGCGCACGTCCCACGTTCGCGGCGAGCGCACGAGGCTGAATTGCAGCAGGAACTGCGGCACGACGAGCAGCGCCGTCACCCATCCGTAGGTCGCTTCGCCGATCATGAACATGTAGCCCGCCGCCATGAACTGGCCGAGG
>JAAXXD010000123.1 GCA_013334655.1 Chlorobaculum sp. | reverse complement strand
GGCGGCCTGCTTGCTGGTGGACGCAAGCTCTATGAGAGCAGAAAATAGGTAGCCTCCATATGAGGCATTCTCTTGACGAGTGATGTTGCGAACAGCAAAAGCCCGGTATTTTCCTGGTTTTTGTTATTTTGATCCATATGAGCAGATCGAGGCAATTCCATGCCGTTTGTTGACGACTCGATCTGCCATTCTGACAGTGCTTCGTTTTTCCCGACCAAATCCTCGACATAGAAAATGGCCTCCCGGTGATTGATCGCCTCGAAGTGCTCGCGCATGGTCTTGCCGCCGATGGTGATTCCTTCGAGCGCGACCTTTGTCTCCTTCAGGGTCAGCGTATTGCCCTCGATGGCGTTGGAGTTGTACGTCCATCGGACGACGAGGTCGTCATGCAGATTTCGAGCTGCCTCCGGGCCGAGCGGCCTGAAGCCGTCGAGCCGTCTCTTCAGCGCGTCGAGTTTGTCGAAGTTCATCTGATTTCCCTCTTGAGTTACATGAGCGGAATGGCCAAGTGCTTTGATGAATTATATTCTTTGCCGAAATGACAACCAACCATGAAATGCGTTATGCCAACAGACGTACTGACGACGCTGATTCCGGCGGAGAAGATTGCGGCGCGGGTGGCCGAAATGGGGGCGGAAATTTCGCGTGATCTGGCGGGTATCGATGAACTTACCGTGGTGTGCGTGCTGAAGGGGGGATTTATCTTTACCGCCGATCTGGTGCGCCACCTCGCCGTGCCGTGCCGCATCGAGTTTATCCGCGCTTCAAGCTATGGCACGCACCGCGCCTCCAGCGGCAAGGTGATGCTCGATCATCATCACGATCCGCATGTCGAGGGCAAGCATGTGCTGCTGGTCGAGGATATTCTCGATACCGGACTGACCGTTACCCGCATCCTCGACGAGCTGCGCGGGCACAATCCCGCGTCGCTGCGCGTCTGCACGCTGCTCGACAAGCCGTCGGCTCGCACCACGCCCGTCAGCGCGGATTACACCGGATTCACGATTCCTGATGTTTACGTCGTGGGCTACGGCCTCGATGCCGCTGAAAAATACCGCGAGCTGCCGTACGTTGCCTCGCTGAACGCCTGAACCCCTCCGCAACTTTTTCCCGTCACGGCGGCTCCCCTCCGGGATCGAGTCGCCTTCTTCCCGCATCTTCGCGCCACGTCCGCATCCTGCCGGTCGATGCCATTGGCATACTTACAATTTTGTCTGCTTTTCGATCAGAAACCCCATTATTTTCCTAATATTTTTAGGAATTGTTTTATATTAACCTTAATCAGAAGAGAGGAAACGTTCAATAAGCCAGAAAAAACGACACTGATGCAAGTTCCGTCCACATCCAGCAAGGAGGCGATCCGCAAGCCGTGGATCATTGATACGACCCTCCGGGACGGAGAGCAGGCACCCGGCGTGGTCTTTAATTCGCACGAAAAAAAGCGTATCGCGCAACTCCTTGCCGAAACCGGCATCGACGAGATCGAGGTGGGCTACCCGGCTATCAGCCAGGCGGAGCGCGACGTCATCCGCGAGATCGTCGCCATGAAGCTGCCGGTGCGCCTCACCTCGTGGGCGCGAGCCAACATGGCGGACATCGAGCTGGCCGCGTCGTGCGGCACCGATGCGGTGCATATCAGCTTTCCGGCCTCTCGCCTCTACATGGAGCTGATGCACAAGGAGCAGGACTGGATTCAGGAGCAGCTCCATCTGCTGGTTTCGAGAGCGCGAGAGCTGTTCGATTTCGTCAGCGTCGGCGGGCAGGATGCCACGAGGAGCGATGTCGGGTTTCTCCAGCGCTTCATGCTCGATGCCGAAGCCGCCGGAGCCGAGCGGCTCAGGATCGCCGATACGGTCGGCATCGCCACGCCGTTCTCGGTGATGAGCCTCGGCGCGGCGTTGCGCGAGTGCTCGCCCTTGTCGCTGGAGTTCCACGCGCACAACGATCTCGGCATGGCGACCGCCAACGCTTTTACGGCGCTCGGCGCGGGATTCGAAGCGGTCAGCGTTTCGGTGACCGGCCTCGGCGAGCGGGCGGGCAATGCGGCGCTCGAAGAGTTGGCAATGGCGCTCGCGCTCTCCGGCGGCTTCGAGACGCATCTCGATACGACGACGCTCTCGCGGCTGTGCGACGTCGTGGCTTCAGCTTCCGGGCGAGCGATTCAGGAGCAGAAACCGGTCGTCGGGCGCTCGGCCTTCCAACACGAATCGGGCATCCATTGCGCGGCGCTGTTGCAGAATCCGCTCTCCTACCAGCCATTTCTGCCGTCGCGGGTGGGCCGCAACGATTTCGAACTGGTCATCGGTAAGCACTCGGGCACGGCGGCGATCATGGCTCATTTCAAGAGAAGGGGAGTCACGGTCTCGAAAGATGAGGCCCGCGAAATGCTCGAATCGATTCGCAGCCACTCCGACCGCCTCAAGCGAGCGCTCCGGCCAGAGGAGATCGACGCGATCCGCAGACAATATTCCGTAAAACACGCTTAACCATCGAATTTCTTTCATGCTCATAGCGCAGGAACAGGAACAGAGTAGCATCAGTCTTCTTGCCGAAGTCAGCAGGACGGTCAACAACGAGGAGGACATCAGCAAGGTGCTCCGGCTGGTGCTTTTCATCTTGTCGGAACACATGAACATGCTCCGTGGCATGGTCACGATTCTGAACCGCACCACCGGCGAGATGGTCATCAACGAATCGTTCGGCCTGACCGACGAGCAGCGTCAGCTTGCCCGCTACAAGGTTGGCGAGGGGATCATCGGCCAGGTGGTCAAGACCGGCAAACCGGCGGTGGTGCCGCGCATCGACGAGGAGCCGCTTTTTCTCGACCGCACCCGTTCGAGAGCGAAAGAGAACAAGGAGGAGCTGTGTTTCATCTGCGTGCCGATCAAGGCGGGTGTCGAGGTGATCGGCACCCTGAGCGCGGACCGTCGGATTGCCGTTTCCGACGAGCATGGCGACAAGAAGCTCCGGCGTAAAAGCGATCGGATCGACCTTCTGCAATACTACGTCGATTTGCTCTCCATCATCGCGGCCATGATCTCGCAGGCGGTGCGCCTCAAGCAGCTCGACGACGAACAGTGCGTCAACGGCGTGCATGAGCGGGCTGGACGCCCCGCGCAGGCTGGTTTCCAGCTCATCGATGGCGAGAGCAACGGCGAAGAGATACCCGAGGTGGAGCGGCCCGCCAACATCATCGGCAATGCCAAGCCGATGCTTTCGCTCTTCAGGATGATCGACAAGATCGCCAAAACCAGCGCCACCGCGCTGATTCTCGGCGAGAGCGGCGTCGGCAAGGAGCTGGTGGCCAACGCGATTCACTTCAAGAGCATGAGGAACGGCAAACCCTTCATCAAGTTCAACTGCGCGGCGCTGCCGGAGAGCATCGTCGAGAGCGAGCTGTTTGGCCACGAGCGAGGCGCGTTCACCGGCGCGAGCGCCCAACGCCGCGGACGCTTCGAGCTGGCCGATGGCGGCTCGATCTTCCTCGACGAGGTCGGCGAGCTGAGCCTGCCGATCCAGGCCAAGCTGCTGCGGATCATTCAGGAGAAGGAGTTCGAGCGGCTCGGCGGGTCGAAAACCATCAAGACCGACGTGCGCATCATCGCCGCCACCAACCGGAACCTCGAAGAGCAGATTCGCGAAGGTAGCTTCCGCGAAGACCTCTTTTACCGGCTCAACATCTTCCCGATCACCGTGCCGCCGCTTCGCGAGCGCAAAACCGACATTCTCTTGCTGGCGGATTACTTCGTGGAGAAGTTCAACAAGGCCAACCACAAGGGGGTGCGCCGGATTTCGACCACCTCCATCGACATGCTGATGCGCTACCACTGGCCCGGCAACGTGCGCGAGTTGCAGAACTGCATCGAGCGGGCGGTGATTCTGAGCGAGGACAACGTCATCCACGGCTA
>JAAXXD010000122.1 GCA_013334655.1 Chlorobaculum sp. | reverse complement strand
GGGGCACGGGTTTCGCGCTGCTCGCCTCGTGCTCCGTGCAGGAGGTGATGGACATGGCGCTGATCTCGCAGGCCGCCACGCTCGAATCGCGCGTGCCCTTTCTGCACTTCTTCGACGGCTTCCGCACGTCGCACGAAATCTCGAAAATCGAGGTGCTCTCGAACGAAGAGATTCGCTCGATGATCAACGACGAGCTGGTCTTCGCGCACCGGATGCGCCGCATGTCGCCGGACGCTCCGATCATTCGCGGCACTTCGCAGAACCCGGATGTCTATTTCCAGGCCAGGGAAAGCGTCAACAAATACTATGACGCCTGCCCGTCGATCACCCAGAAGGCGATGGATCAGTTCGCCGAGATGACCGGTCGCTCATACAAGCTCTATCAATATTATGGCGCTCCAGATGCCGACCGCATCATCATCATGATGGGTTCCGGCGCTGAAACCGCTCTCGAAACCGTCGAGTACCTGAACAATCATGGCGAAAAGGTCGGTCTCGTCAAGGTGCGCCTCTTCAGACCCTTCGACGTCGCCTCTTTCGTCGCCTCGCTGCCATCGAGCGTCAAGTGCATCTCGGTGCTCGACCGCGTCAAGGAGCCGGGCAGCGCAGGCGAACCGCTCTACCTCGATATCATCAACGCCATTGCCGAAACCTACCAGGGCGGCAACTGCGTCCTGATGCCGAGAGTTGTTGGCGGGCGCTACGGCCTGTCGTCCAAGGAGTTCACCCCGGCGATGGTCAAGTCGGTTTTCGACAACATGAAGGAGGCCTCTCCGAAGAACCACTTCACCGTCGGTATCGATGATGACGTAACCCAGAAAAGCCTCACCTACGACGAGAGCTTCTCGATCGAGCCCGATTCGGTCTTCCGCGCCCTCTTCTACGGCCTCGGTTCGGACGGTACGGTCGGCGCGAACAAGAACTCGATCAAGATCATCGGCGAGAACACCGACAACTATGCGCAGGGCTTCTTCGTCTACGACTCCAAGAAAGCAGGTTCGATCACCACCTCGCACCTGAGGTTCGGTCCGGAGCAGATCCGCTCGACCTACCTCATCACCGAGGCGCAGTTCGTCGGCTGCCACCACTGGATATTCCTCGAAATGATCGACGTGGCCAAGAACCTCAAGCAGGGCGGCACGCTGCTCATCAATTCGGTCTATTCGCCGGAAGTGGTGTGGAGCAAGCTGCCGCGCCTTGTCCAGCAGCGCCTGATCGAAAAGCAGGCAAAGCTCTACACCATCGACGCTTACAAGGTCGCCCAGGAGAGCGGCATGGGCCAGCGCATCAACACCATCATGCAGGCATGCTTCTTCGCCATATCGGGCGTGCTTCCGGGTGAAGAGGCGGTCGAAAAAATCAAGCAGGCGATCCGCGAGACCTACGGCAAAAAAGGCGACGAGGTTGTCCGCCAGAACATCCAGGCGGTCGACGACACACTGGCCAACCTGCACGAGGTGAAGATCGGCGCCGTGGCCGACAGCACGAAGGAGCTGCGCTCGCCCATCGTCGGCGACGCGCCGGAGTTCGTCTGCGACGTATTGGCAAAGATCATTGCCGGCGAGGGCGACTGCCTCCCGGTCAGCGCTCTGCCTGTGGACGGCACCTATCCGATTGGCACCGCGAAGTTCGAGAAGCGCAACCTGGCGCTCGAAATTCCGGTCTGGGCACCGGAACTCTGCATCGAATGCGGCAAGTGCGCGATGGTCTGCCCGCACGCGGCTATCCGCATCAAGGTCTACGAGCCGGAGCATCTCGAAAATGCACCAGAGACCTTCAAGAGCCTCGAAGCCAAGGCGACGAACTGGAAAGGGATGCGCTATACCGTTCAGGTGGCTCCCGAAGATTGCACCGGCTGCCAACTCTGCGTGAACGTCTGCCCGGCACGGGACAAGCATGTCGAAGGCCGCAAGGCGCTGAACATGCACGAGCAAGCTCCGTTGCGCGAAAGCGAAGCCGCCTGCTGGAGCTGGTTCATCGACATTCCGGAGTTCGACCGCAACAAGATCAATCCGAAGCTCATCAAGGAGCAGCAGCTCCAGCAGCCGCTCTTCGAGTTCTCGGGCGCCTGCTCGGGCTGCGGCGAAACCCCGTACGTCAAGCTTATGACCCAGCTCTTCGGCGACAGGCTCGTGATTGGCAACGCCACCGGCTGCTCGTCGATCTACGGCGGCAACCTGCCGACAACGCCCTATGCGTGCAACCCACAGGGCCTCGGGCCGACGTGGTCCAACTCGCTCTTCGAGGACACCGCCGAGTTCGCGCTTGGCTTCAGGATTTCCATCAACAAGCAGCAGCAGTTTGCCTTGGAGCTGGTCAAGAGGCTTGCCGGTGAAATCGGCGAAACGCTCGCCACCGGCATTCTCGAAGCGACACAGAACAGCGAGCCGGAAATTTTCGAGCAGCGCGAGCGCGTGGCCGTGCTGAAAGAGAAGCTCCAGCAGATGAAGTCGCCTGAAGCGAAAAACCTCTTCGCCGTGGCCGACATGCTGGTCAAGAAGAGCGTCTGGGCGGTTGGCGGTGACGGCTGGGCTTACGACATCGGCTACGGCGGTCTCGACCACGTCACGGCGTCGGACAAGAACGTCAACCTGCTCGTGCTCGACACGGAGGTCTACTCCAACACCGGCGGACAGGCATCGAAAGCCACGCCGAAAGCCGCGGTCGCCAAGTTCGCTGCTGCGGGCCGCACGGCAACGAAGAAGGATCTCGGCCTGATCTCGATGTCCTACGGCAACGCCTACGTGGCCAGCGTCGCCATGGGCGCGCGCGACGAACAGACCCTGCGGGCCTTCCTCGAAGCCGAGGCGTACGATGGTCCGTCGATCATCATCGCCTACTCGCACTGCATCGCGCACGGTTTTGATCTCTCATCGGGTCTGGAGCACCAGAAAGCGGCCGTCGATTCCGGCCACTGGCTGCTCTACCGCTATAACCCGGAGAGGCGCAAGGAGGGCTTGAATCCGCTGATGCTCGACTCGAAGAAGCCGAAAATCCCGGTCGAGCAGTTCCTGAACATGGAGAACCGTTTCAGAATGCTGAAGAAGACTCACCCGGCGCTCGCCAAGCAGTACTTCGAGGCAATCCAGAAAGAGGTAGACGCCCGCTGGGCCCACTACGAACACCTGGCCAACCGTTCGGTCGAAGGTGAATGATAAGAGCTGCGAAAAGCGGTAGCAAAAAAGCCTCCAGATTCGGAGGCTTTTTTGTTTGTATTCGGAGTACAACACGCCCCTTCCACGACGATCCGGGACTTGGCGGATACAAGGGCTGAGTTAACTGCTTATTTTGCTTGATCATACGGAGTTACAGAGAATCCCGCTTTGTCTGGAACGCTTTTATGGTGATATTGTTGTAGAGCCTTGAAAAGAATTAGTAGACTTAGAGCATTTTTATTGGTTAAAAAAATATCGAAATAACAATATGCGCTGCATGAAATGAACAAACGTATTTATGATAATGATCCGAATACTTGGCAGGAGCTTGAGGAGATGGTTTGCCAAGCATTTATTGAAATGAGGTATACGGCTCATCGTAATCACGAAGTTAATACAGTTAGAGGTAAAGTAAAGGTTGATATATATGCGGTTAATGAAAATAATCCGATCTCTACCGTTGTTCTCTGTGAATGCAAGTACTGGAATAAACCAGTAAGCCAAAATGTGGTATATGCTTTTCGATCTATCTGTGCGGATATTGGCGCGCATCACGGATTAATCATTTCAAAGAAAGGATTCCAGTCTGGAGCAGAAAAAACCAGAGAATCAACAAATGTACATCTTCTTGATTTCACTAATTTTCAAGAAACTTATTATGACGAATGGCGGCAAGGCGTATTTAGGGTCTACTGAAAAAATCAGACCATAGATGAGCAGGAGTAAACCTCCACAGGGGAGGTTGGCCAAAACGATAATGTTCTCCTGTCGCAAAACGCCAAAAGCATCCACTCAAACAGACGCAA
>JAAXXD010000053.1 GCA_013334655.1 Chlorobaculum sp. | reverse complement strand
AACATACCACCGGTCAAGCTCTTCGCCCTGAAGTGGTTTCGAAGAGAGCGTTTTGTAAATTTTCGTCAGATCGGCCATAATTTCTTGCTCGTGGTTAACAGTCTGTCCGGCAAATTCTTCACGAATTTGCCCTGCTCGTTAATTTACGGTTTTTTAATAATGCATCTCATTGGCTACATTCAAATCATCACGAAGGCTGAAACGACCGCGATCATGACCCGGCGTCCCCGGAGCGCTCTTGGCCTTCAATCACTTTAGAATCAAGCAGTTCTCATGTCCAATCGCCTTATTTCAGGTTCAGCCGTAGCCCTTGTCACGCCGTTCCACCAGGACGGATCGATCGATTTCGAAGCCATGCGGCGGCTGGTGCGGTTCCATCGCGAGGCCGGAACCGACATCGTGCTTCCCTGCGGCACCACCGGCGAGTCGCCCACCCTCACGAACGAGGAGGAGGCGGAGATCATCCGCGTCGTCTGCGAGGAGGCTGGCGAGTCGATGATGGTGGCCGCCGGCGCGGGTAACAATGACACCCGCCACGCGGTCGAGCTGGCGCGAAACGCCGAAAAGGCCGGAGCGCGGGCCATTCTCTCCGTCGCGCCATACTACAACAAGCCGTCGCAGGAGGGGTACTACCAGCACTTCCGCCGCGTGGCCGAAGCGGTCTCGATTCCGGTGATCATCTACAACGTGCCGGGGCGCACGGGCAGCAACGTGAGCGCCCAGACGATTTTGCGACTGGCGCGTGACATCGATAACGTGCTCGCCGTCAAGGAGGCGTCGGACAATTTCGAGCAGATCATGACCCTCATCGACGAGCGCCCGGAGAACTTTTCGGTGATGACCGGCGAGGATGGGCTGATGCTGCCCTTCATGGCGCTCGGCGGCGACGGCGTGATTTCGGTGGCGGCCAACCAGGTGCCGAAGGTGGTCAAGGGGCTGATCGACGCCATGAAGGCGGGCAACCTCGACGAGGCCCGCGAGATCAACCGCAAGTACCGCAAGCTGTTCCGGCTGAACTTCATCGAGAGCAACCCTGTGCCGGTCAAGTACGCCCTCTCGCTGATGGGGATGGTCGAGGAGATTTACCGCCTGCCGCTGGTGCCCATGGCCGAAGCCAACAAGGCAATTCTGAAAGCGGAATTGGAGAACCTCGGGCTGGTGTGAGAAAAAAGAGATCATAAAAAAAGCCGCCCAATGAGCGGCTTTTTTTATGCGATGCGCGAGGCTTTTCAGCCGAGCGTGGCAAGCTCGCTGACGATGGAAATTGAGCATACGGTATATCAAGACCCCGGATGGCTCAACCAGCCATGAACAGCTTGCCCTGCTTTTGGAACGAAAAGAGTTTTATGAGATGACAATATGAGCGAAATACTTGAAATAGCACACGATATGGCCAAGAGCCTGTTCGATATCGGAGCTATGGATGAGATCACCCTTCGTGAAGTTGAGGCGTTTTGCCTGCCGAAAAGAAGAATTTCGAACCTGATGAAATCCGCCGCATTCGCCAACGCCATCATGTCAGCCAGGGAGCTTTTGCCGCACTGCCTGGAATCGGGAAAACCACTGTCCAGCAATAGGAACAGGGGGTGAAAAAGCCAGGCGGAGCAGCCAACCGCCTGCTCGATGTGATAGACCGTAAAGGGCTGGAGGTTCTCTCCTGAAGTATCTTGCGGACGAGCCTGCCAAGAAACTGCAAACTCCCGCACGACTATTACGTTTGGCGGGAGTTTCTGTTTCGGCGTATTCCGTGCCCCCTCCGCTTCTTCAGCGCCCCAAAGATACATCTCTGGCGTGAGTTTGCGGGCGATGTGAAGCATTGGTCGTTCCTGAAAAAATCGACTGACGATCGGCGTTTGCCGCAAAGCGAACGCGAACAAAGCTGAATCGGCTGGATTGCTGCGTCGCTGAGTTCCTCGCAGTGACGTTCGAAGGCAATTGCGTTTTCGATTTGGATTGGAATCGAAATCAGAAAAAATCATATAAGGTATTTCAAGACAAAAAGATAGATTCTGCATTTCAGGGCGGCAACAAGAGACGCCCCTACAGCATAATCATTTACCAGTTTGATCACACCAACCCTTCTCATATGCTCACACGCAACAACGATACCTTTACCTGGCTCGATTTCAACCGCCGTCCTGATGAACGGAAACCCCTTCTTGTCATGCTGCACGGGTATGGCAGCAATGAGAAGGATTTGCTCGGTCTGGCGAGCTATCTCGATCCGCGGCTTCGCGTCGTGAGCGTGCGCGCGCCGCTCGTGCTTGCGCCGGAGATGTACGCCTGGTTCCCGATCGAGTTCACTCCGGTCGGCATCAAGGTTGACCGCGAAGCTGCGATGCGAGTGGCCGACCAGTTCGCCCTGTTTTTGCAACAGCTTGTCGAGAGGCTCCAGCCAACCGGCGAAAAGGCGTTCATCATGGGCTTCAGCCAGGGGACGGTGATGAGCTACCTGACGGCGTTCCGCAATCCCGCGCTGCTACACGGCGTGGTCGCCTTGAGCGGGCAGCTTCCCGATGCGCGGCCCGAGGCTGACGCCTTGCCGACGGGTCTGACTGCCGTGCCGTTCCTCGTGCAGCACGGGCTGTTCGACAATGTGGTGCCAATCGACAAGGGCCGAATGGCCGATGCGTGGCTTCGCAACAAAATTGCCGACTATACCTACCGCGAGTACCCGATGGCGCACCAGATCGATCAGGAGCCACTCGAATTCATTGCTTCGTGGCTTTCGGAGCGCATCGACCGGATCGTTTCGTAACCCGCTTGGTCATCCGGCGGATGGGGATTTGAGCGCTTTTTTGCTTACCTTGTGGATCATTTTTCCAACCAATTACCGCCGCTGCATGAACGACAATCTGTACGGCCTGATCGAGCAACGGATTCTCGTGCTCGACGGGGCCATGGGCACCATGATCCAGAGACATGGCCTCAAGGAAGAGGATTTCCGGGGCGAGCGTTTCGCTTCGCACGAACATCCGCTGAAGGGCAACAACGACCTGCTCGTCATCACCCGCCCCGACATTATCCGCGCACTGCACTGCGAGTTCCTCGACGCGGGGGCGGACATCATCGAGACCTGCACCTTCAATGCCAATCCGATCTCGCAGGCCGACTACCATTTGCAGCACCTCACCAAAGAGCTGAACATCGCCGCCGTGCAGGTGGCCCGTTCGGCGGCGGACGAATACACCGCGAAGACCCCCGACAAGCCGCGCTTCGTGGCCGGTTCCATTGGGCCGACCAACAAGACCCTCTCCATGTCGCCGGACGTGAACGACCCCGGCTATCGCGCCGTCACCTTCCAGGAGGTGGTCGATAACTACACCGCCCAGCTCGAAGGATTGCACGAGGGCGGCGTCGATCTGCTGCTCGTCGAAACGGTGTTCGACACGCTGAACTGCAAGGCGGCGCTCTACGCCATCGAGGAGTACGCCGCGAAAACCGGCTGGCAGGTGCCCGTGATGGTCTCCGGCACGGTGGTTGACGCCAGCGGACGCACGCTCTCGGGACAGACCACCGAGGCCTTCTGGATTTCGATCTCCCACATGCCCGGCCTGCTCTCCGTCGGCCTCAACTGCGCCCTCGGCTCCAAGCAGATGCGCCCCTTCATCGAGGCGCTCTCTGGCATCGCCGGAAGCTACGTCAGCGTCTATCCCAACGCCGGCCTGCCGAACGAGTTTGGCGAGTACGACGATTCGCCGGAGTACATGGCCGCGCAGATCGCGGGCTTCGCCGAATCGGGCTTCGTGAACATCGTCGGCGGCTGCTGCGGCACCACCCCGACGCACATCCGCGCCATCGCCAAAGCGGTGCAGAATCTCACGCCGAGGAAGCGACCAGAAAACCAGCACGTGCTGAAGCTCTCCGGCCTCGAACCGCTCGTGGTTGACGAAACCACCGGCTTCATCAACGTCGGCGAACGCACCAACGTCACCGGATCGCGCAAGTTCGCCCGCCTCATCAAGGAGGGCAACTACGACGAAGCGCTCTCCATCGCCCGCCAGCAGGTCGAGAACGGCGCGCAGGTGATCGACGTGAATCTCGACGAGGGAATGCTCGATTCCGAAAAGGTGATCGTCGAGTTCCTGAACCTCATCGCCTCCGAGCCGGAGATCGCTAAAGTGCCGGTGATGATCGACTCTTCGAAGTGGTCGGTGATCGAAAACGGCCTGCGCTGCACCCAGGGCAAGAGCATCGTGAACTCGATCAGCCTCAAGGAGGGCGAGGAGCTGTTCAGGGAACGCGCCCGAAAGATTATGCAGTACGGCGCAGCCACGGTCGTCATGGCCTTCGACGAGCAGGGCCAAGCCGACAGCCTGCTCCGCCGCATCGAGATTTGCAGCCGGGCTTACAAGATACTGACGGAGGAGGTCGGATTCCCGCCGGAGGACATCATCTTCGACCCGAACGTCCTGACCGTGGCCACCGGCATCGACGAGCACAACAACTACGCGCTCGACTTCATCGAGAGCGTGCGCTGGATCAAGCAGAACCTGCCCCACGCGAAAGTATCGGGCGGCATCAGCAACGTCTCGTTCTCCTTCCGCGGCAACGAGCCGGTGCGCGAGGCGATGCACACCGCGTTCCTCTACCACGCCATCCACGCCGGACTCGACATGGGGATCGTCAACGCCGCCCAGCTCGGCATTTACGAGGAGATTGACCCGGAGCTGCTCGTCTATGTGGAGGATGTGCTGCTGAACCGCCGCGACGACGCCACCGAGCGCCTCGTGGCGTTTGCGGAGACGATCCGCGACGGCGGTGAGAAAAGCGAGGCCAAAGCCGCCGAGTGGCGCAACGCTCCGGTCGAGGAGCGCCTCAAGCACGCGCTGGTCAAGGGCATCGTTGACTACATCGACGAGGACACCGAAGAGGCGCGTCAGCTCTACCCGAGTCCGCTCCAGGTGATCGAAGGGCCGCTCATGAACGGCATGAACCACATCGGCGACCTCTTCGCCGAGGGCAAGATGTTCCTGCCGCAGGTGGTCAAAAGCGCCCGCGTCATGAAACGCGCGGTGGCCGTGCTGGTTCCATACATCGAGGAGGAGAAGGCCCGGAGCTGCGACACGAGCGCCAAAGCCAAGGTGCTGCTCGCCACGGTCAAGGGGGACGTGCACGACATCGGCAAGAACATCGTTTCGGTGGTGCTCGCCTGCAACAACTTCGACGTGGTGGACATCGGCGTTCTGATGCCGTGTGAGAAAATTCTCGATGCGGTCGTCGAACACAAGGCAGACGTGCTCGGCCTCTCCGGCCTCATCACCCCATCGCTCGAAGAGATGGCGCACGTGGCCAAAGAGATGGAGCGGCTCGGCATGAAGATTCCGCTCATCATCGGCGGCGCGACCACCTCGAAGGTGCACACGGCGGTCAAGCTCGCCCCGTGCTACTCTGGCGCGGTGGTGCACGTGCTCGACGCCTCGCGCAGCGTACCGGTGGTCAGCAGCCTCTGCAACGCTTCGCAGCGCGACGGCTACATCGCGGCGCTCAATTCAGAGCAGGAGGCGATGCGCAAGAGCCACGCCGAGCGCACGGCGGCGAGGAAGTACGTCTCGCTCGACGCCGCCCGCGACAACCGCCTCCAGATCGACTGGGAGGCCGAAACCATCGACAAACCGGCGCAGGCGGGCGTCACCGTGCTGGAGGATGTCACCGTCAGCGATCTCCGCGCCTACATCGACTGGACGCCCCTCTTCCGGAGCTGGGAACTGCACGGCGTTTACCCGCAGATTCTGGAGGATGAGAAGGTCGGCGAGGAAGCAACGAAGCTCTTCAACGACGCCAACGCCCTGCTCGACCGCATCGAGGGCGAAAAGCTGCTCGGCATCAAAGGCGTTGCGGGCATCTTCCCGGCAAACAGCATCGGCGACGACATCTTCGTCTATGCAGACGACGAACGCTCGATGATCCGCACCGTGCTGCACACCCTGCGCCAGCAGGGCGAAAAGCACGGCGAAGCCAACCTCGCGCTGTCGGACTTCGTGGCTCCGCGCGAAAGCGGCGTCAGCGACTGGATCGGCTGTTTCACCGTCACCGCCGGACTCGGCATCCAGACGCTGTTGCAGGAGTTTGCAGACGCGAGCGACGACTACCACCGCATCATGACGCAGGCGCTCGCCGACCGGCTCGCCGAAGCGTTCGCCGAGATGCTGCACGAAAAGGTGCGCCGCGAACTCTGGGGCTACGCCGCTGACGAAAAGCTCGGCAACGACCAGCTCATCGCCGAGAAGTACCAGGGCATCCGCCCCGCCCCCGGCTACCCCGCCTGCCCGGATCATACGGAGAAAGCAACCATCTTCGACCTGCTGAACGCCGAAGCCGCCACAGGCGTCACGCTGACGGAAACCTTCGCCATGAACCCCGCAGCCTCAGTCTGCGGCTTGTACTTCGCCAACCCCGCATCGAAATACTTCGTGCTTGGCAAGATTGGAAAAGATCAGGTAGAAGACTACGCCAACCGCAAAGGGACTGAGGTGGCAGTAGCCGAAAAGTGGCTCGCGTCCGCGCTGAATTACGACCCGTCCTGATTGTGTCTTGCTTATTGCCTCCGGCTTCAGCCGGGGGCTTTTGTTTACGCGACACCACCCACCACATTCTTTACCGACTTTCCCCTGCTCTTGTCATTCTGAACGAAGTGAAGAATCCAGTCTTCCCGGAATACCTCAATATTTGATTGACAAATAATACCTTTCAAGAACCACTGGATTCTTCGCCCGACTGCGTCGGACTCAGAATGACAGAAAAGAGACGGGACAACGCTGATCAATTCAACACCGAAACCTATGAAAATCACCTATTTCAAAGACACCGACACCGCCTTCATCCAGCTTCAGGACAAGCCGGTTTTTGAAACACGGGAAATCAGCGACAACGTGCTGATCGATGTCGATGAAGAGGGAAATCTGGTAAGCATGACCGTCGAGCACGCCAAAGAAAAGGCCGGATATTGGGAATTCTCGTATCAGGAAATAGCGAAGAAAACAATATAAAAAATTAATTTATGGCATTTTGATAACCCATATTTTGTTTACACTTAAAGCTAAGCATACAGTCAGATCGACATTCTGATAACCATGATTCTTTCGTCAGTACATCATCAAAGTAAGAAGAATACATAATATACCTTAGATCGAAACCGTCATTCGTCAGTTTATTGATAGGTTTATCGGTTATGCCATTTTTTAATGCCCAATCAACAATTCTCCACAACAAAATGTATGTATAATTAAATATAACGGATGGTTTTTCCCAAAATAGCTTTTTGTTTTTATTATCAATTAGATATCTCTCCATAACAAGGAATGTTGTTCCCATTATATCGCCCAATCGTTTTTCTTTATCGACTATATATGCATTCCTGCTTGCAGTGCTCTTTAATAATGCACTCAGCTGTTGTGTTGTTTTTCTTAAATTTTCTTGAATAAAATTTTCCTGTTCGCTAATTCTTTTTGAGGCTTCGATTTTAAATTTTTCTATTTGTGACTGAAAAATATCTGGCATTAATATCAATTTTCTAATAATAGATGTTGTTTTCATATCAATTAACTGATGCTTTTTTATTGGGCGTCCTATTTTCTCTAGCCGAAACAATATACCTATATCATGGCAATAGTAAATTTGGCTTGAATATTTTTGCAATATCTTGGTATTAAGTTCAAATGTTTTGACGGGATCATTGCTCTTGAAAAGCTCTACAAAAAAATCATCTATTAATATAATATTATGACCATCTTTCAAGATATCAATTAATTTCTCGTCTCGTGACATATTAAGGTCTAAAACAAATCTCATAATTTATTTAAATCAGATTATTTACTGATATAATCTATAAGGATTGTATATAAAATATTATACTTTGCATATGACCTATATAAGCAAATTTTTTCATTCACGATAGTTTTAATCTCCTAATAACTAAATGAACCAAAAACACTTCGGTCTTTCACAATGTACTATTTCATCAACAAAACACATCATCTAAACCCACAAAAAAAACCATTCACCCTTCTATCAATCTGTCGCAGAATCTCGCTCAGCGAGGCGGCGGCGTTGAGTTTTTTCTTTTTATCCAGTATACAGGCTTTCGATGACTGTGAGCAATTGCGAGAATCCATAATGTCTCTTGATGAACAAGGTAAGCGATATAGTAAGGAAAAACCTTCAGGTTGACACGACGATAACCGCCACTGCGAAGTCGAGGAATCTGAGGATTATTCAAAATCCAGCGAACATATTGATCAAACTCTTCCCTCATCTTCAACCCCAATCCCGGCTGCCGCTCTTCGTAATAAGCAATCGCATCATTCAGTTCTTCAAATGCCTGTTGAAGTACTATTTTCTTCATGACGAAAAGCGCTCATCAATTTTCCTCATCGCCTCATCATAGTCAATACCGGTAGCCGTCCCTTCCTCGACAGCAAGAACCCTGTCGGAAATCTCCATTTCCCAGGCAGCCTCGACATCATCGGCATCCGACGGTTGGTTGTCGAGAAAAAGGAGAAATCTTACGATCTCCAGACGATCCTGCTTTGGCAACCTTATCAGTTCAGCAGTTATATCTTCAATTGTGCGTTGCATTTATCATTCTCCTTTTTGCTTCTCGATTGAGACGCCTATTGAATAGTGTCCCATATGTTCTTGGGATCAGGAATTGTCGTGACTCTCCCCGCCTCAATGTCCGCCTTACCTCGCTCGATAGCTTCAATGACCAACGGATTGGCGAAGTAGTCGTCTGTTTCGTTTTGATCAATCTTTTCGGCACTAGTCATCGATTCTCCCGTTTTCCAGCTTTACAAAACAGCGTTGCACCCTTGATGTTAACAAATTTATCGCGGATTTTGAGCGGCTGATCCAGATGATTGCCGATGCTGATCGTGGCAAGCATCGGCATCACGGAAACCACAATCGGGTTACTCCCATTCAGGCCGCATAGCCCCATGCCTTAAATTGATCCTGTAATTCAGGGTCATCTTTAAATGCAAGAAAAAATAAGTACTCTGCGGCCAGATCGAACTTGTCACCCCAGACCAGAGTGCTGTGCTCAACCTTGAATTTCCTGAATTCAGCTTTGTCTCTTAATGCTGCAAATACAGGTCTGTTATCATCGAACAACGTTTGTTCAAGATTCACCGTACCTGACCGACCATTATTAAATAAAAGGCTGATCACATAATCCCCCAAATACTCTGCCGTCTTCACCTCTAACATATCTGTTCCTCTCATACCAGTGGTTTTATTTTATGGAACTCGCCTGACTCCCTGATACTGTTCCAGTTTTCCAGAAGTTCATCCTGATGCGCTTGCGCCCACTCGACCACAAGGCTCATAACTTTCGACGGCAACTTTCCTTCCATCAATCCTAATGTATCTATGAAAATTGACGCCTTATGCTCATTGTACTCAGCATGAAAATGAGGTGGATTGTGTTCGTTGAAATACATGTAGATCACGATTCCCAGAAAACGACTGATTTCAGGCATCTCTCTTCATCCTTATTTTTTATTCATCAATCACCAAAGGATGGCGGTGCGCAGGGTAAATGACGCTCAGAAAATGAAATATCTTCAGCATCCAGTTCTGCGAATCGCCTGTAAATTTTCTTGGCGGTGTTCATCAATCCCCCTGTTTTCAACCTTGACAAAGCGGCGTTGCACCCTCGATGTTAACAAATTTATCGCGGATTTGGTGCGGCTGACCCCGATGCGCACGTTCACCCCTCGTCGATCTGGCGGAGAATTTCGCTCAGCGAGACGGCGGCGGTGAGTTTTTCTTCGTCGGTGGCGGCGTTGTAGAAACGGATGATCGCCTGGCCGCCGATGCCGATCGGAGGGTACTCCTTTCGGGCGAGCATTGGCATCACGGAGAGGAATTGCGCGACCGCCTCCTGCTCCATCCCGTTGATCCGCGAGATTACCTCGCCCGCGATGCTCGTCCACGCCTCCACGCCGAGACCGGCAACATACGCCGCGCTCTGCACCGCGCCGTACTGAAAGCCCACCACGGCGAACGCGACATCCTGACTGGCGCTCTTTTCAAGTCCGGCGGGACACTGGCCGATAGCTTCGGCGAGAAATTGCATAGCCAGCTTCGTTACCGATTCGAGGCTCTTTTCAGTTTGATCGTACATTGGTCGTGTCGTTTGAGTGTTCGAGAGTCATCCCCTAAAGAAACGGAAATATCCCGAACAAGCGAAGCCATCCCTGCCATCCCGATCCCGACAACTGCCGAGACAGGTCCGCACTCGTCGGATCAGCAGATTTCCGGAAAAATCCCTGCCGGAATTTTAACGATTGTTATATCTTCTAACAGCAGAACAACTGTAACTCACATTCGTAAAACACTATCACTGCACCCGATGAACAGAAATCGATTCAGCACCCTATTGCTTTCAGCATCCCTCATCCTGAGCGGCAGCCTCCTTTCGATCCCCTCGACAGCCTTGGGCGAAGAGCCGACGGCCAGCGTCATCAAGCTCGACAGCTCCACCAACGATACGTTGTACGCCCTCCATTTCGCCATCATCCCGGAGATACTCTTTTCAGAAACCGGCCCGAGGTTCTTTAACGACCTCTTCACCGGAAACACCGCCCCATTCCGCGAAATCGTCGAAGGGCCGCTCGGCAAGGAGTACGCTTCGGGCATGACCTTCGCGCCCGTCCACAAGAACGGCTACGATCTCGTGCTTATCTCCTTCCCGCAGCCGCGCTTGCAGGCGCTCTGCATCCACGCCGCACTGGTGAAAAAAGATGGAAAGTACCGCTACATCACGCTTGAAGAGTTCAACGACCCCGCAAAGAACGGCGCGAACACCGTCCTCGCAGAGCTGACCTCCGATAACGCGCACAAAAACCTCGGCGTAAAAAACTACGACAGCAAAGAGTCGTTCCTGAACGACGTGGACAAACTCCTGAGCCTGTAGGAAAAGCGGAAGGAATCGCTATCGGAAGCGTATCCGGGATACTCAGATTTCGATAGCGATTTCTACTTGCAAGATCGGAACTACTTCGCGAAGGTCTCTTTGAGGTTCGAGATGTAGCGGTCGATCTTCTGTTTGAAGGCCAGTTCGATGAGTGGCGCGAGGAGGAATTGGAGGATACCGGGGAAATCGACTTCGAGCACTCCTTTCGTATGCAAACGCACCTTCGAGCCGATTTCGCCGGGTTCGATGCGCCAGCCACCGGAGACTCGTGCGTTTCCCACGCCTTCGACAGGCGTCCACTCAACACTCATCGATGCAGGGTCGCTGCTGTATGCGCAGGCGTAGATGGTCTGTTGCAGGGTGTGGTCGCCGATGGCGATCTTCTCCATGATCCAGCGGAAGGCGTTGCCGCCAAGCGGTTCGAGCTTTTCGACATCGGGAAAGTGGGAGGCTGAGCGGGGTACGTCCGAGAGCAGCTCGAACACCTTGTCAGGCGAGGCCGCGGTTTTGAATTGCTCCGAAACATCGATGGTGACGGTAAACGACATAAACCAGCAGTTTGAGGTTCTGTCAGACGAAATCTCTTATCGCGCGGCCTCCTCGACGTTCCGGCTCCCTTTGCTGCTGTTGAGAGCGTCGAGCAACTCCTCGTCCCGATTGTAAACATCCGCCCTGAATTCGACTTTTTGGCCGTCGGCGAAGGCAGTCTGATACAGAAAATAGACCGGAATTTTCACCGGAAGAACCACCGTGCTCGTTTTGCCAGTATCGATCGCCTCGTCGATCTTCTTCAGGCTCCACTTCGCCGGATCGCGCAGCAGAAGTTCGGCAAGTTCGAGCGGACGGTCAACCCGGACGCATCCGTGGCTGTAGGCCCGTCGGCTTCGTTCGAACAGCGGCTTGGTCGGCGTGTCGTGCATGTAGACCGTGAACCGGTTCGGCATGTTGAACTTGATCCTGCCAAGCGAACCGTCGTCGCCCGATGCCTGCACCAGCCGGTAGGGCAATCCGCCACTCTGGTACTGCGCCCAGTTCACCGTCGAAGGATCAACCGGCTTGCCGTTGCCGTCCACGACGGTCAACTGGTTCTTTTTCAGATAGTTGATGTTTTTCCGGATGGCGGGAATGGACTCCTTGACGAGGATACCGGACGGAATCACCCAGTGCGGATTGAAAATGATCGACTGTATGGCGGCACCGAAAATCGGGGTCTGCAAGTCGGGTTTGCCGACAATCACCCGCGAACTCCAGCGAACCTTGCTCTCTTCGACGTAAATGACCGAGAATGCCGGGATGTTGACCATCACGTAACTCCTGCCGAGAATTCGGGAATACCAGCGAAGGCGTTCGAGGTTGAGGCGCAGCTGATCGATCCGCACGGCCACCGGGTAGTTCATCGCGTTGAGGGTCTCCATGCCGATAATGCCGTCAACCGAAAGGCCGTGCCGTTGCTGGAAGGCTTTCACCGCGTCGAACAGCTCCTGGGTGTAGGTCTGCCCGGAAGTTGCAGGTGCGCCGGGCAATGAGGTCGCTGAGGCTGAGAGCGCGGAATCGGCTGAAGCGAAATGCTTCGTATCGTCCAGGTTCTTGTCCTCATAATCGCCCGAAACGATGAGTCGCTGGCGGATCAGCGGTATGCGGCTGTCTGTCTGGCCGACCTTTTCGATCTTCGGCCCCTGGTAGACCGGTTGCCAGCCGCCCTCTTCCGCGATCTTGCGGTAACGCGCCAGCGCTTTGCGCAAAGCGAGATACTCGGGCGACGACGACCTCAGCTCCGCGATCATCTCGGGAAACTTGCTGCCCATAACCGCAGTCATCAGCGCCTGGTCTTGATTCGCGCCAGACCTTGGGATCGCGATGTTCCAGTTCGAGTCGAGTGAGCGGGGTTCGACTTTGCCGGAGCGCATGTGCGACAGGAGCGTGAAGACAGCGTCGGTCATGAAGAGGTCAGCCCGAGCCTTGAGGAGCGGAGAATCGGGGGGATTCTCGGCGAATTTCCTGATTTCGTCGTAATGGTAATCGGATCGTTTGAGGCCGTCACCGGCGCTCTCGCCGATCACCTCGACAAGGCGCTCGATAGCCTGGCGGTTCGTCCAGGCGACGCGATAGTTCATCGCCCGGTAAAAACGCTGTAATTCCCTGTCGATTCCGAGACGTCCGGGAGCGGAAGCGGCATCCTGCCGTTCGAGACGGTCGAGATAACTCTTCAGATAGATTTTGACCGCTGGGTCAGGAAGTACGCGGGTGGTGGTGCTGTCGGCGGCATGAGCCTGAGCCGACAGCACAAAGCTGATGACCGGCAGCAGCGCGAACCAGAGCAATATGAAAGGGAACATCGATACAGTTAAAGCTTAAGCAGGATTTTGCCTCTTCCCGCCGCCGAGAGCAAGCTCTGGATTGAGCACCACCGACCGGGATACATAGTCCTCTCCTTTATGATAGATAAAGAGGCAGGTGCCATCCTTGATCAGGTCGATCACCTCCTGGTACTCATTGAGCGACAATGCGGGACAACCCTGGCTGCGGCCAAGGCGACCGTTTTGCCTGATATACTCCTCGGAAACGTAATTCGCGCCGTGAATCACGATGCTGCGGCTCTCAGCACTGTCGTTGATTCCCTGATCGAGACCCTTCAGCACAAGGGAGTAGCCGTTCTTGCCAATATAGGTATTTTCAGTAAGATAGAACCCGAGACTGCTCTTGTTCGATCCGGGCTGGTTGGAGAAGCTGGTCGCCATGACGTCACCGCTCCCCTTGCCATGAGCCACAAGCGAGCTCTGAAGCACGATGCCGTTGGTTATGTCGATGATATAGAGACGTTTGGTGTCGGAAGGTTTGTCGAAATCGATCAGCGTGATGAGACCTTCGCGGCGGATCAGCCCCTGCCGTTTGAGGTTGTAGTAGCCCTGCAGTGCGAGCTGAAGCGCTTCGGGATCGATTTCGCTGTTCTGTTCGAGGGAGTTGATGACCGATGACATCCGGCGGGTTGCCGGATAGTCATCAAGGGTGAGCGTGCTTCCGCTCACGGGCAAAGCCATGCACAGCATCAGGGCGAAGGTGATTCCTTTTTTGTTCATACACATGTTCCTCATCGCGCGGTCAATGAAATCCGCGTCATAGTGATCTTTCAGTCGTTACGAAAAGCCCTCAACATACGGACAGGAAAGGCGGGATGGGGAAAAGCTCCTGAACGATGAGCACACCGGAAAACCCGGCAGGCTTTTTTGAAAATTCGTTCAAGATAAACTTTTTTTCGTCGCGACAAAACCGGCACGGCGACACAATACTGCTTTTGACGTAATATCGAGAATTCAGCGATTCACGACTCGATGGATGCCTTTTAAGATCACTTAGAATCGAAGGCTTTCGGCAAGATCGGTGGCGAACGGCTACAGAATGAATTCGAGGTCGCAGCCATTGGCGGCGGCGCTGGCGGCGAATTCGCGAAGCTGGCGGAGGAAGCCGAGCGTCTTTGCCGGATCGATTTCTCGCCAGTAGGCGATGCGTTCCGGGTCGTCCTGCCAGCCGAGCATGATGCGTTCGGGGCTTTTCCTGCCGATGGTTTCGATGCAACTATCGATGATCCCGAGCATTGCGCCGATGCTCGCCGATGCGAGAAACGCTTCATCCCAACTGTCCAGCCCATTGTTCGATTCGGAGATGAACGGCAGGGCGTTGAGCGCTTCGATGACGCCGTAATGGAACAGGGCGGCGTAGCTCTGCGCTTCGATGTCGAGTGAATCGTACACTCTGTACTCGCTGTCCGAAAGCTTCACGGAGCCAACCTTTCCGGCGCGGTAGATCGGCAATTCGCGGTGCAGGGGGTTCTCGTCGTCAATGAGGATGTGTCGTACGGTCATGGGAGAGCGCGTGCTGAAACGTTTAATTTATCGCCACTGTTTTTTTCGAATGAATTGATTTGAAATGGCGTCTGATTTATTATAGTTATTCTACATAGAGACGTAAAGCGGTTGTCCCGGTTTGGGACTCAGACTGTAAAGATATACAAAGCATCTCAAGGAGATTACCCTCAATTTTACCTAAACAAGACATAATGGAAGGAAATTTTTCGAATAGAGTTCAGGATGTCATCCGCCTCAGCCGCGAAGAGGCGTTGCGTCTCGGACATGACTACATCGGCACGGAGCATCTCCTGCTCGGCCTGATCCGTGAAGGGGAGGGTATCGGCGCGAGGATTCTTAAAAATCTCAAGGTCGATCTGTTTCGCCTGAAGCAGAAGATCGAGGAGAATACCCATCCGAAGGTTCCTGCGGCCCAGATGGGCAACGTGCCGCTGACCAAGCAGGCCGAGAAGGTGCTCAAGATCACCTATCTCGAAGCCAAGATATGCAAGTCCACCATCATCGGCACGGAGCATCTGTTGCTCTCGATCCTGAAGGGGGACGACAACATCGCCGCCCAGATTCTCGAACAGTTCGGCGTCAGTTACGATCTGGTCAGGGAGGAGCTGGTGACCATCACCACGGGCCGGAGCGAGGCGGACGAGCCGCCAATGGAGGGTTCGTACTCGACCGGAAGCACGGAGCGTCCGTCGAAAAAGCCCGATCCCAAGCGCGGCGAGCGCACCAAGACGCCGGTGCTCGACAACTTCGGGCGCGACATCACGCGCCTCGCGATGGAGGACAAGCTCGACCCGATCATCGGGCGCGAGAAGGAGATTGAGCGCGTGGCGCAGGTGCTCAGCCGCCGCAAGAAGAACAACCCTGTGCTGATCGGCGAGCCCGGCGTCGGCAAGACCGCCATCGCCGAGGGGCTTGCGCTCAAGATCGTGCAGCGCAAGGTTTCGCGCGTGCTCTACGACAAGCGCGTCGTGGCGCTCGACCTCGCGGCGCTCGTGGCGGGCACCAAATATCGTGGCCAGTTCGAGGAGCGCATGAAGGCGCTCATGAACGAGCTTGAGCGTTCCCGCGACGTGATTCTCTTCATCGACGAGCTGCACACCATCATTGGTGCGGGCGGCGCGTCGGGTTCGCTCGATGCGAGCAACATTTTCAAGCCCGCCTTGGCGCGTGGCGAGTTGCAGTGCATCGGCGCGACCACGCTCGACGAGTATCGCCAGTACATCGAGAAGGATGGCGCGCTGGATCGCCGTTTCCAGAAGATCATGGTCGAACCGACTTCGGTCGAGGAGACCATCCAGATTCTGAACAATATCAAGAACAAGTACGAAGCGCACCACCATGTGCAGTACTCGGAGGATGCCATCGAGAAGGCGGTCAAGCTTTCGGAACGCTACATCACCGATCGTTTCCTGCCCGACAAGGCGATCGACGTCATGGACGAAGCTGGCGCGAGGGTGCACCTGAGCAACATCCATGTGCCGCAGGAGATTCTCGAACTTGAGAAGTCCATCGAGGAGATCAAAAGCGAGAAAAACAAGGTGGTCAAGATGCAGAACTTCGAGGAGGCCGCCCGTTTGCGCGACAGGGAAAAGAACATGCTCGAAGCGCTCGACCACGCCAAGCAGGAGTGGGAGGAGCAGTCGATGGAGAGCGTCTATGACGTGACCGAGACGGACATTTCGTCGGTAATCGCCATGATGACCGGCATTCCGGTTGTGCGCGTGGCGCAATCCGAGTCGCAAAAACTCCTGAACATGGAGGCGGAGCTGAAGAAGGAGGTCATCG
>JAAXXD010000121.1 GCA_013334655.1 Chlorobaculum sp. | reverse complement strand
TGGCCGACCAGCAGGGATTCGACTACGTGCTCGCCCCCTGCGCCGCCTGCCTGAACCGGCAGGTGACCGCCCGCAAGGCGCTCATGGAGTCCGAGGAGCTTCGCGCTGAACTGAAGAGCGTGATGGGGCGCGAAACCGGGTGCAAGGCGCGATATATCGGCGTCATGCAACTGCTCGAAGGTATTGGCGCGGAGGAGCTTAAAAAGCGGGTCACCCACCCGTTCAGGGAGCTGCCGCTCGCCTGCTACTACGGCTGCTTGCTCGTGCGTCCTCTGGAGGCGATGGGCTACGACGATCCGGAAAATCCCACGAAGATGGAGGCGATCATCGCGGCGCTTGGCGCAAAACCGGTTGACTGGGCCTACAAGGTCGAGTGCTGCGGCGCGGGCCTGACAATGGCCCAGCAGGAGATGATCGAGGATCTGACGCACAAGATTGCCAAAAACGCATCCAACAACGGTGCGGGCGCGTTCGTCGTGGCCTGTCCGCTCTGCCACACCAACCTCGACATGCGCCAGGAGGGAATGCGCAAACGGTACAACGACATCAACTCGATGCCGGTGTACTACATCTCCGATCTGGTCGCGATGGCTTGCGGCGCGAGTCCCGAAGAGGTGGCGCTCGACAAGCACTTCGTACCGGCAACCGCTATGGTCAGAAACCAATAATATGCGCCCGGCGTATGAAAAGAAGATATATTTGTCGTTATCTTCAGGTGGTTCGTCCATCCGGCATCGTAAACCTCCCGTCATCCGGCGGGATACTGTACTGATCGGCTGATTCCTGCTTCAGCATCCTGTTTTTTCATGATGATGATCAGAAGCAAAAGGAGATTGGCCGTGAAGGAAATCTCTCAATTTGAAAGCTCGAAACGCACTGCTGTTCACAGCGGTATACGGGACTGACTGTCCCCTTGGTCTGTCGGTACACGCGAAGCGGCTCAACGCCCGGGTACCGGAAACATCTTAAACTCAGTACTTCAGGATGGCAAAAATAGGAGTTTTCGTCTGTCACTGCGGTGAAAATATCGCCTCGAAGGTCGATACGGGCATCCTCGTCAAAAGCCTGTCCGACCATCCCGGCGTGGAAATCTGCCAGGAGTATAAATATTTTTGTTCCGATCCCGGTCAGGAGACGGTCAAACGCGCCATCAGGGAGCACAACCTGACAGGCGTCGTTGTGGCGGCCTGTTCTCCGAGGATGCACGAGACCACTTTCCGCAAGGCGTGCGCCGAGGCCGGTCTCAACCCCTACATGCTCGAACTGGCCAACATCCGCGAGCAGTGCTCCTGGGTGCATTCGGAGAAGGATCAGGCCACGAGCAAGGCCATCGAAATCACCCGCTCGCTGGTCGAAAAGGTGAAGCGCAACAACGAGCTGAAGCCAATCTCCGTGCCGGTCACGCGCCGCGCCCTCGTCATCGGCGGCGGCATCGCGGGCATCCAGGCCGCGCTCGACATCGCCGGAGCGGGACGCGAAGTGGTGCTGGTCGAGCGCGAACCCTCGATTGGCGGCCACATGTCGCAGCTCTCCGAGACATTCCCGACGCTCGACTGCTCGCAGTGCATCCTGACGCCACGCATGGTGGAAGCCATCCAGCACCCGAAAATCACCGTCCTCACCTACGCTGAAGTCGAAGAGGTTGATGGCTACATCGGCAACTTCACGGCAAAGATTCGCAAGAAGGCCCGTTACGTCGATATGGACAAGTGCACCGGCTGCGGTGACTGCATTCAGAAGTGTCCGGTCAAGAAGATTTCGAACGAATTCGAATGCGGGCTCAGCAACCGCACGGCGATTTATACGCCATTCGCTCAGGCCGTACCCAACGTACCGGTCATCGACAAGAGCCGCTGCACCTACTTCAAGAACGGCAAATGCAAAATCTGCGAGAAGTCCTGCCAAATCGACGCCATTGACTTCGAGCAGCAGGAGAGCGTCGAAACCATCGAGTTCGGCGCGATTGTGGTGGCCACCGGCTTCCAGATTCAGGACACGAATGTCTACGGCGAATACGGTTACGGCAAGTACAAGGACGTGATCACCGGCCTGCACTTCGAACGTCTCGCTTCGGCCAGCGGCCCGACAGCGGGCAAAATACAGCGCCCGTCGGACGGCAAGGAGCCGGAGACCGTTGTCTTCATTCAGTGCGCCGGTTCACGCGACCCGTCGAAAGGCGTAAAATATTGCTCCAAGATTTGCTGCATGTACACGGCAAAACACGCCATGCTCTACACGCACAAGCACCATGGCAGCAACAGCAAAATTTTCTACATGGACATCCGCGCCGCGGGCAAGGGGTATGACGAGTTCACCCGCCGCGCCATCGAGGAGGATGGAGCCGACTACCTGCGTGGCCGCGTCAGCAAGGTGTTCGAGGAGAACGGAAAACTGATCGTGCGCGGCGTCGATACACTGCTCGGCAAGCCGGTCGAGGTGAAGGCCGACATGGTGGTGCTCGCCACGGCCATGACGCCCCAACCCGACGCCAAGCAATTCGCCAAACGCATCGGCATCGGCTATGACGAGTACGGCTTCTACAACGAGGCGCACCTGAAGCTACGCCCGGTCGAAACGGCCAAGGCGGGCATCTACCTCTGTGGAGCGTGCCAGTCGCCAAAGGACATTCCCGACTCGGTCTCGCAGGCTTCGGCGGCGGCGGCCAAGGTTCTGGGCCTCTTCAGCCGCGAGCAGCTCGAACGCGAGCCGGTGGTGGCGGCAGTCGGCGAGGCGACCTGCGCCGGATGCTGGGGCTGCGTCTACGCCTGCCCGTACAACGCGATCGAAAAGAAGGACATCACCGACCGCAACGGCAACCTCATCAAGCAGGTGGCCAGCGTCAATCCCGGCCTCTGCCAGGGTTGCGGCACCTGCGTGACCTTCTGCCGCTCGAACAGCATCGATCTGGCAGGATTCACCGAAAAGCAGATATTCGCCGAAGTGATGGCGCTCTGACGATACGTCAAACGCCGTAAAAGCAACCTGAACTCAACCAAGCGACCGAATCAGCCGATGAGCGAACCATTCGAACCGAAAATAGTGGCTTTTGTCTGCACCTACTGCACCTACGCGGGCGCGGATCTTGCAGGCACGAGCCGTCTGAAATACGCGCCGAACGTCAGAATCGTGCGTCTCCCCTGCACCGGACGCATCAGCCCGATGTTCATCCTCAAGGCTTTGCAGAAAGGGGCCGACACGGTGCTCGTCAGCGGCTGCCATCCCGGCGACTGCCACTTCACGGCAGGCAACTACCACGCACGCCGCCGCTGGACGGTCTTCCGCGCCCTGCTCGAATTCACCGGCATTCCCGAGGAGCGCATCCGCTTCTCGTGGGTCAGCGCCGCCGAGGGTGCCAAGTTCGCCGAGATGATCAACGACATTACCGACGAGACACGCAAACTCGGCCCGTTCACGCAGTACCAGGAGCTGCAAAAAGTCATCGAAACCCAGTCTTCGTACTAATCAATGGGAATACAGGAACAATACAGAAGTGAAGCGGCGGCGCTGCTCACGTCGGGCGAGGTGAAGCTGGTTATCGGCTTCGGCGCGGGATCGAACGCCGACCGACGACGACCGCTCTTCGCCCGCACGGCGGAGGAGGCGCAGAAGTTCGTGCTCGATGCAGCCTGCATCGCGAACCTCTCGACCTATCTGCTGACCGAAGGCTTGCTTTCGGATGGCAAGAAGGTGGCGGTTTTTCTCAAGCCGGACGGCATCCGCAGCGTCAATATTCTCATCTCCGAAGCGCAGTTGAAGCCGGAGCAGGTGGTGATCATCGGATACGCCATCAACAACGCAGAGGTTACGCCGCTTGAAGGACGGAACATTTCGGATTTCAGCATCGGCGAAAAGATCAGAAACCTTACGCCGCCGCCCCACATTCTGCAGGAGGCCGAGCGGATCGAGGAGATGAGCGCAACGGAGCGTTTCGAGTTCTGGAAAGAGCATTTCGCCAAGTGCATCAAGTGCTACGCCTG
>JAAXXD010000052.1 GCA_013334655.1 Chlorobaculum sp. | reverse complement strand
AAAAAAAATTGCACTCGTAAGCTCTTTATCTGAAAGGCGTTCCATGATCTACAAAGCACATCCGAACCTCAGCCTCCAGCGGTAGTGCGACCTGCTGACCCTTCACGGCTCTGGACTCTATTACCAGCCGAAAAAGAGCACAAAGCTGAACCGTGAGCTTATGCGACTGATGGAAGTGGTCGGTCAGGGACAAAGGAATCAACCTCAAGCGGGTGCGGTCGGCTCCATCGATTCATGGGACTCGAAGCCATCGGGCCAAAGCTGAACACCTCGAAACCGACACCGGGCCACACGCTCTATCCGTATCAGCTCAGGGGCCTGAAGGTGACGCACAGCAACCAGGTCTGGGCGACCGACATCACCTATGTGCCGATGGCGCAAGGATTTATGTACCTGATTGCGGTCATCGACCTGAAAAGCCGTTTAGAGAATGGCGATTTCGATATGGGACGGAAATAGCTTCGGGTCAGGTTCGCGAGGCAGAGAGGCGGCAGAGCAGCATCATCCTCGGCGAGGTGGCGATGTCGAACGCATTGCCGTCGTAATCGCCGATGATTTGTTCGACGTGAAAGCCCCCCGATTCGAGCAGCGCCGTAGCTTCGTCCAAACTGTACAGCCGCACCGACTCCGAGAAGGAGTGCTCCTTTCCATTCTCCTCGCACAAGGTAATCCGTTTGGTGACATGGCGTTCGGTGAGCGTGCGCTCCTCGATGATCGAGAGCGTTCCGGCGCTGCGTTCGGTGCGCGGCGCGAAATTGCGCTTCAGTTGCGAGGGGTTGATGAGGTCGAGCACGTACCAGCCATCCGGCTCGATCAGCGCGGCGATGCTTTTGATGACGGCGCGGTCTTCGTCGTCTGAATCGAAATAGCCGAAGCTTGAAAAGAGCTGCGCGACGAGGTCAAAGCGGCGCTCGAAGCGGATCGCTCGCATATCCTGCTGACTGAATCCGATTTCGAGACTTTCCGCCGCAGCCTGCTCTCTGGCCTGGTCGAGCAGGAAGGGGGAGAGGTCGTTGGCGGTCACGCCGAGTCCCGCGCGGGCGAAGGCATGCGCGTGGCGGCCAGCGCCACAGGCAACGTCGAGCACGGAGGGCGTGGGTTCTTGCGCCGGATCGATGCCGGTCAGACGGAGTATTGTTCGTACGCAGCGGTCAGCCTCTTCGGCGTCGCGGTGATGATATACTTTGAGATAGAGAGGATGGTCAAACCACTCTTCAAACCACTCCCGGGCGTTTTTTTCCCGGGAATGAGATTTGCGGTTGCTCATGAGGTGAGGTCAGCGGAGAAAAAGCTGGAAGTCGCGCAGGGATTACTTGCCCTGGCCATCCATCGCTTTTTTCAGGACGTCAAGCTCGTTCTCGCCGTTGGGAATGCGGACGCTCTTCTCGACGAACTTCCATGCGTTGGTTTTTTCGGACTTCACCGAATAGACCAGCTTTGCCATCTTGAAATCAACAGTGCCTTTTTTCTGCTTGTCGCCGAACGTTTGTTTCTTGGCCATAGGTCGTGAATATAAAATGCTTAGGGTTGACGCTGTACAACGAATTCATCCAAAATGATACCGAAGGTAACAAAAATAGTGTAAAGAAAAAAGATAAAACACCCTCTATTTCTTCTGCGCCCCTTTCATCGCATGATCAACTTGCCGTTGTGGTAGATGCCGAGCGCCTTGCCCCGAAGCGTGCGTCCGATAAACGGTGTATTCCGCGACTTCGAGCCGAAATCGGAGTCGCTGACCGTCCACTCGCAGTCGGGATCGATGATGCACAGGTTGGCATTCCTTCCCGGCTGGAAGAGGATTGTTTCGAGGCCCAGGATGCGCCTCGGATTGGTCGAGAGCAGCTCGATGGCGCGTGACAGCGTGATGATGCCTTTGTTGACCAGCTCGGTGATGGTCAGGCCGAGCGAGGTTTCGAGGCCGATGATGCCGAAGGCCGCCTGGTCGGGCGGGCACTCCTTTTCGTGCCGGGCGTGAGGCGCATGGTCGGTGGCGATGGCGTCGATCGCGCCGTCCCGGATTCCCTCGATGAGCGCCGCGCGATTCTCCTCCGATACGAGCGGCGGCTTCATGATGAAGTTGCCCTTCTCGACAGCATCGCCGAGATCGTGCTCCGTCAGGGTGAAGTGGTGCGGCGTCACTTCGCAGGTGACCTTCAGGCCGGAGGCTTTGGCTTTTCGCACCAGATCGACCGAGGCGGCGGTGCTGATGTGCGCGACATGATAGCGCGGTTCAGCTACGGCTCCGTTCAGCTTGTGCTTTTTCAGCCAGGCGATGAGCTGCAGGTCACGGGCGATCATGATCGGCTCGGCCACTTCGGGAATGCCCTTCAGCCCGAGCATTGCCGACACTTCGCCCTCGTTCATGACGCCGCCAGCGGTGAGGTGCTTGTCTTCGCCGTGCTGGATCAGAAGGAGGTCGAAGTTCGCCGCGTACTCGATGGCGAGCCGCATGATCTGCGAGTTCTGGATCGCCGTGCCGTCGTCCGACACCCCTTTTACGCCATATGAGGCGTACTTGCCGTAGGGCGCGAGCGCTTCGCCGCGGCTTTCGGCGGTCATCGCGCCGATCACTTCGAGGTCGATCGGCAATCCGGCGCTGTGGTGGCGGATGTAGGCGACGCCGAGCGGGCTGTCGATGACCGGTTTGGTGTTCGGCATGAGCGCCACGCCGGTGAATCCACCCGCCACGGCGGCGGCGGAACCGGTTTCGAGCGTCTCCTTGTACTCCTGCCCCGGCTCGCGGAAGTGGCAGTGCATGTCGAACAGGCCGGGCGCGAGCACCTTGCCCGCGAGATCGATGACGTTATCGCCCGCTTGCGCAGGAATCGGTTCGCCGCCGGTCGCGACCTGTTCGATGATGCCGTCGTCGCCGATCTTCATCGATCCGATGGTATCGAGGTTTTCAGCGGGATTCAGGAGTCTTGCGTTCAGAAAAAGAGTGCTCATGGTCGAAAAATGAATGGTTCAGGAAACTGTCGCCTGAAGCGATACCAATATCAAAGTCTGCGAATTGACGCCTCCGGTTTCAAGCGTGACGTCGAGCCGGTCGCCGGGCTGCACGCTTCCGACGCCCGCCGGAGTGCCGGTAAAGATGAGGTCTCCGGCTCGCAGCCCGTAAATATACGACAAATAGTGCACGAGATATGCCGGTGAAAAAGTCATTTTCGACACCTTCGAGTGTTGCTTTTGCTCGCCGTTCAGCCGGAGCGAAATGGCGAGTGCTTCCCATGAACCAGCCGACTCTGGCGCGATGAACTCCGAAACGAGGGCGCTCTGGCGAAATCCTTTGCATTTCAGCCACGGATTTCCGGCCTTTTTCGCTTCGAGCTGCACGTCGCGGAGCGTCATGTCGAGGCCAGCCGCGTAACCGGCGATATATGCTGGAGCATCGGCAAGCACCACATTGTCGGCATCCGCGCCGACGAGCAGCACCAGTTCGCCTTCGTAGTGGAGGCTTGCGCTGACCGGACGTCCTTCGAATCGGGGAATCGAGGTGTGGCCGTCCGCCGAAAGTGCCGTGCCGGGTTTCATGAAGACGATCGGCTCCTCCTCGGGCAGCGGCGCGGGCTTCTCCGGCTCCCACGAAGCCATCTCCCTGGCGTGATCGGGGTAGTTTTTGCCGACGCAGTAAATCGAGCGGGGCTTGGCTGTTTTTAAGTGATCTGTAAACGTTTTCATGCCTTTGAAGCGTTAACATGAGAAGTGATTTTCAGCATCTGACCGCAATTACTGCTTGTCGATGTAAGAACCCGGGCCGTATTGGAGTATATGAATCGATGAAATACATCTTTTGACGTAACCAGATGAATATCGAATAAGAATATCGCTGGCAATTTCTTCAGGGATTTCGCTTCATAGTTAAAATTTTATTCCTGATTTCTATGAATAAAAAAGAGCCAGATCGCGACGCAGAGGCCGGAGTCGCCAATCAGAAGGCCAAAACTGCCAAGGCTTTAGAAGTGCTGCACGGATCGGTTGAAGCGTGGAACTGCTTCCGAAAGGAGCATCCCGCGGAGGTCGTGGAGTTCAACAAAAAGGATTTCAGGGAGGCCGATCTTTCAGGCATCGACTTGAATGGCGCGAATCTCAAGGCGGCAAATTTCAGCAAAGCCAATCTCAGCAACGCGATTTTTCGGGATGCCAGACTCAACGGCGCGAACTTCACAGGTGCGGATTTGCGCAATACCGATTTTGCCAACGCCGACATCTCCGGCGCGACTCTGGTCAGGGCCGACATCAGCGGCGCGAATCTCGATGGCGCGAATCTCTCGATGACCGACCTCAATCATGCAAGCCTGAATGGGGCGGTGCTCACTCAATCCAAGCTCAACTGCGCCAACCTCAACGAGTGCGATATGCGCGAGGCGGTTCTGAGCTGGGCCGATCTTTCCGGCGTAGCCCTGAATATGGTCAATGCCGGCGATGCCGATTTTCATGATACCAAACTCGATGAGGCCGATTTTCTTGGCGCGGATCTGCATGAAACGGATATGCATGAAGCCAATCTGCGCGAAGCCGATCTGAGGGATGTGAATCTGCACCTGGCCAATCTGCACGAAGCCGATCTGAGCGGGGCCGACCTGAGTGAGGCCGACCTGAGCGAAGCCGATCTGAGTGGCGCCCATCTCGGAGAGGCCCGGCTTCGGTGGACCAATCTCCAGGGGGCGAACCTGAGCGGTGCCGATTTCAGCATGGCCAACCTGAATGGCGCGAATATGATGGGGGCCAATCTCTGCGGCGTGGAGTTCACCGGCGCGAATCTTTGTGACGCCAATCTCGGCGGCGCAAGTCTCTGCATGGCCAATTTCAGGGGCGCGGAGCTGAACATGGCCAACCTCGCTGAATCGGAGACCTTCCACACGAGCTTCATGAATCTCGATCTCAGCACGGTCAAAGGTCTCGACAACATCATCCACCGGGGGCCGTCGGAGATCAGCCTCAGCACCCTGTTTCGCTCACAGGGGCAGCTCTCCGATCTCTTCATGCGCGGCTGCGGAGTACCCGAAAGCATGATCGACCATGTCAAGTCCATGTCCCGCAAGCCGATCGACTACCTTTCATGCATCATCAGTTACAGCACCAAAGACAAGAAGTTTGCCGATCAGCTCTACGCCGACTTGCAGAAGCAGGGGATCAGATGCTGGCTTTGCCCGGACACTCTCAAAATGAATCGCTACCTCGATCAGCATATCGACCGAACCAATCAGTGCTGTGAAAAGATGCTGCTGATTGTTTCCGAAGCGAGCATGATGGAGGAGTGGCTGAAAACCATGGTGCTCAAAGCGGTGCTGCGTGAGGGAAGGGAGGGGCAGCGGCTGCTGTTTCCGGTCAGCCTCTTGCGGCAGTGCAAGCTCGACGAGTGGGAGTTGACTGATCAGGAAAGCGGACGGAATCTTGGCAGGGAGCTGCGGAAAAATGTCATCCCGTCGTTTTATGGCTGGGAGCACGACAACGAAATCTTCAATCGTGAGTTGAACCAGCTCGTCGCGTCACTCAAATCGCTCGATCCAGGCCGCTCATTCCAGCCGTCGTGAACTGTTTCGTCGTATATAGCGATCATCCCGAAATACTGAAGCCCTTTACAACCGCGTGTCGTAAAGGGCTTCTCGTTTTACTCTGTCTCGTTCACGGCTCCGTCGTTACGAGGAGCGCGTGAGCAGTTTACTGCTTCGGAGCGAGGGCCGAGGTGACGCTCTTGGTCACGCCTTCGACGAGCTGGGTAGCCGAGTTGATGCCGGTGGTGCAGAGCTGCACGCAAGCGTTGGTGATCGGCTGCACCGTGTCGGTTGCGGTTTTGACTGCGCTTCCGGCCATGTCAACAGCCTGCTGGGCAAGATCGCCCACGGCGGTGAAGAGATCGCCGAAGACGCCGATGTTTCCTGATTCGTTTGCCATAATGGTCAGTATTTATGGGTTGAAAAAAATGCAATATCTGAAGTGCGCCACGCGATCTCCCTGTCGGGATAAGGGCAGCATTTTTTTTCTAATGTAATACAATCCTCGCTCATTTCACATAAATGAATGCAAGGCGCTGTTGTTGCCGATTTCCGTGGACGGTGGTCGTAACAAGGGATTGATCGCGTACAGAGAGCGGCGGCGGCAGAAATGCCTCCGAGCTGCGTTATCGCGTTCAGATTTATTATCTTGCGAGTGGGTAAGGTTACAAATCCGCCTGTCGCGTTCGTCTTTTCGGGCGGGATGACAGGCAAGAGCGAGAGGATCGTTCCGGCATGGAATCGGTGATGGAGAGCAAAGCGGAATTGCGCAAAAAGCTGCTCGCGAGGCGCAGGGCGCTGACGAGGGAGCAGTGGCTGGCGGAGAGCGACAAGATTCAGGCGCGGGCCGTATCCTTGCCTCTTTTGCGCGAAGCCGAGCGGATTCACTGCTATGTTTCGATGGAGCACGACCGTGAGGAGCGGACGCTCGAACTTCTCGAAATGCTCGCGCTCGACGGGAAAGCGGTGTATATGCCTTATATTGAAGATGGTTGCATGAAGGTGGCTGTCTATCATCCGGGTCAGCAGTTCAGGATTTCGCCGACGGCTCCCGCCACTCCCGATCCGCTCGTGCTGTCGCAAGAGGAGCGGTTCGACGCGGTGTTCGTGCCGCTTGCGGGCTTTGACCGAAAGGGGGGACGCATCGGTTTCGGAAAAGGATGGTACGACCGCTTTTTCAGCCGTCTGTCAGAGCGTGGCTTTCGTCCGGTGAAAATCGGCCTGGCCTTCAGCTTTCAGGAGGTTCCGTCAGTGCCGTGCGATCCTTGGGACGAGCCGCTCGACTTGGTGGTGACGGAGAATGAAATCATCAATTGCCAGCAGAACAGCAGATGAAGAACGCGGAAAACGGGACATTGGCGGCAGGCGCGACGGTGGTCGAGCCGGATCTGCGCGATCCGTCGCTTTACGTGAACCGTGAGCTGAGCTGGCTCGATTTCAACCAGCGCGTCCTCGAAGAGGCGCTCGACTCTGCTGCCCATCCATTGCTGGAGCGCATCAAGTTTATCTCGATTTTCAGCTCCAATCTCGACGAGTTTTTCATGATCCGCGTGGCGGGCCTCGACGACCAGTGCGCCGCGGGCATCAACGAACGCTCGGTCGATGGACTCACGCCCGCCGAGACGGTCGAACGGATTCGCGAGCGCGTCATCGGTCAGGTGCGCCAGCGCAACGCCTGCTTCTTTGACGAGATTATTCCCGCGCTCAGAAAGCGGGGGATCGAGTTCGTCCGCACCTCCTCGCTTTCGGAAAAGCAGCAGCGGGCGCTCAGCGACTACTTCAGGAAGGAGATTTTTCCGGTGCTGACTCCGCTCGCGTTCGATACGGGCCATCCGTTTCCCTTCATGTCCAACCTCTCGCTGAATCTGGCCATCGAACTCGAAGACCAGGAGAGCGGCTCGATCAAGTTCGCTCGCGTCAAGGTGCCCGCAATTCTGTCGAGAATCGTCAGGCTCGACCAAATCGAGGGGCTTGGCTTCGATGATGACCGGATACGGCTCCTGTGGCTCGAAGATCTTCTGGAGCACAATCTGGATCAGCTTTTCCCGAGGATGCGCATCTTGCAGTGCCACCCCTTCAGGATCATCCGTGATGCGGATATCGAGATCGAGGAGGACGAGGCGGGTGATCTGCTTGAAAGCATCGAGCAGGGGGTTCGCTCGCGCCGCTACGGAAAGGTGATCCGACTCGATATCAATCCCGACATGCCCCCTTCCATCAGGACGCTTCTCGTGCAGAATCTCGAAACCTACGAGCGCAACGTCTACGAGATCGGCGGCGTGCTCGGCATGAGCGCGTTGATGGAGCTGCTTGGCATTGACCGGCCCGATCTGAAGGACGAACCCTTCGTGCCGAACAATCCGATGGATGGCAAGCATCTGCCGGACATGTTCGCGCTCATTCGCGCGGGCGACGTGCTGCTGCACCATCCGTATGACTCCTTCAATCCGGTGGTCGATCTCATCTGGCAGGCGGCGCGCGATCCCGAGGTGCTCTCCATCAAGCAGACGCTTTACCGCGTCGGCAGTAACTCGCCGGTGGTCAAGGCGCTGATGTTTGCCGCGGAGCAGCGCAAGCAGGTGGCCGTCTTGGTCGAGCTGAAAGCGCGGTTCGACGAGGAGAACAACATCATCTGGGCCAGAGCGCTCGAAGATGCGGGCGCACACGTGGTTTACGGCCTGCCCGGTCTCAAGACGCACGCCAAGCTGACGATGATCGTGCGGCGCGAGCAGGACGGACTTCGCCACTACCTGCATCTCGGCACCGGCAACTACAATATGGTGACGGCGAGGATCTATACCGATTACAGCTATCTGACGACCAATCCGCAACTTGCCGACGACCTTTCGGAGCTGTTCAACTCCCTGACCGGCTACTCGAAGCATCGCGAATTTCACTCCCTGATCGTCTCGCCGCTGAACACCCGGAAGTGGTTCATGGAGATGATTCGCAATGAAGTCGAGCATCAGAAGCAGGACGGAAGCGGTGGCATTGTCATGAAGATGAACGCCCTCGTTGACGAGGAGATCATCCGGGCGCTTTACCGCGCATCGATGGCCGGAGTGAAGATCGATCTGATCGTTCGGGGCATCTGCTGTTTGAAGCCGGGCGTGCCTGGCGTCAGCGAAAACATTCGCGTCATCAGCGTGATCGGGCGTTTTCTCGAACACAGTCGCGTCTACTGTTTCAACAACGGCGGCGACTCGCGGCTCTATCTCGGCAGCGCGGACATCATGCCGCGCAACCTCGACAAGCGCGTCGAGACGCTCTTTCCTGTGCTCGATCAGCGGCTGGTCGAATCGGTGAAGTCCGATCTCGAACTGATTCTCGGCGACAATCGCAAGTCGTGGGAGATGCAGCCGGACGGAACCTACATCAGAAAGCGGAGCGGGCGGTCGGCCAGCGACAGCCAGAGGCTCTTCATGCGGCGCTCTTTACGGAGGAAAAAAAACATTAAAACCAAAGTTAACGGATTATGAAGATTGCAGTTGGAAGCGATCACGCAGGCGTTGATCTCAAAAAATTCGTGCTCTCGTGGCTCGAAAAGCATGGCTACGATTTCGAGGATATGGGGCCATACTCTGCGGATTCGGTCGATTATCCCGATTACGGCCACAAGGTTGCCGAAGCGGTTGCGAAAGGACTCTTTGATCAGGGGATTCTGATGTGCGGCACAGGCATCGGCATCTCCATCGCAGCCAACAAGGTGAAGGGGATTCGCGCAGCCAACGTCTGCAACCCCGAATACGCCGCGCTGGCGCGTCAGCACAACGACGCCAATGTGCTCGCCTTTGGCGCGCGATTCAACGACGAAGCGAGCGCCGCGAAGATTCTCGAAAGCTGGTTCGCCGCCGAATTCGAGGGCGGACGTCATCAGCGGCGCATCGATAAAATCGAATATTGTTGCTGAATGGCCGTGACCTTCTCACATCTGGTCGAGGCGGGTTATCCTGCCTTCACCCTCGGTGATTCGACCGCAGAAGTGGCCAGAAAGCTTGCCAACGCGGATTTCGCCTGCGCTCCGGTGCTCGATGGCGGGCGGTACGCAGGCATGGTATTGCTTTCCGGCCTGCTCAAAGGCCGGAAGGGGTGGCCGACAGCGAAGGAGAAGCTCGGCGAGGAGCAGCTTGAAAAGGTGAGACCGTATCGCCCAGACGACCAGTTGTTCGACAATCTTCTGCCTGTGGCGGCCTCCAGAAGCGGCATCGTGCCGCTTGCAGAAGCTGATGGCCGGTATGCGGGCGTGGTTTCAATCAAAAGAATCCTTGGGTTCCTGGCCGAGCGCATGCACTCCGGCGAGGGCGGTTCGACCGTCGAAATCGAGGTGCCGCCAACCGGCGCAAAGCTGTCGGAGATCATCGAGACCATCGAAAAAAACGACGCTTCGATTCTCAGCTTCACCTCATGGCCGACTGGCGTGGCGGGCGAGGGACGCATTATCTTTTTCCGGCTCGCGACCCTCGACTTTTTCCGCCTGGTCAGGAATCTGGAGAATTACGGCTACCTGATCCGCTACCACTCATCGTTCCCCAATGCCGGGTACGACGAGCTTCGGGAAAAGGCGCTCGAATTCATTCACTATATGGATATGTAAATGCTGGTTGACTGCCGACTGGCCATAACGAAAGAGACGGTTTATGAAGGATGAGGATTTCAGTACCATTGCAGCGAAGGTACGGGAGGCTGCACGCAAGATTTATCCGGAAGTCGCGGCGCTAAGGCGTCATCTGCACCAGCATCCCGAACTCTCCTATCAGGAGTTCCAGACTACCGCATTCATCAAAGAGTATCTCGCAGGGCTTGGCATCGAAGCCGAGCCGCCGCTCATGGAGACCGGCGTTGTCGCACTGCTGCGGGGCGAAGGCGCGGCGTCATCCGGCGAGCGGCGCACGGTGGCGTTGCGGGCGGACATCGACGCTTTGCCGCTTCAGGAGGAGAACCGGCATGAATTCTGCTCTACGGTTGAACGCTGCATGCACGCCTGCGGCCACGACATGCATTCGGCGATGCTGCTCGGCGCGGCGACCGTCCTCAGCGGCATGAAGGATGCGCTGAAGGGCGACGTGCTGCTGATTTTCCAGCCTGCGGAGGAGAAAGCGCCCGGTGGTGCGAAGCCGCTGATCGATGCCGGATTGCTGAAAAAGTACAAGCCGTCGGCCATCTTCGCGCAGCACTGCTTTCCGAGCGTCAAGAGCGGCAGCATCGCCATGTGCAAGGGAAGTTTCATGGCCGCCGCCGACGAACTCTACATCACGATTCACGGCCAGGGGGGACACGCCTCCGCGCCGCACAAAACGCGCGATCCGATTCTCGCCTCGGCGCACATCATTACGGCGTTGCAGCACCTGGTGAGCCGCGTCGCTCCGCCGCACGAATCGGCGGTGCTCTCCATCGCCTCCATCAACGGCGGCCACGCCACCAACATCATTCCCGGCAAGGTGAAGATGATGGGCACGATGCGCACCATGAACGAAGAGCTTCGCGCGCTGTTGCACGAGAAGTTCGACAGGACAGTCAAACAGGTTGCCGCCGCGTTCGATTGCGAGGCCGAAGTCGAGATCGTGACCGGCTATCCGGTCTTGTACAACGATCCCGCCATGACCGACATCGCCTGGGAGGCGGGCAAGGAGTTTCTCGGCGACGACAAGGTGCACAAATCGGAGCCGCTCATGACTGCCGAAGATTTCGCCTACTACCTGCGCGAATGCCCCGGAAGCTTCTGGCAACTCGGCACCGGCCTCGACAGTTCCGCGCCGGGCAATCTGTTGCATTCGCCAACCTTCGACCCCGACGAACACGCCCTTGAAACCGGCATGGGTCTGTTGAGCTACCTGGCGCTGAGGTTTCTGGCGGGTTGATTTGCTCTGTGGACGACGTGGACTTTGTGGACGTGGTGGAAAGAAGAGGAAAAAAGAGAGAGGCTGGCCGGGGGTTTCCGGGACAGCCTCTTCTGATTTTGGGACGAGGCGTTCGTCTTACGCCTTGCCGTTGGAGCCGAGCACGTTGACGATCTTGTGGATGTAAAGTTTCTTGAGCGCGTCGCGGGCGGGGCCGAGGTATTTGCGCGGATCGAACTCCTCCGGCTTTTCGTCGAGCACCTTGCGCACGGCGGCGGTCATGGCGAGCCGACCGTCGGAGTCGATGTTGATCTTGCAGACCGCAGAGCGGGCAGCTTCGCGGAGCTGATCTTCGGCGATGCCGATCGCGTCCTTGAGCTTGCCGCCGTGGGCGTTGATCATCGCCACCAGCTCCTGCGGCACCGACGAAGCGCCATGAAGCACGATCGGGAAGCCGGGAATGCGCTTTTCGATCTCAGCGAGAATGTCGAGGCGAATGCTGTGCTCTTCGCCCGGCTTGAACTTGAACGCGCCGTGCGAGGTGCCGATGGCGATGGCGAGGCTGTCCACACCGGTCTTACCGACGAAATCCTCGACCTGGTCAGGCTCGGTGTAGGTGTGATGCGCAGCGTGAACCTCATCCTCGATGCCGGCCAGCACGCCAAGCTCGCCCTCGACGGTTACGTCATACTGGTGAGCGTAATCGACCACTTTACGGGTCAGCGCCACATTGTCCTCATAGCTCAGGTGTGAGCCGTCGATCATGACCGACGAGAAGCCGGTTTCGATGCAATCCTTGCACAGCTCGAAGCTGTCGCCGTGGTCGAGGTGCAGCACGATCGGCACAGCCTTGCCGAGTTCGGCGGCGTATTCGACGGCTCCAGCGGCCAGATGGCGTAAAAGTGTCTGGTTGGCGTAACTTCTCGCGCCTTTCGACACTTGAAGAATGACCGGCGAAGCGGTTTCGACGCAAGCCATGACAATCGCCTGCAACTGTTCGAGATTGTTGAAATTATACGCTGGAATAGCGTATCCGCCGCTGACGGCTTTGGCGAAAAGTTCACGGCTGTTGACGAGTCCCAGCTCTTTATAACCGGTGATTTTATTCATTACAAGACGCTCCGTTTGAGTTTGTTGTGTTTTTGGTATTGAAGAGGAATTTTTTGTAAGAATTTACTGATTGTGCGGAAACATGTTAAGCAGAGTTTTCGTAATATAACACAACGAAACGGGAATTGGTTGAGTCAGCGTCCGTTCCGCCTTTCGCCATTGCATGAATTCATCAAAGCCTCATAGATTTTATGAAAAAGATACGCAAAATACTCTATCCAGTCCTGTTTTTTCTGCTGATTCTTTCGATCTCATGGGAGTATTCTGTGGCCGCCGCCGGAAAAGCGGCCCAATCGGAACTCCTCAAACCCACTCAGAATCAGGAGGAAGCCGCCCGATACATCGCGCAGTATCTGCTTCAGAATCATTATCGCAAGGTGCCGGTCAATGACTCGCTCGCCCAGCAGATTTTCAACCGTTATCTCGATAATCTCGACAATAATCGCAGCTACTTCACCGCTCCCGAGGTCGAAAAGCTTCGGCAGGAGGTTGGCATTCATCTCGACGACGATTTCATTTCCGGCAATCCTGCCGGAGGATTCGCCATCTACAATCAATTCCTGCAACGGGCCAGGGAGAAAATGGCGTACATGAAGAGTATGCTCGCCACCGCGAAGTTCGATTTCGCCACCGCCGAGACGCTTGAACTCGATCGCAGTAAAACCGCGCCGTGGCCTGCCGATCAAACCGAACTGCGCGAGTTGTGGCGTAAGGAGTTGAAGTATCAGTATCTGAGCATGAAGTATTCTGGTGAAAAAGGGAAAAATATCAAGACCGAACTCTTGAGGAGCCTTGATAACCGTCTCAAGCTTTTCAATAAGCAGAAGCCCACGGATGCTTTCCAGGCGTACATGTATGCCGTGACCACCTCGTTCGATCCGCATACGGACTATTTTTCGCCAGAGGAGTACGAGAACTTCCAGATCGACATGAGCCGCTCGCTCGAAGGTATCGGCGCGAAGTTGCAGATCGAAAACGAGTATACGGTGGTCAACGAGATCATTCCGGGCGGCCCGGCATTCAAAAGCAACCTTCTGAAAAAGGGTGACAAGATCGTTGGCGTCGGACAGGGCGATCAGGGGGTGATCGTCGATGTGATCGGATGGCGCATTAACGATGTCGTCAAAAAGATCAGAGGGTCCAAAGGAACGGTCGTCAGGCTGAAGGTGCTTCCGGCGAGCCAGGCGGGCAAAGGCCCGGCAAAGATCATCCGGCTGGTGCGGGCCAAGATCGACTTGCAGGAGCAAGCCGCGCAGAAAAAGATCATCACGGAGAACGGCCACAAGATCGGCGTCATCGTGCTGCCCTCGTTCTATCTTGATTTCGAAGGCGAGAAGCAGAATGCGAAGAACTATGCCAGCACTTCGAGAGATGTGAGCCGGATTCTCAATGAGCTCAATCAGGAGCGGGTCGAGGGGGTCATCGTCGATTTGCGCGAGAATGGCGGCGGGTCGCTTGAAGAGGCGGTCAATGTTACCGGACTTTTTACCGGCAAGGGGCCGGTCGTGCAGGTCAGCAACGCCATGGGCGGCAAGATGGTGCTTAAGGACGAGACCTATCCGGTGCTTTACCGCGGGCCACTCGTGGTGCTGGTCAACCGTTACAGCGCATCGGCGTCGGAGATTTTCGCGGCGGCCATACAGGATTACGGGCGCGGCCTCATCGTGGGAGACAGAACCTTCGGCAAAGGCACCGTGCAGAGCATCGTGAACATTCAGCGGCCGTTCAGCACCTTCTTGCAGCAGCCCGATCTCGGTCAGCTCAAATTGACGGTCGCCAAGTTCTACCGCATCTCCGGCGGCAGCACGCAGCATATCGGCGTTCTGCCGGATATCGTTCTTCCATCGCTCATCGATTCGGAAGTCGTTGGCGAGGATACCTATACGAGCAGCCTGCCATGGACCACTGTCTCAAAGGCCATCTTCACGCCCTCTGCGGCGGTCAGCCGTGATGAGATTGCGTTACTGAAAAAGGAGTTCGCCGATCAGTCGGCCAGTGAAAAGCTTTACCAATCCTATCTTGGCGATCTGGCGACCCTGAATCGCATCCGGCAGAAAAAGAGCGTTTCGCTCCAGGAGAAGAGCTTCGAGTCGGAGAACAAGACACTGAAAGATATTCAGGAGCGCTGGGGAGACTCGAACACCGAAACCGGCAAAAAGAAGAAAACCGATTTCATCCTGCAGGAGGCTGCCGGAATTCTCGACGATCTCGTGGCGCTCAAGGCGAAGCCGCCCGTTCCTGCCGCGAAGCCCGCCATGCCGGTGAAGTGAGGGGGAGACAAAGAATAAAAAAGGCGCTCGGTGGTGGGCGCCTTTTTTTTGGGGGGGGGGCGAAATGTGGACGTTGTGGGCGAGGTGGAAAGGATTGGAAACATGATAAGGGCGGGTTTTATGCCCGCCCTCGTTGGTTCCTGGTTTTCCGAAACAGGGCAGCCGCGAGGGCTGCCCCTACAACAGCTTGTTCATCAACGCGCCGCCCTTGCTTTTGCGATCTGCTCTTCGACTGACTTGAACGAACAGCTTCCGGCGGTTTTCTTGGAGTTCACGCTTGCGTCCGGCTTGAGGTCGGCATAGATGCCTTCGTCGAAGGCTTCGGAGAAGGTGCGGTACTCTTCGAGCGAGATCGTCGGCAGGGTTTTGTCCTCTGTGATGGCGTAAGCCACGATCTTGCCGGTGATGCGGTGGGCGTCGCGGAAGGGAATCTGCTTTTTGACGAGGTACTCGGCGATCTCGGTGGCGAGGCTCAAATCCTCCGCGGTGAGGCGGGCGAGGCGCTCTTCGTTCAGCCAGGTCTTTTCGATCATCCTGCGGAAGACCGAGAGGCTCGATGCCGTGGTTTCGGCGGTGTCGAAGAGCGGCGGCTTGTCCTCCTGCATGTCGCGGTTGTAGGAGAGCGGCAAGCCCTTCATGATGGTGAGCAGGTTCATCAGGTTTCCGTAGACGCGCCCGGTCTTGCCGCGCACCAGCTCGGCGATGTCGGCGTTCTTCTTCTGCGGCATGATCGACGAACCGGTCGCGAATGCGTCGCTGATCGAGAGGTAGTTGAACTCTGCCGAACTCCAGAGGATCACATCCTCCGAAAAGCGCGACAGGTGCATCATAATCATCGAACAGGCCGAGACGAACTCGATCACCAGATCCCGGTCGCTCACCGCGTCGATGCTGTTGGTGAAGAGGCCGTCGAAGTCGAGCAACTCCGCCGAACGCACTGGATCGAGCGGCAGGGTGCTGCCCGCGAAGGCTGCCGCGCCGAGTGGCGAGATATTCGCCCGCTTGCGCAGGTCGGCAAGGCGCTCTGCGTCGCGCCCGAACATCGAGTGCCACGCCATGTAGTAGTGCCCGGCGGAGATCGGCTGCGCGCGCTGCAGGTGGGTGTAGCCGAACATGATGGTGTGTTTGTACTGCTCCGCCTTGTCGAGCAGCGTCGCCTGCATCGCTTTGAGCAACTCGCCGATGCGGTCGATGTTGCGGCGCAGGTAGAGGCGCGTGTCGGTCGCCACCTGGTCGTTGCGGCTGCGCCCCGAATGCAGCTTGCCCGCCGCCGGTCCGATCAGCTCTTTCAGCCGGTTCTCGATCACGGTATGGATGTCCTCATCCTCCCACACCGGCACCAAAGCGCCCGTCTCGATCTCCTTCTCGACCGCCTTCAGCCCGGCGACGATCTGCCCAGCCTCCTCCGTCGAGATGATACCCTGCTCGCCAAGCATGGTCGCATGGGCCAGAGAGCCTTGTATATCCTCGCGATAGAGCAGACCGTCCACATGCACCGACGAGGAGAACTTCAGCGCCTCCCGGTCAAACGGTTCCGAAAAACGGCTCTGCCAAAGAAGCTCTTTCTGATTGGGCTGGTCGGACATGATAACGTAACGCTGATTGATTGGTGGGGCGGAATGGCCCGTGAAAATGGATTGGGGGAAAATACGGAAGACAATTGATAATTGATAATGGACAATTGAGAATGGGGGAGAGGCCGGAAAGGGGTTGCCGGGGTTGAATATCATTCTTCGGGTGGTCGAGCAGCCGAAGTTGCTCGATGAGCTGGGCAAGCAGATGGTGACGCTCTGCCTCGCGATTCCGGGCCTCTTCGCCACCGTGCTGAAACTCACGGACGGCGACGATGCGGTATTGCCCGCCAACTGCCTCGTCTTCTGGGCTTTTGGCTGCCGGCTCGTGGCGCTTGTCCTCAACCAGGCAAGCCTCGTGCCGGTTACGCGCAAGGTTGACCGCCAAGTGCCGCGCCGCGCCCAACCCGCCGCCAAAGGTCAGGCGATGGGCATCGAAGAGTTCTTCACGAACAGCGCCAGATACAAACGCCGCCGCGCTCTTCTGCTTCGCCGGAATAGCGTTGGCGGCGAGAAGCGTGTTCAATCATCCACTAAAACCTTGACCATTTTGGCAACAGAAACCCAAGTAAGCAAGAAAATCCGCTGCTGCAAATGTTTGGAAATCTTCTCG
>JAAXXD010000120.1 GCA_013334655.1 Chlorobaculum sp. | reverse complement strand
CTGTCGCCGCTCTCTATGGTCGGGGCACCGAGACTCGAACTCGGGACCTCCTGCTCCCAAAGCAGGCACGCTACCAGCTGCGCCATGCCCCGTCATAACGGAAGGCTCCTAATATACGACAAGAGCCTAAATCACCAAACTTTTTTTTCAGAATTTCCGTTCGAAAAAACAGGAAAAACAGCGATCCCGGCTCAAGGGTTCAAAGAGCGAAACGATTGACGAAATAATCGGTTACGAGACTCCTGAGTTCCTTTTGGCAAATCATCTCTATTGCTTCCGATGGGGTGACAAGACGCCGTTGGCGCATATGCATCTCCTCCCACTCGTCGAGCATCGATTCCACTACGAAGGGATAGATCCTGACCGAAAAAATTCCCGATTGACGGCGATACGAGTAAACACCGATCTCCTCGTCCCGAACACTTCCGATGATGCCTGCCTCCTCCCTGGCCTCCTTCGCTGCGGATTCTGCGGGGGTCATGCCCTTCTCGATATACCCTTTAGGAATGATCCAGCGCCCGGAACCGCGAGCGGTGATCAGCACAATCCTGTCGTCGGCAATGGGCAACACGCCAGACTGTTCCGATATTTTAACCGATCCATTGGCCATGAGTACCTGAAAAAATAAAAACATTGCATAAGTCGGCTTCCGCCATGAAGGCCGGGATGAGTCCGGACAATGCGCAAGATAAGGCATTTAAAAATTTTTCGATCACTTTTTGACCATGATGTCACCTCGATATGCCACTGCCAGGAAACTCCCCGAAAGTACTTCGCTCGCTTGGTGCGCCTATTGTCTATGACCGATACAGTTTCTCTACCATGCGTATAGTGATAAATCCCCATATTTCAGGTAACTTAGCCTGTGAATTCACTCAAATCAAAGTTGACCTCGATATGAAAGCCATCATTCCCGTCGCCGGCGTCGGCAGCAGGCTTCGTCCCCATACCTTCACCCAGCCGAAAGTATTGCTCAACGTCGCGGGCAAACCGATCATTGGTCATATCATGGACAAGCTCATCGAGTCAGGCATCGATGAGGCGATCATCATCGTCGGGCATCTCGGTGACCAGATCGAAACATATATCGAAAACCATTATTCGATCAAGCTTACCTTTGTTGCTCAAGCAAAGCAACTGGGGCTGGCGCATGCTATCCACATGTGTATGCCATATATCCTCGATGACGAGCCACTGTTCATCATTCTTGGCGACACCATTTTCGACGTCGATCTCAAGCCAGTGCTTGGCAGTAATATTTCAACACTTGGCGTCAAAGAGGTCGAAGATCCCAGACGCTTTGGCGTGGCCGTCACCGAAGGCAACCGGATTGTGAAACTTGTGGAAAAGCCTGATGAGCCGGTCAGCAATCTCGCCCTCGTCGGACTCTATTTCCTGCGCAGAGCCGATACGCTTTTCAACAGCATTGAACACATCATGGTGAACAACATCACGACCAAGGGAGAGTTCCAGCTTACCGATGCCTTGCAGCATATGATCGATCTCGGCGAACCCTTCTCTACCTTTCCAATCCAGGGCTGGCACGACTGCGGGACACCTGAAACACTTCTTGCGACAAACGAAGTGCTTCTTCATCAATATCACAGGGAGGATCCCCGTACAGGTTGCATCATTAACCCGCCAGTCTTTATCGCCGACAGCGCCATCGTCACGAACGCCATCATTGGCCCGAACGTCACTGTCGGCGAGGATGCTGTCGTCAATGACGCCATTATCACAAACTCCATCATCGGACAAAAATCACAGGTAAGCGATATCATGCTTGACCAATCTATCGTCGGCAACAACGCCATTGCATCGGCGATGGGCCATCAGTTCAACATCGGCGATTATTCGGAAATACGGATGAGCTGAACGCATTGAGCACAACCGGCAGGCCCTGGCTTGCCGGTCTCATGAAAAGGTCGAGTTTCCGGTCGACAGTCATGCCCACCGTTCAAAAATCCCCCAGTCGCTCACGCATTGCTACCAGAAGTTGAACCTCAATTATCGGAAAAACTCCCCACGGCGAACGCGCCTTCGTGGTTCAGCACCGCCCAGGCGCGGTGACGCTTGCGGTCTATGCCGTGTGTTCCGAGAGCGTAACCGGGTTTCCACGGCCCGGCGATAAAGGTGTCAGAGCCGCCAGTATTGGCATCGACGGCGTTGATCCACCGTCCGGCGGCATCCTTCGTCACGAGGCCAAATCCGCCTCCGGCAATCGCGCGTGGACGCACTTTCGCCGGATCGTAGCTCATCGACAGCACATAGCGGTCGCTATGATTACTGCCAAGCTCGACGAGTCCGCTGAGCAGAAACACTGCGCTCGTCAGATTGCGGTTGTCGTGTTTCGATGGTTTGACGGCGAGCCAGCCGGTGTTGACCACTTTGGTCAAAGGCCGCCCCTTGCCGCCTGCGGTGTCGAGGCTGTCGTCTCGCGAATCGCTCGCGTTGACGCCGTCGAGAATCCGCGCCTCGTTGCCGTTGCAACGATCCGAGACGACCGCGTAACTCGCTCCTTGGGGAACGAGGAACTGCCTGCCGTTCAGGCTGTAGCTCCAGCGCTCCTTTCTGACGAAATGAAACTGAGGCGTCAGGCCGGTGTCGGGCCTGCCCGCGCCTTGCGGATAATTGGCGTCCGACTGCCAGTGGCCGTGGTCGTCAGCCCAGTAATCGACCGTGACGGTCGGGCCGTCGATGGTATAGATATAGTAGCCAACCGCTTCGTGCTCCTGCGAAATCGAAAGCTCGCGGCTCTTCTGACCGAACCATTTGTCGTTACCCAGGAATCCCGGCTTGTAGAACTTGGTGCTGACCGATTGGGCGATGAGCTGCTCAACCTGCGATTTGCCATCGGGACTCTTGATAATCGAGCGCTGGTGAATATGGTCGTGCCCACTGATGAAGTACCTGACACCATTCTGCTGCAACGTGGCCATAAATGCGTTCTGCCAATCGGAATGTTCGTTGGCGTAACCGCTGAAGAGCGTGTCCTGATGCCCTTCGGCGATCAGCGGCTGATGCGAAAAAACGAAAGCGTGAGATGCTCTCCGCTTGCGCCGGTCGAGGCGGCTGCTGATCCACGGCTGCTGGTCGGCGATGGTGTAGCCGGAGGGGTAGTGCGTCGAATTGGCGACCACGCGCCCCGGCACCGGCCAGTTGTCGATGATCACGAAACTCGCCCGCTCGTTGCCGTCGCCGCAATCGAACGAGTAGCTCAGCCCGTCGAGTTCGCGGCTCACCTTGAGCGGACTGCTGAAATTCGAGCCGATCCGGTAGCGTTTCCCATTCTTCGTCACAAAGCCGCCGTCGCGAGTCTGGGGATAGCGAATTTTGAAGCCGGGAGCGCCATAGCCATTATCGTTTTTCACCTGAGCCTCGTGGTTGCCCCGGAAGGCAAAAAAGCCGATGCCCGCGTCGATAAGCGGACGGGCAGCGGCCACCCGCTCATCCTCGGACACCTCTTTGCCATCGTCGCTCAGGTCGCCAACCTGGATGACGAACTTCACGCCCGCGTCGATGAACTGACGGTTCACCTGTTCGATGATCGAGACCGGCACGGTGCGCGGATTCTGTCCAGAGGGATCGGCGCACGTCCACTGCGTGTCGCCCATCACCCCGAACTTCCACGGCTCCGCCCAAAGCGCTGCCGGAGAGTGAAGCAGCAGGGACAGCGCGAAGCTCGCGCCAGTTTTCCTGAACCAACAACTGTTCATAGCAACATCCTCTTGTTATAGCAAAACGCCCATTTCACCCCTGAAAATAAACCATTCCGTCTTCTCACACTGTAAACTTCGCGCTAACAATCATCCTGCTCAAGCCGTTCACAACCACCACGCCGTCCACTTCTTCCTAAAGAGCACAAAAGTTTTGCAAAGCACCTTACCGATTCGTACATTTGTTGCTGATTTTCCGGCATCCCCATTACCTATGGACACGGTGCCAAAAGCTCTCTCAGCGGGATTCGTCCCCGGAGCTTGCCGAAAGGCGTCCCGTGTCCCGTCTGTCCTTCCCG
>JAAXXD010000051.1 GCA_013334655.1 Chlorobaculum sp. | reverse complement strand
ACCGCGCCTGATCGTCGAGCTGATCGAGCACCGGATTGCCGAGATGCGGCATGAACACCCGCGCCGTCAGCTCCTGCGACAAACGCCCCCCCGCGCCATGAGCCATCTGGACGGTTTCATGCTGAAGTATCGGAGCCGGACAACTGAGCTGCATGGGTTTGTGGGATTGGGATTTAACGGACAAAAGATGATGGTTCAGTATCCTTGCTCATTCAATTTTCGGTACTCATCACATCCCAGTTGAAAACCATTGTCGCAAGCTTTTCCAAACCACTCTTTTGCTGTGCGCTTGTTCTGTCTCACGCCGAAACCATTCTCGTAAAACACTCCAATGGTGTATTGTGCTCCGGCGTCACCCTGAGCAGCGGATAGGTGAAACCATTTCAAAGCTTCCGTATAGTCCTGCCTTACCCCTTCGCCCATAAAGTACATCAATCCGATACGGTATTGTCCGTAATCGTCACCCTGTGCTGCGGACAGGCGAAACCATCTCATGGCTTCTGTATAATCCTGCTTTACACCTTCACCATTAGCGTTCATCAACCCGATGTTGCATTGAGCTTTGGCGTTACCTTGTGCGGCAGACAAACGAAGCCACTTCAACGCTTCCGTATAATCCTGCTTTACGCCTTCGCCTTTGGCATACATGACTCCGATATAAAATTGGGCGCCTGCATTCCCTTGGGCCGCGGAAAGACGATACCACTTCAGCGATTCTGTATAATTTTGTTGCACAGCATCGCCTATGGCGTACATCATTCCGATCAATAATTGAGCTTGAGCATCACCTTGTTCCGCCGCTATTTTCAATTCAGAAATCTCTTTCTGCGTTGGAGTTTGCCCATAACTTGTTGTTGGCCCCAGCAGTGCGAAGACTGTGAGTAAGCAGAGAATCAGTTTTTTCATCGTTGTTAGACAGACTAAATGGTTCAACTTCTGACACTTCGGTGATAGCGATAGTACGCGGCGCAGGCTCCTTCGGAGGAGACCATTGTTGCGCCGAGCGGGGTTTGCGGGGTGCATTCCCGTCCGAAAGCCGGGCAGTCGGAGGGTTTGAGGTGGCCTTGCAGCACCTCGCCGCTCTTGCACAGGGGCGACTCGCGCGGGGCGATGTGGCCCACGTCGAAGCGCTTTTCGGCGTCGAAGCGCTCGTACTCCGGGCGCAGCACGAGGCCACTTGCCGGAATGACGCCGATGCCGCGCCACGGACGGTCGGCCACCTCGAACACCTCCCGCATCACGCGCCGCGCCTCGGGGTTGCCCTCGCGGCTGACCACGCGCCCGTAAGCGTTCACCACGCCCGACCGGCCCGCTTCGAGCATCTCGACCACCTTCAGGATGCCATCGAGCAGATCGACCGGCTCGAACCCGGCGGGCACGATCGGCACGCTGAACTCCGCCGCGACAGGCTCGTACTCCTCGTACCCCATGATGGCGCAGACGTGCCCGGCGGCGAGGAACCCCTGCACGCGGTTGTCGGGCGAGGAGAGAATCGCGCGCATCGCCGGAGGCACCATCACCTGGCTCACCAGCTCGCTGAAGTTGCCAAGCCCCTCCCGCGCCGCCTGCCGGACGGCCATCGCGTTGGCCGGAGCCGTGGTCTCGAAGCCGACGGCGAGAAACACCACCTCTTTCTGCGGATTGTCGCGCGCGATCTGCAACGCTTCGAGCGGCGAAAAGACGACGCGCACATCCGCCCCCTCGCTCCGCGCCATGAACAGGTCTTTCGAGTTGCCCGGCACGCGCAGCATGTCGCCAAAACTCGTGAGAATCACCCCCGGCATGGCGGCAATCGCCAGCGCCCGCTCGATGGTTTCAAGCGGCGTCACGCACACCGGGCACCCCGGCCCATGCACGAGATGCACGTTCGGCGGCAAAAGCTGGTCGATCCCGTTGCGCAAAATCGAATGCGTCTGCCCGCCGCAAATCTCCATGATCGTCCACTCCCGCCGCGCCACCAGCCGGATGCGGTCAAGCAAAGCACGGGCGCGAGCCGGGTCACGATATTCGTCGATGAATTTCATGAACTACAAGAGATGAAATAGCTGCAACAAAACGTCATGCATTCTTCTGCTCTGTCATTCTGAACGAAGTGAAGAATCCAGTTTTTTCGGAAAATCACCATAATTGAATGATCTAAAATACTTTGCGAGACTCTCTGGATTCTTCGCCCGACTGCGTCGGACTCAGAATGACAAGATTAAACGCAGTCGCGTACCAAATGGGTCACACGAGAACAAGGCGATCAGCGATCATCAGTTGGCTCGTCATTCACATCGAACGCGCCGCTCTTGATCAGCTCGTCCCAGAGCTTCAGGCTCTCGGCAGCCTCCTCCTCGTCGATGATCTTCAGCGCGAAACCCGCATGAACAATGGTGTACTGCCCGATGGCGATCTCCGGCACGTACTCAAGGCACGCTTTCGTGAGAGCGCCGCTGATATCCACCGTGCCCATTTTAAGGCCGTTCTCTTCACGGATTTCTATGACTTTTCCCGGAATAGCTAAACACATGGTATCAATGGTAGTTTCAGATTAACAAGCGGGTCTGTTGCAAAAGTGGACGTTGTGGACGAAGTGGACAATGTAAGAAGAAGTGCGGAAAGGTTTTTCTTCCTCGCGTTCCTGTCCACGGCGTCCACCAAGTCCATTCAGTCCAATTTTTCAACGCCCCGGTAGTTCCCCCGCAAAAACTCCCGCCCGATCGCGGCTTGCCCGAGGCTGAGCCCGCCATCGTTGGTGGGCGCTTGCTTGTGCATAAGCACCTTGTAGCCGTTGCTTTCGAGATCGTGGGCGAGCGCTTCGGTCAAAAGCTGGTTCTGGAAGACGCCGCCGCTGAGGGCTACGGTTTTGAGGCCGGTTTCAAGATAGGCCATGCGCGTCACTTCTGAAAACAGGCCGACGAGCGTGCGGTGGAATCGGCGGGAGACCTCGGCGGTTCCTGCGCCAGCGCGGACGGCAGAGGCGATTTCGCGGAGCATCGGCGAAATGAGCATCAGCCAGCGCCCGCGATGCCGCTCGAAGCCGAAGCTGTAGCCCGCGTCGGCGAGCCGCCCGCCCGCCGCCTGCATCAGCTCGATGGCCGCCTGCCCTTCGTAATGCGCTTCGTGGCGCAGGCCGCAGATGGAGGCGACAGCGTCGAAAAGGCGTCCGCAGCCGGAGCTTTCCGCCGTGCCGACCCCCTTGGCGAGCAGTTCGAGCACCTGCGCCGACTGCGGATTCGACAGGCACGGCAATCCTTCGGGCGACACGCCGCTCCGGTGGAGCCAGCCGAGCGCCGTCCGCCAGATTTGCCGTACCGCCGCGTCGCCGCCGGGCAGCGGCATTGGCTCCAGCGAGGCGAAGCGCGTGACTCCAGCAGCATCGCCGACAAGCACCTCGCCGCCCCACGCCGTGCCGTCGGTACCGTAACCAACGCCGTCGAGCGTAATGCCGATGGCCGGGCCGCTGTGCCGGTGTTCAGCGAGGCACGAGGCAAGATGCGCGTGGTGGTGCTGCACGCCGAGCGTCGGCTTGCCCTGCTCTTGCGCCCAGCGGGTAGTGAGATAGGCGGGATGGAGGTCGTGCACGAGAAGTGCAGCCTCCGTCCTGAAAATGTGCTGCAAATGCGCCGCCACCTCGTCGAAGTGGCGGTACGCCTCGTAATTCTTCATGTCGCCGATGTGCTGGCTCATGAACGCCTCGTTGCCCTTCACGAGGCAGAGCGCGTTCTTCAGCTCGCCGCCCGTACCGAGCAGCGGCGGGCCGCTCTCCGCGAGCCTGATCGGCGCGGGCACGTAGCCACGGCTCCGGCGCACCATGCGTACCGCTCCGGCGAGACGGACGACCACCGAGTCGTCGCAGCGCCGGGCGATAGGGCGGTCGTGCATCAGGAAGGCATCGGCGATGCCCGCCAGCCTTTCGAGCGCCTCGGCGTTGTCGGCAACGAGCGGCTCCTCGCTGAAGTTGGCGCTGGTCATCACCAGCACCCCCGGCCCTTCGCGCATGAGCAGCCAGTGCAGCGGCGAGTAGGGCAGCATCACACCAAGCCGGTCGTTGCCGGGCGCGATGGACGGAGCGAGCGGCAAATCGGGACGCTTGCGAAGCAGCACGATGGGCGCTTCGGGCGAACTCAGCGCGGTCTCCTCATCCGCGCCGATTTCGCACAGCGCACGGGCAGCGGCGAGGTCGCGCACCATCACGGCGAGTGGCTTCTCCTCCCGTCCCTTGCGGCTTCGCAAACGCCGGACGGCCTCCTCGTTCGAAGCATCGACGGCGAGATGGAATCCACCGACCCCCTTGATCGCGAGAATTTTCCCGTCCGACAGCAACTCGCCAGACGCCGTAATCTCGTCGCTGACCTCCAGCCGGAGGCCGTGCGCATCGCGCAGTTCGAGCTTCGGCCCGCAGACCGGGCAGGCGTTCGGCTGGGCGTGAAAGCGGCGGTCGGCGGGATCGTCGTACTCTCGGAGACACTCCGGGCAAAGCGCGAAGCCTTTCATCGTGGTGAAGGGGCGGTCGTAGGGAATGCGCTCGACGATGGTGTAGCGCGGCCCGCAATCGGTGCAGTTGGTGAAGGCGTAGCGGTAGCGCCGCCCGGCGGGATCGGCGATTTCGTGCAGGCAGGCTTTGCAGACGGCGATGTCGGGCGAAATGAGCGTCTCCATCGACTCGCCGCCGGACGACTCCAGAATCACGAATCCCGATTCTCCTTCGACGGACGCGATCTGCTGGCGGACGAGCGAATCGATGCGGGCCAGCGGCGGCGCTTCGTCGAGCAAGGCGGCCTCGAAGCGGTCGAGCGACTCCGGCAAGCCCTCGACCTCGATCAGGACGCCGAAGCCTGTGTTGCGGATGAATCCCACCAAGCCGAAACGCTGCGCCAACCTCCAGACGAAGGGGCGAAAACCCACGCCCTGCACGATTCCGGCGACCGCGATCCGGCGGCGTTCACGGTTCGCGCGACTGCTCAGAGCGCCGCGAGCTTCGCTTTCAGCCATGCGATCCACTGGTCGAACCCCTCGCCGGTTTTCGCGGAAACTTCGATCCATTCGAGATGGTGATTGACCTGCATGGCGTAGTCGCGGCATTTGGCCGCGTCGAAATCGAGATGCGGCAACAGGTCGATCTTGTTGAGCAGCACGACGTCCGCGTGATGGAACATCGTGGGATACTTGATGGGCTTGTCCTCGCCCTCGGTCGTGCTTATGACCACCACTTTGGCCGCCTCGCCGAGGTCGAAGAGCGCCGGGCAGACCAGGTTGCCCACGTTCTCGATGCAGAGCAGCGAGCGCTCCGGCGGGTCGAGTTCACGCACGGCGCGTTGCACCATCTGCGCGTCGAGGTGGCAGCCGGTGCCGGTGTTGACCTGTATCACCGGCACGCCAAGCGCGTCGATGCGGTCGGCGTCGTTGGTGGTCTGCTGGTCACCCTCGATCACCGTGACCGGGCAATGCTGCCGGATCATCGGGATGGTTTTTTCGAGAATCGAGGTCTTGCCGGAGCCGGGCGAGCTGAGGAAGTTCAGCGCCAGCACGCGCCGCGCCTCGAACCAGCCGCGATTGCGCTCGGCGAGCAGGTTGTTCTGCAACAGCACATCCTGCTCGACCTGCACTTTGCGAGCCTCACCGTGATCGTGGTGGTGGTGATGATCGTGACCGTGATCGTGCTCATGATGGTGGTCGTGTTCGTGATGGTGATGATGACCGCCCTCATCGCCGACATGAACGTGGTAATCCTTCACGCCCGGCTTGCGCAGCACCGCGCCCCCATCCCCCGAACAACCGCAGGTATCGCACATATTAATTTTACTCCCGTTGAATCTGGTATTATTAATTCTGCCTAAAACTCTTAAACAATTGCCCCGGACTTCAGTCCGGGGTATGCTAATAACACAAAATAATTCAGGGCTTTAGCCCAATCTCTTTCAACGGCGACGGTTGCGATTTTTTGTTGCCAGAGTAATAACTGTTAACACCGATCCGTCCACCCTTTTACTCCATCGTGAACGAACGCACCGCCAGCTCCTCGCCGGATTCGATCCGCACTCTGAATTGCCCGCAGGACGGGCACTTCGCGTAGAAACTCGTCACCAGAAACTCCGCGCCGCACGATTCGCAGCGGCCACGGCCTTCGCGCTCCTCGATTGTCAGCTCCGCTCCCTCGGCAAGCGTGTCGCGCGTCGCGGCGTCGAAGCAGAATCGCAGCGATTCGACCTGCACGCCCGCCAGCCGTCCCACAACCAGCTCGATGCCGGTAACTTTGCCGCCGCCCTCCTGGCGGGCCTTGCCAACCACGGCCTCGATCACTGACATGGCAATGGACATTTCGTGCATGTGAAGGGTTTAGAGGTGGCTCGAAATCTCATCCCCGACTTGAAAGCCGGGGCAACATGAATGTAAGAGTTTTGAATGTCCGTCGGGTTAAAACCCTCCTGAATATCTTCAATTTTCTTCCCCCATCGCCGTTCCCCTGACAGTTCCTCGACGACGATTCGGGGCAGTGGTGTATGATCGTCAAAATTTTCTTAATTTCGCAAAGCACAACCAACACTTAACCGTTTTCGCACTTTTGAACCACCTCACGGGATTATACGGGCTGCCCGCCACCACGCTTCACGATCTTCTCGACCTTGCCGCCAGCTATCGCGCGGGCCTCAAAGCTGACCACCCGACCTTCGAGCCAGTGCTCGCCAACCGGCGCGTCGCGCTCGTTTTCTTTGAAAACTCCACCCGCACCCGCTTCTCGTTCGAGCTTGCCGCGCGGCATCTCGGCGCGAGTACGCTCAGCTTCACGGCGGCGGCGAGCAGCGTCACGAAAGGGGAAACCCTGTCGGACACCATCAGAAATCTCGAAGCGATGAAGGTGGACGCCTTCGTCTTGCGCCACCCCTCCTCCGGCGCGGCGGATTTCGTGGCCTCGATCACCCGCCACCCGGTGATCAACGCCGGAGACGGCACGCACGAGCACCCGACCCAAGCGCTGCTCGACATCCTCACATTGCGCGAGTACTTCGGGCGGATCGAAGGGCTGAAGATCATGATCCTCGGCGACATTCTTCACAGCCGCGTGGCGCGGTCGAACATCATCGGCCTCAAGACGCTTGGCGCGGAAATCGCCGTCTGCGCGCCCACGACCCTGCTGCCAGGCCGCATCGAACAGCTTGGCGTGCGGGTCTTTACCGGCATCGACGAAGCGCTCGCCTGGGCGGACGCGGCCATCGTGCTCCGGCTCCAGCTCGAACGGGCGACCGGCGGCTTCATCCCGTCGCTCGAAGAGTACTCGGCGTCATACGGCCTGACCGACGAAAAACTCGACCGGCTGAAAAAACACATGCCGGTGCTCCACCCTGGCCCGATCAATCGCGAAATCGAAATATCGAACCTCGTAGCTGACCGCATCCAACCACCGGGCTATTCGAGCAGTATGCTGATGGAGCAGGTTACCAACGGCGTTGCCGTACGCATGGCCGTGCTGCGCCGACTGCTGGCCGGATGAACCGAGACGTCATACTTATATATACACTCATCGATCAAGAACCATACACCATGAACAAACGCACCTCTCTACTGACGGCAACGATGCTCAGCGCTCTTTGCGTTGCAGCTCCGGTTCGACCTGCCATGGCTGAATCGGCCATCAAGCTAACCTTGGATACCCTGTTCGAGCCGCTGCTCGCCGACCCGCTTGAGCCGCGAATCGCCGTCATGCCCATGCTCGGCAAGAAAAAGCTCCAGCTCGACATCGGCACCTCGGCTGACCTCTATCAGAACAAAAACAAGAGCTTTGCCGTCGGTATCGATTTCGCCACCTGGTCGCAGCTCAACAGAACCAGCAATTTCAAGTTCCCCGTAGACTGCATCGACTATCTGTTCGGCATCAACACAACCTTCCGACATCAGCTCAGGGAAAAACCGCTGTCGTTCGACGAAGCGAGCGTCCGCGTTCGCCTGAGCCACATCTCGGCCCACTTCGAAGACGGCCACACCGACGAGAACGGCGACTGGCTCGATGAAGCACTCGTTCCCGGCGGCAAGATTCCCTTCACCTACAGCCGCGAGTTCGTTAACGTGACGGGAGCGCTCTCCGCGCCGGGCCGCCGGGTCTATCTTGGCTACCAGTACATGTACCACACCCTGCCGGCTGGAATCAGCCCGAGTTCATTCCAGGCGGGCGCGGAAATCGGACTGCCGTCGCACGCCTATGTGGCCGCCGACTTCAAGCTGCTTCCAAAATGGAATTGGGAGGAGGGCAAAACCAATGGCTATCGTGGTACCTGGAACCTGCAAGCGGGAATGCGTCTGACCTCGATCGGCCTGAAAAACGTCCGGGTCGCCGCCAATTATTTCTCTGGCATGAGCCGTCAGGGGATGTACTACTACAAACCCGAGAGCTACACCACACTTGGGATGATTGTTGATTTGTAAGATGAGGTAGGGGGCGGCGCACCGCACCGCACCGCAACGGATCGGTCTGGTCTGTCTGATAACCGGAATTCGGGCAGGCGCAAGGCCAGCCCCTGCGAAAGACCGGGAAACAATGCAAATTTCCGCCATTTCTGTTGTGGGGCAATCCCTTGCGGTTGCCCTCTTCATCTCGCCTTACATCACTGCTTCGAGTCGAAGAACTCCGGGCAGAAGGTGCCAAAGCCACGGCGGAGCCCCGAGTCGATAAAGTCGTAGAGAAACGGAGGATAGAGGCGGTAACGGGGCAGCTCCGCGAGTGGCAGCCAGCGGCTTTCGAGTATCACCTGCTTTTCGTCGGGGAGTTCCGGATCGCGGCCCGTGACAAGCGTGCCGCCGGTCACTTCGCAATGAAATCCAAGCGAGACCGAATGGTGCCGCTCCCCCTGCCCTGGCAAACCCGGATGAGGCCAGAGCAGCTCCTTGATGAAGACCATCCCGCCCACCGAACACTCCAGGCCGGTCTCCTCAAGCACCTCCCGCCGGAGCGCCTCTTCGAGCGTTTCACCACGCTCCACGACCCCGCCCGGCAGAATCCAGTAGCTTTCCGGCATGGCCGGGTCTTCCGGCGCAAAACTCCGGTGCTCGACAAACAGCCCATGGCCATCCTGAACGCACAGGGCGCTGACTCTCAGATGAACCGGCATTCTCGAAGAATGATGCATATACAATATCGGTTGCGGTGATCAATGCTTTCGTGCGGCAATAAACGAAATATTTCACGATTGCCCCTCCACTTACTTCATCCACGACAAGATGACCTCTGTACATAATCTATGTAGACGTATAAATATTATATATATCCACATATAAAGCTTCGGATACCAAAAACATCTCTTCACCCGGTTACAGAGAATGATCGGCCCCATGCCAAGCAGCTTATCTTTCGATAAACAGAGCAAATAACCGGTTTTTTCAGAATTTGTAATCTTGTAAGAGAATCACCCATAAAAAAGGAAACGCATCTTTTTTTTGGACTAATCAATACTATTTACTTAATTTAGCGCTAACCATAACCACACCCGTTCTTTTGTATTCTATGTGTTTCCACTCTTTGAGTGGAAACGGATCGCCCCTAAGGCGGTCAGATTTTGTCTTGACAACACGCATCACACAACCTAACGGAGAACACAAGATGAAAAAAATGCTATCTCTTGCTGCGATGTTCGCAGTACTGGCATACGCATCACCCGCTTCGGCAGAACTGAAACTCGGCGGCGACGCCAGCGTAAGACTGAGGGATACCTCTTACACCGGCGACACCGCGAACACCAAAAACGATGACCTTGTCTGGCAGTATCGCGTCCGCCTGAACGCTTCAGCCGATCTGGGCGACGGTTACTTCTTCAAAGCCCTCGTCATGGACGAGAACAACGCCGCCGGTGGCTGGAAAACTGTCGGCTACGGCAACACCGAGGCACCGTTGACGCTTAACGTGTCGAACTTCTACTTCGGTCGCATGCTGAAGGATTGCCACTACATGGTTGGCCGTCTGCCGCTCGGTTCGTTCAACAACCCGATCTTCGATCTGACCCTTTATCCGACCCAGCCGCTTGAAAATCCAGTTGCCAACATCAATTATGACCGCGTCTACGGTGCAAACTACGGCACCAAGATCGGCGACGGCATGTTGAATGCGACCCTCGTCGTGCTTGACAACGAGTCGGGAAATGATACTCACCTTAAAGGCGATGGCCTCCTGAACGACGGTTATGCCCTGCACCTCGACTACAAGTTCAACGTTGGTGATGTTACCCTCGAGCCGCAGTTCCTGACTGTCCTGACCAACTCCGATATCTGGACACAGTCACTGACCGTTGTTCACTCACAGGTGACTCCTTACACCTTCGGTGCACTGGTCGGCGTTCCTGCTGGCAAGCTCAAACTTGGCTTCGGTGCATTCTTCACCGACTGCAATGATTCTGATCCGAATAGCGGCGCTAAGACAAATTACGACGGCTACCAGCTCAGAGTGAAAGGTGAATACGGCAACTTCATGGCTTGGTACGACTACAACCACACCACCGACAAGTCTGGTGTTACCGATGTCAAGTACACCAACAATTTCGTCTGGGCACAGTACAAGATTCCGGTATACTCCTCTGCTGCCGGCAGCTTCACGATCCAGCCGACCCTTCGCTACCTGACCAACAAAACTGAGTCAAACGGTGTAACATATGTCGATCAGCAGCGTCTCCGCAGCGAGCTCTGGGCAACCGTTACCTTCTAAAGTCGCTCCTCAGCAACGTTCTGATAAAGCCGCAGGCAACTGCGGCTTTTTTATTTGTGCCTCCCCGGCATGGACGCAGGCAAGGGAGTGTAATGCTCACGTAGTCAAGGTTCAGACACCGTAAATCCGGTGGCTGCGCGGAGAAGGATTGTGTTCTTGCTCGCGGAGAAACTACCTCAGGTCACTCTCAGTAAAAAAAGGAAAGAGTGAACATCTGAAGACCAGGGCAGCAAGAAAACCGTGAGGACGAGTCAGACGACCTCGGCAACTCCGTTCGCCGGGTGTTGTGGAAAGAGAGAGGTCAGAATTTCTGACCCTCTCTTATTCTGATATTTACAGGCAGGCGTTCCGGATTGTCTTGACTTCACCGAATTTGCGATAAATCGGAACAGGGTGAGCACAAAATATCGACTGGACTTTTGCGATGTATGGTCATCGCCGCGCTCCGACTCATCCCGGCAGCAGCAGTGTCTTGATGTTTACGAATTCGCGGATGCCGTGGTGCGACAGCTCTCGCCCGTAGCCGGAGTGCTTGACGCCGCCGAAGGGGAGGCGCGGATCGGACTTGACCATCGCGTTGATGAAGCAGTTGCCCGTTTCGAGCCGTTCGGCGATGGCGAGCGCTCGCTCCGCGCTGCTCGAAAATACGGCGGAGCCGAGGCCGTAGTCGCTGTCGTTCGACACCGCGACCGCTTCGTCGTCGTCGGACACTTCGATGATGGTCGCCACCGGCCCGAAAATCTCCTCTTCGTAGGCGGCCATCCCCTTTTTGACACCGGAGAGGACAGTTGGCGGATAGTAGCACCCCGGCGCGTTGGGCAGGTGGCCGCCGCAAAGCAGCGCCGCGCCTGCCTCGACGCTTCGCTGCACCTGCGAGTGGACGAGATCGCGCAGGTCGGCGCGGGCGATGGGGCCAACCTCCGTCCCTTCGCGGAACGGATCGCCCATCACCGCGCGCTGCATCTTATCGACGATCATCCGCGTGAACTCTTCGATCACGCCCGACTGCACGATGAAGCGCTTTGCGGCGATGCAGCTTTGGCCCGCGTTGAGCAGGCGTCCGGCAACGCACGCATCGACCGCCTGGCGGAGATCGGCGTCGTCGAGCACGATGTAGGGATCGCTGCCGCCCAGCTCCAGCACGCTGCGCTTGAGCGCCCAACCCGCTTTGGTCGCCACCGCCCGGCCCGCGCCGGTGCTGCCGGTGACGGAGACCGCCTTGATGACCGGATGGTCGATCATGAAGCCGGTGAGCCGGTCAACCTCGTCGAGGTCGATGTGCACCGCGCGGTAGAGATGCTCCGGGAAACCGGCGTCGCGGAAGAGCTTCTCGATGGCGATGGAGCAGCCGGTGACGTTCGGCGCGTGCTTGACCACGACGCCATTCCCGGCCATCATCGCGGGTGCGGCGAAGCGGATCACCTGCCAGTACGGGAAGTTCCACGGCATGACACCGAGAATGACGCCAAGCGGCTCGAACTGCACAACGCCTCTCGACCCGTCAATCGCGCTCTCTTCGGGTCGAAGAAACTCCTCGGCATGGTCGGCAAAGTAATCGCACACCCAGGCGCACTTGTTCACCTCGGCCACCGCCTGCGCGAGCGGCTTGCCCATTTCGAGCGAGATGAGCCGTCCGTGCCCGGCAGCCTCCGCGCGAAGCAACTCGCCGAGCCGCTTCATGCAGGCGCTCCGTTCCGCGAAGCTGGTCGAGCGCCATTGGCGGAAATCCCCCTCGGCCTGGCGAAGCACGGAATCGATCTCTCCGGCAAGCATCGCCGGATATTCGGCGATACGCTCGCCGGTAGCTGGATTGATGGTAACGATCATAGCTAAGTTCTTTTTGGTTCGGACTGATTGTTGATCCGGTGGTTGCAACTCTTTACGATATATGGCTGTAGCGGACGTCATCGGCTCAAAATAAACCGATCAGTTTTGGATTGTCATTCTGAACGAAGTGAAGAATCCAGTCTCCTCGAAATTACGCGATAACTCCTTAATTCAGAGTATCTTACAAACCATTCTGGATTCTTCGCCCGTCCCGACGATTGTCGGGTCGGACTCAGAATGACAGGATATTTTGCCGGATTCCCCAAGTATCAATTCTTCCTGACAACGTACACACAACGTCGACGCGCTCACTCTTCGAGCGAGTCAAGCAGGGCGAGGTAGCTTTCGTAGCGTTCCGGGGCGATGGCTTCCGACTCGACCGCCGCGATGACGGCGCATCCCGGCTCGACGGTGTGGCTGCACGACGAAAAGGCGCACTCCGGCATGTAGCGCAGGAACTCCGTGTAGTAAAAGCGCAGATTCTCGCGGGTGATGCCCGAGAGGTTGAACTCGCGGATGCCCGGCGTGTCGATCACGTAGCCGCCGCCCGGCAGCGGAAACATCGCCGAGCTGGTGGTGGTATGCACCCCCTTGCCGGTCTTGCCGCTTGTCTCGGCGGTGCGCAGCTCCTCGCGTCCGACAAGCAGGTTGATAATCGTCGATTTGCCGACGCCCGAGTGGCCGCTGAAGGCCGACATCCGGTCGCGCAGCAGCTCGCGAAGCTCATCGATCCCGCGGCCATCCTCAGCGCTGACGAGGCAGATATTACAGCCGAGCGCTCGATAGACCTCCAGATCATCCTCGACCATCCCCTCGTCGTCGAGATCGATCTTGTTGACCACGATCAGGAGCGGCAACTTCTCCGATTCGGCGAAAACGAGGTAGCGATCCACGAGGCGGCTGTTGAAGGGCGGATCGTCGAACGAGGTGATGAGCACGAGCTGATCGATGTTGGCGACGATCACCTGCTCCTTCTCCTTGCTCCGGTTGCGCCGCACCTCGCGCCGCCGAACCAGCGCCGTGCGCCGCGCCTCGACGCGAGAAATCACCCCCTCGGCCATCTCGGTCTCCGAAGCCTTCAGCCTGAACTCGACCTGGTCGCCGACCGCCACGAGGTTCGCCCCCTCGTTTTCGCTCGCGGTGCTGGCTACGGTTCGGCACCTGACCTTCAGGCCATCAGCCGTTTCGACGATATACGATGCGCCGGTGACGCGCGTCACCACACCCGAAAGCGTTTCTTTCATTCACCAAATATTATATGCGGATAATCCTCTGATGCAGCGACCGGCCCTAAGCCGGAGTGCAAAGCGGAAAATATACACATTTCCGCCGTTGAAGCGCATGAGGATCATCGGGCAAATAACGTCCGTGATTTTCAGAATATCCGATGCGGAGAGCCTGGCATTGCTGCAAACAAAAAGCAGCCATATTGTGTTACATTCCAATGTAAAGCATCACTGGCAAGCAGGCGACTTTCAGCTGTTTACCCCTCCGTCAAACTCTTTGCGTTCAGTCAGGCATGACCATTATCTCTCTCGATCGCGCTGTCGTCACGGCGCTCGATACGTTCCTTGCCACAAACCAGCTCTTCCGGATAGTAATTTATAACGTTGGCGAAAACCCTCTGATAAGAAACCTCCCGTTCTTTTTTCCGCTCCTGATCTACTGGTTCGGCAACAGCACGATAGAGCGACGAGGCAGGATTCTGATCGGGCTTGTGGCCACCTGCTTCGCGGTATTTCTTTCGGTCACGATGCAGTACGTGCTCCACGTTCATACGCGCCCGGTGCTCGATGCCACGCTGCGCCTGTATATGCACTCTTCTGACTGGGATCACCAAAGTTCGTTCCCGAGCGACACCGCCATGCTCTACTTCGCGCTCTCCTCCGTAATTTTTCTGGTAAACCGGAGAATGGGCCTTCTCGCCTTCCTCTGGGCGATATTCAGCGCGGGTGTTTGCCGGGTCGCTCTCGGCTGGCACTATCCCTCCGACATTCTCGGTTCGCTCCTGATCGCTCCCGCCATCGTCTATCTCTTCAGCAAACCAGCATTCATTCGGAACGGGGTCGAAAAAGCGTTGACCGCCCTGCAAGAGAAAATGCACATTGTCAATACGCTGCTCGTGCTTTTTCTGGCAGAGACCTACAACCTGTTTCCCGGCCTGCGAAGCATCGTCGAGATTCTGGTGCGCCTCGCGCGTCATCATCTGGATATTCCGCATTAGGAGACAACCGCTCACCCGACGTCCGCCAGCGAGATTCGCTTTCGGAAGTGATTCTCGTAATAGGCGCGGATCATGGCGTTTTCGGGCAGCGAGAGCCGCTCGTCGCGGCGGATCAGCTCGAACGCCGCCGCTCGCGCCGAGCGCATGATTTCGCCGTCGGTGAGCAGGTCGGCGATCTTCAGGCCGCTCGCCGCGCCGGATTGCTCGCGCCCCAGCATGTTGCCCGCGCCGCGAATCTGCAAATCGATCTCGGAGAGGCGGAATCCGTCGCTGGTCGCGGCCATCGCCTGCAACCGCTCCTTCGCGTCACCGGCCAGCTTCGTGTAGACGAGAAAGCACGACGAGGCGTGCTCGCCGCGCCCGACGCGCCCGCGAAGCTGGTGGAGCTGCGAAATGCCGAAGCGCTCGGCGTGCTCGATCACCATCACCGTGGCGTTCGGCACATCGACGCCCACCTCGATCACCGTCGTGCCAACGAGAATGTCGAGCCGCCCGCCGCGAAACTCCGCCATCACCGCCTCCTTCTCCGCCGCCGGAAGCTGCCCGTGGATCAGCCCGAGCCGCAACTCCGGGAACACCTCCAGTTTCAGTTGCTCGTAGCTTTCGGTGGCCGCCTTCAGGTCCATCTTCTCCGACTCCTCGACCAGCGGATAGACGATGTACGCCTGTCGCCCCTCGGCAACTTGCTTTCGCAAAAGGCGATACAGCTCCGGCTTCTGTTCATCGCGGCAGAGGCGCGTCTGGATCGGCTTGCGCCCGGCGGGCATTTCAGCGATGACGGAGACATCGAGGTCGCCGTAGATGCCCATCGTGAGCGTGCGCGGAATCGGCGTCGCGGTCATGAGCAGCACATGCGGATTCTCAGCCTTCTCCTGCAACGCCTTGCGCTGCAACACGCCGAAGCGGTGCTGCTCGTCGATGATGACGAGGCCGAGGCGATGGAACCGCACCCCCGCCTCGATGATGGCGTGGGTGCCAACGGCGATGTCGATTTCGCCTTGTTCGAGACGGGCGAGCTGCGCCTCGCGCTCCTTTTTCTTCTGGCGACCGGTCAGGAGCGCCACGCGGATGCCGAGCGGTTCGAGCGAGTGGCGCAGTCCGGCGTAGTGCTGAAAGGCGAGAATTTCGGTCGGGGCCATGAAGGCCGCCTGCAAACCGTTGTCCACGGCAAGCGTCATGGCGAACTGCGCCACGAGTGTCTTGCCCGACCCCACGTCGCCCTGCAGGAGGCGGTTCATCTGGCGGCCGCTTTTGAGGTCGTGGTAAATCTCGCGCACCGCCTGCTTCTGCGCTCCGGTCATGGTAAAGGGCAAACGCTCGTGCAGTCCGGCGGTCTTGTCGCCCGAACGCTCGAAACGCGCCGAGGTGAGCAGCCGGTGCTCCTCGCTGCGGCGCAGGGCGAAGAAGAGCTGAGCGAAGAAGAGTTCGCTCCACTTCATGCGGTACCGCGCCCGTTCGAGCGCCTCGGCGGAGTCGGGAAAGTGGAGCTGCCGGTACGCCTCGCCGATGGGCATCAGATCGTAGGATTCTATGATCGGCGGACTGAGATATTCGACGATGCGCAGCGGCTGGTCGCGAAAGGCGCAATGCACGATGCGCCGCACCGCCGCCGAATTGAGGCCCGCCTGCTTCATCGCCTCGGTGGTGGGGTAGATCGGAATGATCGCGCCGGTCTTGAAAAGTTCGTCGTCCCGCGCTCCTTCGTCGGCTGCCTCACCGTCGCCGCCAAGCTTGTCGAATTCAGGATGCTGCATTCCCGGCGTGCGTCCGAAAAAGGTGACGCGCCCGTGCGCCGCGACCAGGTCGCCGCTCTGGATGGTTTTCGAGAAGTAGTGCACGCCGCGAAACCAGGTCAGTTCGAGCACGCCCGAGCCGTCGCTGATCTGCGCCTTGAAGCGCGAACCACCGCGCCCGCCGCTGCCTTCGAGCCTCGTGGAGGTCACGCTGCCGACGACGGTCACGGTTTCGCCGTCACGCAACGCGCCGATTTTCTTGATGGTGGTGCGGTCGAGGTAGCGGCGCGGGAAGCAGTCGTACAGATCGGCAATCGAGCGGATGCCCGCCTCGGCGAGGATCGCGGCGCGTTTCGGGCCGACGCCCTTGATTCCTTGTAACGGTAAAAACGGTGGCATGACGAATTGGCGTCCGTGCTTGCTTATTAGCAGAAAAAAGAGTTAATTCCTGATCAAATTTTTTATTGTCATCCAGGCAACGTAATCCCAAA
>JAAXXD010000050.1 GCA_013334655.1 Chlorobaculum sp. | reverse complement strand
AAAGGTCAAAGATCAGTTGTTCTTTCATGGACGGGCCTTGATTGAGAGGCGTTCAGGTCACGCCAGCGCAAAGCGCCGCAACCTGCATAAATTAACGATGTTCCCGGTCGATTCGCTCAGGCCGGAAGGTACGTAATATACGCATTTTGAGGCGGGTGTAAAGAGTGGGGAGGAAGAAGAGTTTGGGGGGCGAGGGGATGGGTGGATAGGTTCACGTCCGGGAGCATCGCGAAATTCACTGGACAGCGTATCGGATTATTTGCCGAATACATGATGACAGTGTTTTCGTCCATTGCATTCTCGATGGCCGCCGCAACGTGCAGGAGCTGCTTGTCAGAACGGTTGGTTTGGCGCGGAAGTTGACCTGTGGTTCCTCATGAAAGTTTTGATTTTATCTGATTTTTTTGTTAAACTTAGCAAAACAAAGTACTCTGTTTTGTCAACAACCTTTTGGATAACGCTTTTTGAGAAACAAATTTAAAGTGACTTTTCAGAATTTTTATTGACTGCTGGTGTAAGGATGAATAAATATGAAAGTAAGTTGTTTATTTTATTTGTGTTACTTGTGATCGGGCTGAAAAATAAGTTACTTTGTCGACATCAATATTAATTTTTAGCTTAAACTTAAATTTTTTTCTGTCCGGTCTTTAGGTTTTTTCCCTCTATTTCAGTTCCGCCTTTTTTTTGATGAGTATTTTTTGAGTACAATTATTCGGGGTAATGCAAAAAATAGGAGTTGATCATGGATATAAAGATAGGTAAAATCATATCTGTTGATCTTGAAAAGAAAGTTGGTATGATATTTTCAGATGCGGATCAGGATCATTATACTTTTAAATTTGATGATATTGATCATTCATCAATGAAGATTGAAGTTGGGCAGAAAGTTTCTTTTAAGCAAAAGCCGGGAAAAGAAAGCAACCAGGCTTTTTGTGTCGGGGCTCATGGCTCAGGAGGCGGCTTGATTGGTGATATTAAGCGAAAGATTTAAACCGCATTTCAGATTGTTGTACCTGCGTATTCCCCGTCCTCATTTTCTTTAATTAAACATGGAGCATGATTATGAAGCTCCCCTTTACTTTTAGCTTGAGTCTTTTTTTTAGATTACTCTTGCCCGGATTTATTGTTTCAATTGCCTTATATCCTGCGATTTACACTTTGTTCGGGTTGCTTAAGGCACATATCACTGCTGAAAATATTATTATTATATCTACAGTTATATGTGGGTGGTTTTTTGTTGTTTGTGATATGCATGTCTATATCCTCCTTGAAGGCCGTAGATACTGGCCTCAATTATTGCTCAATTTATTTATTAAGCATGAACGCCAGAGACTTGAAAAAATTAATAATGCATTTAATAAAGCGATAAATGATAAGAATTATCGATTGTATGAAGAGCTGTCGGCTGAGTTGCGACGCTTTCCGATTGATGAGGATACTGGTAATTTTGTTGCTGATTTTCCGACAAGATTGGGCAACCTTTTAGCAGCTTATGAGCAATATCCAAAAACGCGATATGGAATGGATTCGATATTTTACTGGAATCGTATCTGGTTGGTGATTGATAAAGATACGCGAACGATGATCGACGATCAAGCGGCTGTGGCAGATAGTGTAGTGTACGTGACGGCGGCATTTTTTATCGACGGGCTGATTGCATTGTTATATATCTTATTGAAATGGTTAGTTCAATTTAATCCTTTATTTCTACCGGGCACAAACATTCTCTTCTTGTTAGTATTTATTTTGCCTATTATCGGATACTTTTGTTATCGCTTTTCCCTGCATCTTCATGCAGGGTATGGCGAAATTTTCAAATCTTGTTTTGATATATACAGAGATAAGGTAAATGTGGACGAAGTTGTGGATTATATTGCTGAATTGACAAAAGATGGAAGTTTTAAAAACATGGCGGCAGGAGAAAAATATGGCGCAGCCTGGATGTATCTGCACAACTATCGTATCAAGACTAAAGATAGCGTGAAACTGGTGACCGATTTTTTTAAGTAGGGCGTACTGAACAAATCCACCTGAAGCCAAACAGCATTTAGCCATCAACCGTTGTGGTGAATTTTTTCTCGATACCGCATTCACATTACTGCAGCGTCAGCGCAGACCAAGCTCTCAGCCTCGCGTATCCCTCCTCCCAAACACCAGCACCAAACCCGAACCTTGCCCATTCATCAATGCGGTGCTGCTGAAATCGGAGTACACGCCTTCGCACCGCAATCCGGCAGCCTCACGCACGGCAATAGTCGAATCAGAACGACAGTTGAAGATCACCGGCGCTTCTGAAAGTTGCGCATATTCATTCGCGAATATAGAGCTGAATTGTGATCGGAATATGCCATCATCAATCTGAGCGTATCATAATAAACATTCGCATTTCAAGCACCATCATACCGCTGGGTGAAGTTCAAGACAGGCATTTCAACCTGCCTTAAACAAGTTCAGGCGACAGGCTATTCGCTGATTATCACCCAGAACGGCAGACCCGCTGCTGTCCTGCGTTCACCCGAGGAGTAAGATAACCTGATGTACAGAAAACAGTTTATCGACGAATCCGTCGAGCAAGGGATGATGGCGGTAGAGGCCGGAGATGTTTACAAAACCGAAGAGGTGAGATTGAGGCTTGCGGAAAAAAGAGCGGCCCGAGGTATTGGCGTCGATACGCCAGCTCCCCTGCTATGACTCCTCGGCGCGGCACTCCTGCCAGGCTTTCGTGATCTCTTTGCGCGACATGAAGAGAAAAATCGTGGCGGCGAGGGTGACGATTGCGCCTGTCCGAAGCGCGACGGAGGTGCTGAGGTGCTCCGAGAGCGAACCCATCAGCAGGTTGCCAAAGGGCATAAGACCAGGCAGTACCATCAGATAGATGCTCATGACGCGCCCGCGGAAACGGTTGTTCACCAAACGCTGCACCGTGCCGGTCATCGTCGCAATGAAATCGAGAGGTTTATCGCGCATGATCCTGAATCGCGCTCGCCAGGATCATTGGGCAGTGGCGAGAAAGTTCGCCTGTAAAGCGGCTTGGGCGGTCTGGCTCTGGAATCATTCCGGCTTCGGAATGCTGAGATTGTTCAGGAACAAGTGGCCCGGGAAAAAGGAACTGATTAGTAGCGTATTATTGCAGAATCTGATAGCTCGTTGCATCCTGTTGTGATTCGCGCCGGGTGCACTATGCGAGGCAATGCGACCGGCGCGTTCAAGACATCAGGCTATTTCTGCCTGAATGCCCTTTTCCTGAGCATTTCGATGTTTTTTGTATGGTTCCGCCTGTTTGAGCAACGCGATATAGGTCAGGTCGAACAGGCAGCACAGAATTCCGATAACAAGCAGCAGGTTGTTCTGGCCGTGTAACGCATTTATGTCCAGAATGCCGAACAGGGTGGTCGTCGAGAGCGAGCCGGTCAGCTTTGCCACGGCGATGATCATGCTTTGAGCCTTCCTGCTTTTTCTGCGGGCCAGCATGGCGATGAAGAGCAGCGACATCGCGAGGTTCTGCATGAACGCCGTGTAGGCGAGTCCCTGATAGGCGCCAAACTGCATGATGAATGCACTATGCAGAACAAACGTAACCACAAGCACCAGAAGGCTCCACGGCACGAACCAGCGTACACCCGGATTGGAGGGAAAGTGCTTGACGCCGAACCTGAACCAGGTGTAAAGGACAAAAAAATCGAGCACTAACCTGATGGCAATGATGACAACCTGGTGCGACGGGCCTTCGGCCTTGCCTGCGAGGAACGTGTGTATCACCGCCCAGGAGAAGTTGAGTCCGACAGCCCAGAAAGGAATCGCGTAGCTTTTATCGCGCAGACCGACGCGCACGGCTTCGGCATAGAGTATTATCCAGCTCAGCCCTCCCACGAGGATCAGTAAAATCGAGAAATCCGGCGTATTCTCCATGGCAACTAAGGTTCAAATTTAAAAAAACTTGTAAACGCACAGTGCAACGAGGTTGAAAAAAGAGTTGCCAGGGATTTGCTGTTTCGTGATGTTGAGTCGTCACGAAAGTATTATCCTGTCTGGATTTCCGTTTTCAGGGCGATCTCTTCGAGGACGGCGCTGACGCGGATGCAGTTGGACATTTCACCGACATAGACAATCGAGTGCCCCGTGTTGTGCACCTCCCAGGTGTGCTTTTCGGCGATCGACCTCGTACAGCGAACTGCTTTTATGATCTGAAAGATCACCTCGTCGAAGGTATGGACGTCGTCATTGAAAAGCACTACGCGCCACGCGTCGAGGGTATCGACATCGGCGACAAGTTCCTGGCTCTTTGTATCGGAGTCGTTGCCCTTGGTCAGCCGGATCATAATATCAGGGATCGGTTATAGTTAATAAATGCTAAAATTTATCACGTAAAAGACTATTCAGCAAATCTGTTTCAGGACGTAACGACCGGGGCTATCGCGCCGAAACTGAACCGTTCCGGCGAAATCTCCAGACGGCATCTCGCGCCGACCGGCAGGGTCATCAGTTCGGTGATGTGACCGTAGGAGAGTCCCGTTATCACGGGAGCGCCTTCGTGCATCCGGTTGGCGTAGTAGGTAAAAATCTTGCTGAACCGGTAATCGCGGTTTTCGTCGGCGGGATTTTTACTGAACTTGCCGAACATGAGGCCGCGGCACTTCTGCGCGAGTCCGGCGTTGAAGAGGTGCGAAAGCATCCGGTCGATCCGGTATGCCGGCTCGTTGACATCCTCGGTGAAGAGAAGGCTGCCGGTGAACGATGGCAGGTATGGCGTTCCGACCAGTGAGGAGAGCACCGAGAGGTTGCCGCCGATCAGCCGTCCGGTGACGGCTCCAGGCCTGACGCAACTGATTTCGTGACCGCAGAAATTGGTCAGCTTTTTCGAATAGGCGGGATCGGTCAGCATTCCCCAGAAATGCTCCTCGGTGTAACTGCTTGGCGCGTGCAGCTCCGTGGATACCATCGGGCCGGAAAAGTTGACGAGTCCGGTTTTCCGGTATATCGCAAGTGACAGCGCCGTGATGTCGGAGTATCCGACAAGGATTTTCGGATTGGCGGCTATAAGGCCGTAGTCGATACGATCGAGCAGTCGCGTGGCTCCGGCTCCGCCGCGCAGGCAGATGATAGCGCGAACTTCGCGGTCGGCGAACATCTGATGGAGATCGTGCAGTTTGTAGCGGTCGGTGTGAGCGGGATCGTGCTCGGAGCGGTTCAGGTACAGCGAGGTCTTGACCCTGTAGCCGCAGCGCTCAAGGTAGGTGACGGCACGGTCGATTTTTTCAGGCTCGGCGCAGGTCGATGATGGCGAGATCAAGCCGATGACCTCTCCCCTGCGGAGCGCTTTGGGGATCAGAATTTTCATGAAAGCAAAAAACACCAGCAGCACGTTTCAGTACTGCTGATGTTTTCGATGTTGTTGTGCCGCCGTGAATCAGGCGACGTCCTCGGTCAGGAGAATCGCCTTGTTTGCGCTCACCTCGAAGAATCCGCCCTCGATCTGGAACGAGTTCTCGGAGCGGTCAGCGAGTGAGAGCCTCACCTTGCCGCTCTTGAGCGCGGCAAGAAGAGGAGCATGTCCTTTCATCACCTGAAACAATCCGTCCAGGCCCGGAGCGATGACGCTGGTCACCTCTCCCGAAAAGAAAAGCTTCTGCGGCGTGACGATATCGAGCTTGAAGGCTTTATCTGAACTTGCCATGTCTTGCCGTTGGTTTAGAGCGTTTTAGCTTTTGCGATCGCCTCTTCGATGGTGCCGACCAGGTAGAAGGCAGCTTCGGGAAGGTTGTCGTGACGGCCTTCGATGATCTCCTTGAAGCCCTTGATAGAGTCTTCGAGCTTGACGTATTTGCCGGCAAGACCAGTGAATGCCTCGGCCACGAAGAAGGGCTGCGACAGGAAGCGCTGTACCTTGCGTGCGCGGGCGACCACGAGTTTGTCATCGTCGCTCAGCTCGTCCATACCGAGAATGGCAATGATGTCCTGCAAGTCCTTGTAGCGCTGAAGAATCTGCTTGACTGCCTGGGCGGTGTTGTAGTGATCCTCGCCGACGACATTCGGGTCGAGGATTCGCGAGGTCGAATCGAGCGGATCGACAGCCGGATAGATACCAAGCTCGGCGATCTGACGTGAAAGCACGGTCGTGGCGTCGAGGTGAGCGAATGCGGTGGCCGGAGCCGGATCGGTAAGGTCATCAGCCGGCACGTAGATGGCCTGCACCGAGGTGACCGAGCCTTTCTTGGTAGAGGTGATTCTGTCCTGAAGCTCACCCATCTCGGTGCTGAGGGTCGGCTGGTAGCCCACGGCGCTCGGCATACGTCCGAGAAGCGCGGAAACTTCCGAGCCTGCCTGGGTGAAGCGGAAGATGTTGTCGATGAAGAGCAGCACGTCGCGCCCCTCTTCGTCACGGAAGTATTCAGCGATGCTGAGGCCGGTCAGGGCGACGCGGGCGCGCGCTCCGGGCGGCTCGTTCATCTGTCCGAACACAAGCGCGGTCTTGTCGATAACTCCCGACTCCATCATCTCGTGCCAGAGGTCGTTTCCTTCACGGGTGCGCTCGCCAACGCCAGCGAACACAGAGTAACCCGACTGCTGCTTGGCGATATTGTTGATCAGCTCCATGATGAGCACGGTCTTGCCGACGCCTGCGCCGCCGAACAATCCGGTTTTGCCGCCGCGAGAGTAAGGCTCGAGAAGGTCGATAACCTTGATGCCGGTTTCGAACATTTCAGCTTTGGTCGAAAGTTCATCGAACTTGGGAGCTGTGCGGTGGATGGAATACGATTTCTTTGTATTTACCGGGCCTTTGCCATCGATAGGATCACCGACGACATTAAGCATTCTTCCGAGCACCTCCGGGCCGACGGGAGCCTGGATTGGTTTGCCGGTGTTGACGACGCTCATGCCCCTGACCAGACCGTCGGTACCCTCCATGGCGATAGCGCGGACGCGCTCCTCACCGAGGTGCTGCTGGGTTTCGATAACCAGTTTCGAACCATCCTGACGGGTGACCGTGAGGGCATCGAGGATGGACGGAAGCTGGCCTTCAGGAAAATCAACGTCAACGACAGGGCCGATGATCTGGGAAATCTTACCTTCTTGCATGGTTTCAGTATAGGATTTTGGTTGCAATCAAACGTTTGTCATCGGAGACGTTCAACTCCGCATTCAGGCTCTTTTCCGGTTACCCGGCTCGGGTTCTCGGCGTAAGCGAGCCACCTGAGGGACTTGAACCCACGACCTACTATTTACGAAACAGTTGCTCTACCAACTGAGCTAAGGTGGCTTGATACGGCTCTTCCCGCCCGAGGGCAGGAAAAATCGAGACGAAATATAGCTTATTTGTTCTCAAAACACAAAGAATTATCAGGGGCAGAAAATGGGTGAAAAAATCTGGGATTACGGTATTATCAGGGATTCTCGTATTATTATTCAACTGAAAAGCCATTCCTGATTACTACATTTGTAACTGATAAACGTCACTCAAAGCACCGTTATGAAAAGAATCACCGCACCTTTTGCCGCGCTCATGGCCGCGCTCATGGTTTTTGCCGCATCGCTCACTTTTTCCGCTCAGGCAAGCGCCGCTTCTGCACCCGCGCCCACTTTTTCGGGAGTGACCGTAGAGGGCAGACCGTTCTCCTCCTCCTCGCTCAAGGGCAAGGCGTACATCGTCAACTTCTTCGCCACCTGGTGCCCGCCCTGCCGGTCGGAGATTCCCGATATGGTGCAGATTCAGCGAGCATGGGAGTCCAAAGGCTTCACCTTTGTCGGTATCGCGGTCAACGAGAAGGTGCCGAACGTGAAGAACTTCATGAAACAGAACGGCATGACCTGGCCGGTGCTGATGGCCACGCCCGAGCTGATCCGAGCCTTCAGTGGCTACATCGATGGAGGGATCACCGGCATTCCGACCACCTTTGTCGTCGATGCCTCGGGCCGCTTGACCGGCGTGATTGTCGGGCCGAGAAGCAAGGCCGAGTTCGAACAGATCATCAGGACGGCCTTAAGCGCAAAGGCTGTCAGATAATGATCAAGCCCGATTTCCGTGCCATGATTTTGGTTCGGACGATGGTAAATACCCCTGATTTCAGATGCCCCGGCGGACAACCCAGCCGGGGCGTGCTGTTTCAGGCACTTTTTTATTGCGTCAATACCCTCAATATTCAATAATCAGTAATTATGGAATCCATGGAAATCAATGCTCCTGCCTGGGTCAGCAACCTGAAGTTGCTTCAGTGGGTCAAAGAGACTGTCGCGCTGTGTCAGCCTGATTCGGTTTACTGGTGTGATGGTTCCGTCGAAGAGTACGACCGCCTGTGCGGGGAGATGGTCGCGAGCGGCACATTCATCAAGCTTTCGGAAGAGAAGCGCCCGAACAGCTATCTCTGCCGTTCCGATCCGAGCGACGTGGCCAGGGTCGAGGATCGCACCTTCATTTGCAGCATTCGCCGCCAGGACGCCGGGCCGACCAACAACTGGGTTGCTCCGAAAGAGATGAAGGCGACGCTGAAAAAGCTCTTCAGCGGCTGCATGAAGGGGCGCACCATGTATGTGATTCCCTTCAGCATGGGGCCGCTCGGCTCGCATATCGCGCACATCGGCGTCGAGATCACCGACTCCCCCTATGTCGTCACCAACATGCGTATCATGACCCGCATGGGCAGCAAGGTGCTGGAACTGCTTGACGAGGAGTCGGAGTTCGTGCCCTGCCTGCACTCGGTCGGCGCGCCGCTTGCGCCCGGACAAAAAGATGTGGCGTGGCCATGCAACGATACCAAGTACATCGTGCATTATCCCGAGGATCGCTCCATCGTCTCCTTCGGCAGCGGCTATGGCGGCAACGCTTTGCTTGGCAAGAAGTGCTTCGCCCTGCGCATCGCCTCCTCGATGGCGCGTGACGAGGGGTGGCTCGCCGAGCACATGCTCATTCTCGGCGTCGAGTCGCCGGAGGGTGAGAAGGATTACGTCGCGGCGGCCTTCCCCAGCGCCTGCGGCAAGACCAACTTCGCCATGATGATTCCGCCGGTCGAGATGGAGGGGTGGAAAATCACCACGATAGGCGACGATATCGCCTGGATCAAAAAGGGCAAGGACGGACGGCTGCACGCCATCAACCCTGAGTACGGCTTTTTCGGCGTCGCGCCTGGCACTTCGGTGAAGAGCAATCCGAATGCGATGGCCTCGCTCTACGCCAACTGCATCTTCACCAACGTGGCGCTGACGCCCGACGGCGATGTCTGGTGGGAGGGGATGACCGATACACCTCCTGACTACCTCATCGACTGGCAGGGCAAACCCTGGATTCCCGACTGCGGCAGGTCGGCGGCCCATCCGAACGCCCGTTTCACGGCTCCGGCCAGCCAGTGCCCGGTGATCGATCCCGCCTGGGAAGACGCGGAAGGGGTGCCGATCTCGGCCTTCATTTTCGGCGGACGCCGGGGCGATACCATTCCGCTGGTTTACCAGTCCTCGAACTGGTATTACGGCGTCTACATGGCCGCGACGATGGGGTCGGAAAAGACCGCCGCCGCCGCGGGAAAGGTCGGCGACGTGCGCCGCGATCCCTTCGCCATGCTGCCCTTCTGCGGTTATCACATGGGCGACTACTTCAACCACTGGCTGCACGTCGGGCGAACGCTCTCCGATCCGCCGAGGATTTTCGTGGTCAACTGGTTCCGCAAGGACGAGCATGGCAGGTTCATCTGGCCCGGTTTCGGCGACAATATGCGGGTACTCCAGTGGATGTTGGGGCGTGTGCACGGGCGCTCCGGCGCGGTGGAAAGCCCGCTTGGCTGGATGCCGAGATATGAGTCGATCGATTGGCGCGGTCTGGAAGGATTCTCCAGAGAGCAGTTCTCAAAGCTCATGTCGGTTGACCGCGAGGCGTGGAAGCAGGAGCTGTTCTCACACGAGGAGCTGCTGGAACGGCTCTATGACCGGCTGCCCAAGGAGTTCACGCACATCCGCGAACTCTTGCTTTCGACGCTCTGGATGTCTCCCGAGCACTGGGAACTCGCGCCAGAGCTGTACTCTTCCGAATCTTGACGCCAGGCGTCATGAGATAATGGAAAAGCGGGCAGCGATGTCCGCTTTTTTTATGGAATTGCGCAATCTATTTCCGGCAGTCGTTGGAGAAACGGCAATGTTACCATATATTGCTTTGGTTATATAGTAATATATCGCATTTCCGTCTGATTGATGTTGTTTACGTTTGTTGCCCATTTGCCTCTCAACTCTGACAGTCGGCGGTTACGGAAAAGAAGTTGTATGGCAGGCCGCTAAGGCCCGCCTCGCTGATCCGGATAATCAACCCGGCTCATCCTCGCATCCATCGTGTTCGACCGGCGGTTGCCCGCCTCCATTGGGCTGTCGAGGTCACGAGGATCGGGTTGGCCGCAAGCATCAAACATCAACACACGACATCATGATTCGTAAAACCACCTGTTCTGCCGTGGCCCTGCTCGTACTCCTCGGAGCCACTCCCGCATTCGCCACCAACGGCATGAACCTCGAAGGCTACGGCTCGAAATCCCTCGCGATGGGCGGCACCGGCTCGGCCTACGACACCGGGAACTCAGCCGCAATGAACAACCCCGCAACCCTCGGCTTTATGAAAGAGGGCGAAGCCGAGATCGGTTTCGGCATCCGCGCCCTGCATCCTGACGTCGATGTGACGTTTGGCGGCAACAAGGAGGACTCGGTCGCCAACGCCTTCTACATGCCGTCGCTCTCCTACATGCGCCGCGATGGCCGCATCAGCTGGGGCGCGGCAATGTTCGCCCAAGGCGGTATGGGGACTGATTTCGGAAAAAATTCATTGATATTTTCGGGCATGAGCGGAGAGGACATCCGTAGCGAGGTCGGCGTCGCCAGACTCATGTTCCCGGTTGCGTATCACCTGACCAACGATACGACCGTCGGCGCTTCATTCGACGTCGTGATGGCCAGCATGGACTTGCAGATGGATATGGACGGGACGCATTTGGGTGGCATGATGGCGGGGAACGGCGGTTCTGTCAGCGGCTCACTGCTCGGCGCGCTTAGCAGTTTTACCAATGTTCATTACGCCCGATTCGATTTTTCGAATAACTCCCCCTGGATTGGAGAAGCCATAGGGTTTGGTACTGGGCTGAAATTCGGTATTACGCAAAAGGTCAGCAAATCGCTGACTATTGGCGCGAGCTATCACAGCCAGACCAAGCTTAATGATCTCGAAACCAGCAATGCGACCATCTCGTTTGCCGGGGATACTCTTGGCGGGCCATATACGCAAAAACTGACCGGAAAGATCAAGGTTCGCGATTTCGAATGGCCGGCAACGGCAGCCCTGGGTTTCGCTTACCAGGCATCGGACAAGCTGATGATTGCCAGTGACGTGAAGTTTATCGACTGGTCGAGCGTTATGGACAAGTTCTCGATGACCTTCATCGCCGATGATTCGAATCCAGGATTTGCCGGGCAGAACCTCGACGTGACGATGAAGCAGAACTGGAAGGATCAGACGGTCTGGTCAGTCGGAATGCAGTACATGGCGACCAAAAAGCTTGCCCTGCGTGCGGGCGCGAGCTTCTCGACCAACCCGATTCCGGATCAGTATCTCAATCCGCTCTTCCCGGCGATCACCAAAAACCACTACACCTGCGGCTTCGGCTACCGCCTGACCGACAAGTCATCGGTTGCAGCCGCATTGAGCCTGGTGCCGAAAGTCACGACAACCAATGGCGATGGCGTCGACAATGCGCACAGCCAGGTCAACTGGTCGATGAACTACACGCACTCGCTTTGAGCATAGGCATTTGTTACTGCTCATCATGCAGCTCAGTCTGACCTGTGAAAAATACAAGAGGCTGCCGGAGCAGCCTCTTGTTGTCGTGAAAGGTGTAGTTCGGTTCACTTCTCGTCGAGGGTGAAGCCGATTTTGCAGGTGACCTGCCAGTAGGCGATCTTCTGCTCTTCGACGTGGCAGCGGGTTTCGACAATTTCGACCCAGCGGATGCTACGGATGGTTTCTGCGGCTTTGGCGACGGCGTTGTTCACGGCCTCTTCGATGCTGGTTGGAGAGGAACCGACGATTTCGAGTTTCTTATAAATGTGAGCGCTCATGGCAGTGTTTTCTTGGTTATGTGAAGCAATGGATCGACCCTGAAGTAAATTGAAGGTCACCATAGATGAAAATAAGTCTCCCGGTACGAAAAAATTCCCGGAGACATATTTTTTCATGATAAACGTCAGCCACCGGGTGCTTTTGGTACGATCCGGGCGATGCCAGGCGCTGACTGCTGGCGGGAGTGTCACTTTTTCGATATGTCAAAACAAAGGATAGGGTTATGAAACCAGACGAGGATTCTCCGTTTTTTTACCGCTGCCATCTGAAGTCCGCGCGAAAAGCGACGGATGAAAAGAGGGAAAGCGCGGAACGAGAGCGCTCCGGTCAGCAGTCATACTCCGGCGATGGTGAAGCGAGCGGTTGCAGGCGCGATGCGTCCGTCAGTTCCGAGCGTGACGCTTCCGGCGTGTTCGGTGGCGAATGACGCTTCCCTCTTTGTCTCGTGACAACGCGGTATTTCATCCTGCGATCACTCCAGGCGACAGCCGCTAGATGAACCTTCTGCCGGATCGTTCGTGACACCTGCACATCACCTTCCCGCATACTGGCAACTCAAGAATGAAAGCAGCGAGCGGCAGATCGTCTATCACAACTGTTCCATCGACGACCTGAACCTCGTCTGGCTAAGGTGCCACCGGATGCTTTCACGTCATCCCCATCAGGACAAAGATCACCCGTTTTCGTGAAACCAACGGCTTCTGCTGCATCGATACGCCTGGATCCGAACGGTATTTGCTCAGTCATGAATAATCAGTTTGCCGACGGCGTCTCCGCCTGAACCAGAGGCAGCAGGCAATAATAAGGCCGTAGACGTTCATGCCCGGCTCTGGCACCGCCGATAACGATTGCCCCCGGCCAGCAAGGACGGCATTGATGTCGTCGAAGTATGACGGGACGAAGGAATCTACAGAACTCGCACCCATGACCGGGGTATTGTCTGTGTGTGCCCAGTGGATTCCTACCAAAGCGAGTTGCGAGCCATAATCGACGAAACTTGGAGCGCCTGAATCGCCAACCAGCAGGTAGCTTTCATTCCCTCCAACTGACGGGGAGTCATTATTGTCATAGTCATACCAGGCGGTGATTCCTGTCGAGGCGCCAACCTCTGTTGTGTAAAAATTGTCAATGACATTCATTCCGACAACCTGTTTACTGCCACCGCCCTGATAGAGGCCGAGGGTATAGATGACCTGAGGAATGTAGTCACTATATCCGGTCAACATTTCAACCGGGTAGCGAGCGATAGAAGAGTTGACGTCAACCGAGGAGTCGAACCATCCGACCCAGAGGTCTGTCGAACCGATTTTTACTCCGCCTGTCACAGTGTAGGTATAGCTTGGGCCAGACTTGTCGTCGGTCGCCCAAAACGTTACCGTGGAACCGGCGGCGGGATAGTAGTGAGCTGCCGAAATAAAGCAGTTATTCGAAACCAGGGTTGCCCACGTTCCCGAGCTGCTGTACCCGACTCCCGAGAAATCGTAAGCTGCGCCAATATAGTTGCTGCGGGTTCCAGTGTAAAATCGGTCATTTTTTGATGCTGAATAATCGAGTATGTATAAGGCGTGGCCGACCGCTGGATACAGTGATATCAGAACAATCAATGCTGAAATCAAAAACTTTTTCATCGTACCACTCCTCCTTTCGTAAGGATGTTAGTATCGTCACATTATCATTGTACTATCGATTTTGACAAATCGTTCTTGTTTGATTCGATTATTGATTCATCAACGGGCTGGGAGGCTGACGCATTGCTGGTTTTTGAGGACGATGACGTAGTGCTCCTCGTTGAGCACGTTGATCTTCACGCGCCCAGGGGTAGCCGACAAGTCGTCTACCCGCACACTTCGCGGATGGCACGGGCGACAATCGGGATGCCGCGTTCGATCTCTTCGGGGGTGTTGTTGCAGTAGGAGAGGCGCATCGTGTCGTTGCGCTGGCCTGCGGGGTCGAAGGTGCTGCCGGTGACGAAGACCGCGCCGCCGTTGATGGCGCGTTTGAGGATGGCCGTGGCGTCAGTGCCTTCCGGCAGGGTGAGCCAGATGAACACCACTGGGCAATAGGTTCGCACTTTTTTGATTGGATTGCGTAACGCATTGTCCTTGTAAGCCCCCCGTGGTTGCCTGTATTTAATAAATCGGCAAGACAATGAAACCCCCGGTGATGCCGGGGGTTTCGTGTTTTATGGGGCGGATGGATCGTCGAGCAGCTCTATGGGCAGGCGGCGGCATCCGTCGGCCAGGCCGATCCAGCGCCAGGCACCAGGCGAGGCGGAGAGCAGCTTCGGCTCCGTTTCGCTCCACGAAGCAGTTTCGTTGTCCGGCAGGTTGGCCATCGTCATGAAGCAGTTGCCGGAGTCGGCATCCCAGAGCTTGAGTGTGTTGTCAAGAGACCCGGAAATGATGCGCGATCCGTCGGGCGTGATGACCGGCTTACCAAGATCGAGCGCACCGTGCAGGACGACAAGCTTTTCGAGGTTCCGGCCAATTGCGCGAAGATGGAGATTCCCGCAATTCCGGACTCTCCGCACGGCATGTCCAAGGAGGATATCCAAAAGTTGCAGGAGCATGGCCGCAAGATGCAGCAGATGCAGAAGCCGTAAATCGGATTGACGATGAAACCCCCGGCGATCTCGGGGGTTTCGTGTTTATTGGGGGCGGATGGAAAATGTTGCAGGGGCAACCCACCCCCGTGGTTGCCCTGAGTCTATATCGAAAACGACGGTGTATCAACAGATATTCCGCAGTTCCGATTTACAGTTGGAAACTCGCAATAAATGCTCCTCCACGATCTTGATTTTTGTTTTTGAAGAGCTACAATGGCCTAAGAACTTTTTGAGAAACATTCACAAATCAATCGTTCAGAAAGATTTAGTATCAAATGTCATGACAATTGTGGTGGCCAGCTGTTAATTGGTAAGCAAGAAGGACGACTCAATTGCCCAAAAGCAGCTTTTGATAACAACCATATCCACCGATCATGAAAATCATTTTCCCTCTCATCATCAACTGCAATTGGCCCAAAAGCCATATGAACCGAATGCCACCCTTTTCTTGATGTTGCTATATCTGCATCTCTTCCTGGGTGCTCTGCATGTGGCTCAAATTCCCTGTAAATATCATTCCAATATGAGGGCTCATACCAGCGGTAATCACTACCTTCTTTTAATTTAGTAAACCATAATGAAGCAGACCAAAAGTAATGAGGCTTCTCTTGGTTTATAGATATATGCGAATAGGTTACAACATCCCATTCTGAAAAGGCAAACTTGTTCGGTTCAATTTGAAAATTTTTATTAAGAGTAATTTCAAGTCGCGCTGATCCTACATAACACTGAAATAGGCCCACAATGTTATTCCGTCGTGCGTTTGGTGCTTGTGAGTGAATCTTACCCCAAAGTCGCTCCACATTATCCGCCAATATTTCGTAACCACTACTTGCGAGTTTTGTCCTCGCAATGCAAATATTTTTTTCTGATGCTTCATGAGCTTGCGCTGCCAATTGCTGGTTTGACACATGTGCCGCAGCATCAGCCAGATCAGCCAAAGAACTACCGGCAACTGCTAAAGCAGGATTTGAAAATATCTCTTCGAGCTGATCTCGTACTCTTGATAAGCTTGGTCTGCTGCTGTCAACCTTTCGGAGGCACATATTTACAAATGTTTTAAGACGCGGATCTATGCAATCAAAGGATGGGACAGGTGAATTTAAATGTTCTTCTTTAGGGTCGTTTATAAATGGCGGACGTCCTGTTAGAAGGAAAAATGCCATACAACCAAGAGCATACACATCCGTTGCATGAGTGGCTCGTTCCGATCTCCATTGCTCTGGAGCAGCATAATATTGACTCAAATAATTCTTGAGCGTATTACTTGCCGTTGCGTCCGAAACAAACCGAGCAATTCCAAAATCCGCTATTTTCCATTTCTGTTCATGAAAAAGGATATTGTCGGGTTTAATGTCACGGTGAACCAATTCACCCACTTCAATTAAACCGGTCGCAATTTGAAGCAGAATAGATGAGGTTTCTTGAGGTGCAAGTGGGCCGTTTTTATTCACCATATTTTGGAGACTATACTCAGCTTTTGGCATGACAATAAAATAATCTCCCGTCTCAGTATCTTCGCCGGCATCAATAAAAGGTACAATGTAATTAAGAGGTCTTCCTTTTAACTCATCAGCAATACGTAGTTCTCTATGAGCTAAATCTTTTCCTGAAATATGAAGTTTTTTTACTGCTACATATTCACCGCTGGATGACTTTCCATGAAAAACCTGTCCAAATCCTCCTGCTTTATCAAGTGGTTTATTTGGATCGTATTCAAATACGCCTGTTGGCAGTTTAATGTTTATCATAGTTGAAATTATCTATTGTTTAAATTGTCCTATAAACAATCGAGGCCCCATCGTTGAAGGTTTTAGTTGTTTTTTTTCTGTATGTTGCGAGGTTTGTCACTGATCAAGCCATCGCGCCCGCGAAAATTTACGTTTACCAACATCACACACCAAGTTTGAGGTTAGGGGAAACACTCTACTGCTACTGTCGCAGCACAAGGATGATTCGAATTCCTGCGCAGCACTAATCTAACGTACATAATCGATCCCGATTTGACAATCGCTGCTGCAGACAACATTCCCTCGCAATCGCCGCCCATGTCAGCGCACTAAACGCTGTTTTTTTTACCCGCACACATCGCGGATGGCGCGGGCGATGATGGGGATGCCGCGTTCGATCTCTTCGGGGGTGTTGTTGCAGTAGGAGAGGCGCATGGAGTCGTTGCGGGCGCCTGCGGGATCGAAGGTGCTGCCGGTGACGAAGACCGCGCCGCCGTCGATGGCTCGCTTGAGGATGGCGGTGGCGTCCGCGCCCGAGGGCAGGGTGAGCCAGATGTAGAAGCCTCCGCGCGGTTCGTTCCAGCGGACGTACTCCGGCAGGTGCTTGCGGAGCG
>JAAXXD010000002.1 GCA_013334655.1 Chlorobaculum sp. | reverse complement strand
TACATCCCGAACGTTGGGGATCAAGACCGGCAAGAGTGTGGGAGACGAACCGGGAAGTGGTGCTGAACCCGGACAAAAAGTGAATATTTTTTTCAAAAAAAGACGACATCTCTATTGACATAAAGCGTTAGGTACCTTATCCATAAAAGCACTTTTTTCTTCTTTCATCGTTGACTTCGATTTTATTTTTTCTTCATCTTCTGCGATCCCTAAACGTCACAGTGGACGACAGCCAAGAGCCCAAAGGCATACACACGAAAAAGGGCAAAGCTGCACCTCGCAGGGACAAGGCATATCGGAAAGTCGCAGTATGAAAAATTCTTAACACAAGAGAGTGCATCCCTCGCATCAAGCAGCAAAATAAAGAGATTTTTGAATAATAATGGGAGCCCTGATTATAAGGCAAGGCAATAGGTGGTCAAGGCATCATACTCATGGCTTGAGCGCTTAAAAAAAATCCAGGGACTGCTCGAAAAGCTTACGGAGAAATATGTCGCGTTACGCTATATGATTGCTTAAAATATCGCGTTCAGAAAGTGAGCTTCTTTAAGAATATTCTCTATCCTTATCATTTATTGCCTATACAACCAAGTGACTCTTTTTGGGAGTAATTACAGGGAGCAACAGTAGCTCAATGTGAAATGAACATTATTCCGATAAGTTCAAAACAGGGCATCACTCGCGAATCAAACAAGAGCTATAAATACAATAAGTCAGAAATGGTCAAGACTAATGACAATTCCTGACCCGATTGGCAATCCGGTATAATCTTAATACGTAACCGATGGGTTTTCAATCATGTTCAAACTACCAAAATGCGTTATTATATAACGAAGATCACATGGGTCTAAATTATTTTTGTAAAAAAAACCGTTTTATCGTGACCATTGGCAGTTAAAAATTGTCAGGCTGCGCTGACTTTCTGCAGTTTGGCGATTGCTGCCTTTTTAGCGCGGCGCCCCTCGTCCCAATCGCTGCCAAACATGGCGGCTTCACTGATTTTATCCATGATTGAGGTCAGTGTTTTGATTTTTCGCCTGTCTGAACCGGCAATTTCAGGTTTAACTTCAATTTCAAGAATAGCATCCTGTACACACTGAAGGGCATCGAGGTACCTTTCTTCTTCGATGTGCTTAATGACAAGTTCCGCAATATTTACTGCCATATACTAATTAAGGTTAGTTGTTATGCCGCCGTACGAATTACTCCTCGTGCCGATGACATGATGATTTAAAAATAATAACGGTAAAAGTGCCCAAGTGCTGCAACCGATCGCACTTACAACGCCATATAAAAGTTGATTGCTGCTAATATATAAGAAACAAGTAAATTTTGCTAATCGTTTTTTTTGCGACTTCTTTAATAATAGCCGCAAACAACTCTCATTTTTTATTAGTAACACCAAATCATGCGATAGCGTTCACGTCCTTTCGCCTTACGCGCAAATACTAAAGTAATTCACCCCAACTGATACATCGACTTTAGAATCGAGTGCATTACAACCGTTTTTGTGTAAGCTACTGATTTATAATTAATTAAACCGAATCCTGCATTCAAGCGGTTTCCGTTGAGCCAGTAACGTAAAACCTGATTGTTAACACATTCAACTTCGAACATGCCGACGATGAGTTGTTGTTGACAACTGCAAATCCTCATACCTGTACGATGCCTTGTGGCCATCACCATCACTTACAGACGCAAACACAATGGGGTCGATGATTTTCTCAACGCTTGAACTTTCATGATTTCGATAACGAAAGTTTGCTTACTTTGTAAACAATAGAATCGCCGATAATGTTAAGTAATAATTGACTATATGGAGAATTTCCCAGCAAATTTACAAAACACCCTAAAAAAAGATCAGACAGCGCCCAAAGCGACTTATTCTGTAATTTTTATTTACAAAAAAGATTTTGAATTAAAAATAAGATATTTGGTTGTTAGAAACAAAGTTTTTTTCTCAGATATAGTGACAATATAAAGGCATGATCAAGTATAGATCGTTGATAGTCTTTTTAAACGCTTTCTGTCTTAGCATCCTCAATACGAGCAATTTTTCAGAAAAATCACTTGTTCGTTCATGTTACCGATCTGAATACCCGGTTTTTTTTGACACGATCCGACGTATTTCTTTTTAAAGATATACGTTGTACATTTTTCATCATGCGCCAAGCGCGAGCTTGACATGCTACCGACAGGCGGCGGCACTCCGCTCGCCTCGGCCCTGCTCACCGGCTGGGAAACCGCCAAGCAGGCGCGCACCAAGGGCATCACGCAGATCATGTTCGTCATGATCACCGACGGTCGCGGCAACATTCCGCTGGGCGCAGCTTATGACCCCACCGTCACGAAAGCTCCCAAGGAGGAGCTGGAGAAGGAGATCGAAGCGCTCGCGCTCTCCATTCAGTCGAATGGCATCGCCTCGATCGTGGTCGATACCCAGATGAACTACCTGTCGCGTGGCGAAGCCCCCAGGTTAGCAGCCTGTCGGACTTAGGGATTTTTACTCTTATTATCGAAAAACGCAACGCAACTCAACGTTCTTTTTCGCTGATTACACGTAATATTCTACCAAATGACAGTCATTAGAGGTAGGAAAAAAGTGGATTATGTGATTATTGCCTGTAAGTCCTACAGGCTGCTAGTCCAGAAACTTGGCGGACGCCACGTCTACCTCCCCAACGCCAAAGCTGAACAGATCGTCAAAGTCGCGTTGAGCTGATCCTTTCTTCTGTCATGTACCGTTCTATTCGCAAAGGGTGGGACGGTATGATGCGCAACTTTTTCCCCTATCTGCAAGATGCTGACAGATTGTTCTCTTACGGGTGCCCTTCTTTAATCCGGATAAAGCTTTTACCAAAAACAATACGATGATGGTTATAATACTTTTAAGGTATCATGACAACCGGACGAGCTTATCGCAAGCATGAGCTGTTATTTTTAGTAACATTCAGTATATTTTTTCATTATCCCGGAATAGCAACCAAAACATAACTTTTTTTTATTACGAGGGCTATTCTATTCCAGGAAAACCCAGTTTTTTATATCGCAAAACAAAAGACTCTAAGTAACCCGTATCGAATAACAGATTATGAAATTTTCTCTTGTCATTCCCCAGCTTTTCTATGATGCGATCGCTCGCATTATTCCCGGTGCCGTGCTCATTTTACTTATTGACGGATATGAACAATGCACGAATATATCACTTTTTTTTACCCGGGTAGGGGGCTTAAGTGCGGTTGAATCATTTGGCGCGAGGATTGTCTATGGCCTGATCGCCTACATTTTCGGCTTGCTCCTGAGTGGACTGGTCTGGCCTTCAAAAAAACCGGTCAAACTTACCTGGGAGCACAGCTCTGCCATAGCCCCGACAAAAGAGTCGAGCGGCAAGTCCATTCGTGATTGTTACCAGTGGATTCGGCTGGCTTACCAGGAGCCGGGATTTGTATCGTCAAACTGAGAGCGGAGGTGCTCATGCTGAAGGCGAGTCGAGCAGCGTTCCAGCTTTCAGTCATTGCTGGTGCAGTGCTGCTTGCTTATGCAGCAACAAAACATGGCAATACTTCGGTTACAATATCGGTCTGGAAAGTACGCCTGTTACTGATGGGTTCCCTGGTTTCTGCGCTCATTATCTTTTTCTGGCTCGAAATGCCATCCTGGGACAACTACGAAGGAAACATTCGTCGTATCTACAACCTTTTGCATGATGTGGATGATCCGGTTTTAAAATCAGGCGTAGATAAAGTATCGACCGATAAATTATGATAATAAGGCGTAGATGTCTTGGTTCTTTAGGTGGAATGTGGAATATCAGATTCTTTGAGTGAAGTGGAACGACAGCGTAATAGCCATGCCGTAAAGAGCATAAATGGACACGAATGGAACATGAGGAGCTTCAACGTGACTGTACGTGAACATGGATGAGGCTGTCGTACAACATTTAAATCACGATCTGAATCGATTGAGCTATCGGGTGATCTTGGAAGCCACAGTGGCAAACCGTCTGGAATTGGGTGCCGAAGAGCCCCTACCTATGGGTTTCCGATCCTGTCGGGCTTCTTTTTGACCGGAAGTCTCGTGGTTGCGTACTGCTAACTCCTTGCCTGACAATGACCGAATAGGAGCAGCGACCTTCCGTTTTTTTCTGGAAATCTGCATTGCTCCCTACCCGCCTCTACACCATCACTAACAAATATAGATGCTGGCGCTTAGGAATTAATTTCTTCTTTTATACATTAGATAAGCGTGGGCCAGGCAGGTGTCTGCTTGTGATCACACGGTTATTATTAATGTGTACAGATTTATCCCGCCATGGCACAAAGACGTAAAATCACGGCGATTGTGGGGCTTGAGCAGTACAATGCCGGCCTCTGGAGAAAGATCAAGAGTATGCTCGACAAGGATGCCGAGCTGGTTCAGTTGAGCGATGTCGATCTCGAAAAGCAGAATCCCGAGGCGGCGACGGCAATCCGGGAGGCGGACTGCGTGTTCATGAGCATGATCAACTTCAAGGAGCAGATCGACTGGTTCAAGGAGCAGCTCGACCAGGGCACCAACGAAAAGACCATCTTCATCTTCGAGTCGATGCCCGAAGCGATGGCACTCACCAAGGTGGGCAGCTACGCGGTTACCGAAGGCAAGTCGGGGATGCCCGACATGGTCAAGAAGATCGCCAAGATGCTGGTCAAGGGGCGCGACGAGGATGCGCTTTACGGTTACATGAAGCTCATGAAGATCATGCGCACCATTCTGCCGCTCGTGCCCAACAAGGCGAAGGATTTCAAGAACTGGCTGATGGTGTACTCCTACTGGCTCCAGCCGACGCCGGAGAACATCGTCAACATGTTCCGCCTGATTTTGCGCGAATATTTTGACTCGAACGTGAAGGTGGAGCCGATAGTCGATGTGCCGAACATGGGGCTGTACCATCCCGACTCGCAGGAGTATTTCAAGGATGTCAAGAGCTACAAGAGCTGGGCGAAGAAGCGAGGCGTGAACTTCGACAAATCGCAGAAGATGGCGCTGCTTTTCTTCCGCAAGCACTTGTTGCAGGAGAAGACCTATATAGACAATACCATCCGCACGCTCGAAAAACAGGGAATCAACGTGTTTCCGGCCTTCGTGATGGGCGTCGAGGGGCACGTGCTCGTGCGTGACTGGCTGATGAAGGAGAACATCGATCTGCTCGTGAACATGATGGGCTTCGGCCTCGTTGGCGGGCCAGCAGGTTCGACCAAGCCAGGCACGGCGGCTGAGGCGAGGCACGAAATCCTGACCGGTCTCGATGTGCCCTATATCGTTTCGCAGCCGCTCTTGATCCAGAATTTCGAGTCGTGGCACGAGCTTGGCGTATCGCCCATGCAGGTGACTTTCACCTACTCGATTCCCGAGATGGATGGCGCGATCTCTCCAATCGTTCTCGGTGCGCTTCAGGACGGCAAGATCGAGACCGTGCAGGAGCGGCTCGACCGGCTGGCGCTGCTTTCGAAGAAGTGGCTGCGCCTGCGGGCTACGTCGAACAAGGAGAAGCGTATCGCCTTCGTCGTCTATGACTATCCTCCGGGCCTCGGCAAGAAGGCGACGGCGGCCCTGCTCGATGTGCCGACCACGCTCTTCAGGATTCTTCAGCGTCTCAAAAAGGAGGGTTACAACGTCGGAAACCTGCCCGAGACGCCGGAGAAGCTTTTCGAGATGCTCGATCGGGCGACCGATCACCAGATCATGCAGAACAAGCCGGAGGCCATCAAGGTCAACCGCGAGAAGTTCAACGAGCTGGCTTCGTACCACGAGCGCGAACGCATCGAGGAGCGTTGGCAGTCCTTCCCCGGCGAGATCGCGCCAGTCGGCACCGAAGAGGTGTTCCTCGGCGGCATCCGGCTCGGCAACATCTACATCGGCGTGCAGCCCCGCATGGGCGTACAGGGCGATCCGATGCGCCTGATCTTCGACAAGGCCAACACACCGCATCATCAGTACATCTCGTTCTACCGCTGGATCAGCCGCGAGTTCGATGCGCACGCGCTGGTGCACGTGGGCATGCACGGATCGGTCGAGTGGATGCCCGGTCTCCAGACCGGCCTCACCGGCGAGTGCTGGCCCGACGCCCTGCTTGGCGAGCAGCCCCATTTCTACATCTATCCGGTCAACAACCCGAGCGAATCGACCATCGCCAAGCGCCGTGGACTGGCCACGATGGTGTCGCACGTGGTGCCGCCGCTGGCACGCGCTGGTCTCTACAAGGAGCTTCCGGCGCTGAAAGATCTGCTGAGCGACTACCGTGAGCGCAACCACGCGCAGGGCGAGGAGATCGACTCTGTGCAGGATGCGATCATGAGCAAGGCCGAGCTGCTCAACCTCACCGACGACTGCCCGCGCAAGCCCGGCGAGCCGTTCAGCGACTTCGTCAGCCGCCTCTATATCTATATCGTCGAGCTTGAGAACCGCCTCATCTCCAACTCGCTACACGTGTTCGGCGAGGCCGGGCCACTCGAATCGCAGGTCATCACGATCACCGAAACCGTCAAGAACCGTGGCGAGAATGGCCGCACTTTGCCTTACATCTTCATCGACACCTCCGGCAAAAACGGCCACTACGGCAGCTACGAGGAGATTTCAAGCCTGTCGCGCAAGGGGGACGAGGCTGCCATCCAGCTCCGCGAGTGGGCCGAGAACGCCTGCCGCGAGTTCGTGAAGCAGACGATGTTCGAGCGCAAGAATCCGATGCAGGTGTTCGAGTCTGTCACCGGCGGCAGCCGGATGCCAGAGACAGACAAGCCCTTCATCCAGCGCATCATTCAGGAAGGATCGATGATGATTCAGGCGCTCAGCGACACGCGCGGCGAGATGGACGCGCTGGTCAAGGTGCTTGGCGGCGGCTACATCTCCTCCGGCCCCGGCGGCGATCTGGTGCGCGACGGCATGAACGTGCTCCCTTCAGGCCGCAACATCCACTCCATCGACCCGTGGCGCATTCCCTCCGAGACCGCCTTCAAGCGCGGCTCGCTCATTGCCGATGGTCTGATTGCCAAGCACGTGGCCGAGAACGACGGCAACTATCCCGAAACCATCGCCGAGGTGATCTGGGGCCTCGACACCATCAAAACCAAGGGCGAGGCGGTGGCCGTGGTGATCCGGCTCATGGGCGCAGAACCGGCCTACGACGCCTTCGGCAAGATCAGCCACTACAACCTCACGCCGCTCGACAAGCTGGGACGTCCGCGCGTCGATGTGCTGATGCAGCTCAGCCCGATCTTCCGCGACGCCTTTGGCATCCTGATGGATCAGCTCGACCGCCTCGTCAAGGATGCCGCCAAGGCCGACGAGCCGCACGAGATGAATTACATCAAAAAACACGTCGATGATGCGCTCGCCGAGGGGATGGATTTCGAGGTGGCTACTTCGCGCCAGTTCACGCAGGCACCGGGGGCGTACGGAACGTACGTGGACGATATGATCGAGGATTCGGCATGGGAGAAAGAGGACGACCTCGACGACCTCTTCATTCGCCGCAACAGCAGCGCCTACGGCGGCGGTCGCAAGGGCGAGAAGCAGTCGGAGATTCTGCAGAAGCTGCTCGGCTCGGTTGACCGCGTGGTGCACCAGGTGGACTCCACCGAGTTCGGCATTTCCGATATCGACCACTACTTCTCGTCGTCAGGCTCGCTCCAGCTCGCCGCTCGCCGCAGAAACACGAAGACCTCGGACATCAAGCTCAACTACGTCGAGTCCTTCACCTCGGACATCAAACTCGACGATGCGGACAAGTCATTGCGCGTGGAGTACCGCTCGAAGCTGCTCAACCCGAAGTGGTTCGAGGGAATGCTCAAGCACGGCCACAGCGGCGCGGGCGAGATCAGCAACCGCGTGACCTACATGCTTGGCTGGGACGCCGTCACCAAAAGCGTGGACGACTGGGTCTACAAAAAAACCGCCGAGACCTACGCGCTCGATCCCGACATGCGCGAAAGGCTGGCTACGCTCAACCCGCAGGCGATCAAGAACATTGTGGGCCGAATGCTCGAAGCACACGGCAGAGGCATGTGGAAAGCCGACCAGGACATGATCGCCGAGTTGCAGGAAATTTACGCTGACTTGGAGGACAGGCTGGAGGGAATGGCGGACGATTGAAAAAAATGGATAATGGAGAATTGATAATGAATAATGTAGGGGCGGACCTGTGTGTCCGCCCTGTTCGTTCTGCCACCAGATCGGTCAGATGCGTCTGATCTTTCCGATCTTCTTCAAATCTTCGTTCTCATGCAGCGGTTATACCGAGCCTTAACCTGTTCGGCGAACCATCTGGTGGAGAGATTCTTGCTCACGAATTTCGGGCTGTTGAGGGCGATTTCGGGCAGCTCGGCGTAGATCGGGCGGCCGTATCTCTTTTTGTACATCTCGGAGAGCGTCTTGTATGACCAAGTGTTCTCGAAGTCGTAGGTTTTTTCCTGCTTGAAATCTTTCATGACCTGCTCTTCATCGAACTCCACCCCTTTCTTTTTCAGGTAGCTCAGGAAGGTGACGTAGGTGACGGACGGGGCGGGGTTTCCGTTTTCATAATTCATCAAATCGCCATCCGTATCGACCATCCGGTGCGTCAGCCTGGCCAGCATCTTCTGGAACCCGGCGTTTCGGCTGGCGTAGTGGCCCGCGTTGAAATCGGCGAAGACATACTTCCAGTCGTCGTAATTGTGCTTGAAGTCAAGCAGATAGGCCGAGCCGTAGAATACGCCCCCCTTGCAGGTGTAGAGCATGTCGCGCACGCTTCCGCCGCCCGCGTTCATAGGCTTTTTCGGGTACTCCTCCGAGAAATTCACCGACACTTGCATCGAGCCTGCCGTGGTGATCAGGTCGCTCGCATCCTTGTTGAGCACGAGCAGAATCGGCTTCGTAATGCTTGCCGAGGTGAACTCGTCATACCATTTCTCGAAATCGAGTTCGCTGCCAATCGATTCGATATTTTCCCGGAAACTCAAGCCGTTCGAAGCGGTCTGATCCAGCCGTGTTTCGATGAGCAGCCGCAACACTTCGTTCGATTCGGCATCTTTTATTTTTTTGCGCAGAATACTCGCCATTCGCGAGCTTTTGGGCGAGAGCGAAAAGGCGCTGACCTGCGATATGACGGCGCAAACGGCGCTGACATGCTCCTTGTCCACCGGCTGGCCCAGCTCTTCGAGACTCTCCTTGATCGCGCGCGCCCAGATATCCGGTGACGGATTGCCCGGCCTGGTGGAAAGCACCATTTTCGCAATCTGCTTTTCAGTCAGTCCTGAATCCTGGATTCCTGAACAGGCTGAAAGGAAAAAGGCAAAAATCAGGGTGATAACTGTAAAGCGGTTCGCTCTGATCATCGTACGGCTCCTTGTATGAACGGAGTTGGCGGATACAAATGTCGGGTTTCGTGACCCGGACGAGAAGACGTCAGCTACTTTAAAATAAGCATTTTTCGGAGCAGCTTCATCCAAAACCAGAAAACCCCGGCGTTGAACCGGGGTTTTCGTGGGTGTGTGTGGAAATCTTATGCCGAGGTCGAGTAGTTCGGTGCTTCCTTGGTGATCATCACGTCGTGCGGATGGCTTTCGCGCAGGCCAGCCGAGGTGATGCGCACGAAGCGGGTGTTCTCCTTCAGCTCGACGATGGTTCTGACGCCGCAGTAGCCCATCGAAGATTTCAGGCCGCCGATGAGCTGGTAGACCACCTCGTCGAGCTTGCCCTTGGCCGGAATTCGCCCCTCGATGCCTTCGGGCACGTACTTTTTCGTCTCCGCCGAAGCGTCCTGGAAGTAGCGGTCACTGCTGCCTTCCGGCTCCGACATCGCGCCGAGCGAACCCATGCCGCGGTACGCCTTGAAGCGGCGGCCTTCGTAGAGAATCGTTTCACCGGGGCTTTCGTCGGTGCCCGCGAAGACGCTGCCCATCATGACCGAATCCGCGCCCGCCGCTATCGCTTTGGAAATGTCGCCGCTGTATTTGATGCCTCCGTCGGCGATGATCGGGGTATCGGTTTTTTTCGCCTCTTCGGCGCACTTCATGACCGCCGTGAGCTGCGGCATACCGACGCCCGCCACGATGCGCGTCGTGCAGATGCTGCCCGGCCCGATGCCAACCTTCACCGCGTCGGCTCCGACCTTGACCAGATCCCTGACCGCTTCCGGCGTCGCTACGTTACCGGCGATCACCTGCAATTCCGGATATTTTGCCTTGATGGTGGCGACCATGTCGAGCACCGCCTGGCTGTGGCCGTGCGCCGTATCGACCGCCACGACATCAACGCCTGCGGAGACGAGCGCATCGACGCGCGACATCGTGTTGGCGCGGATGCCAACGGCGGCTCCGACCCGCAGGCGGCCCTGCCCGTCCTTGCATGCTTCAGGGCACTGCTTGCGCTTCTGGATGTCCTTATAAGTAATAAGACCCTTGAGGTAGCCGTGATCGTCGATGACGAGAAGCTTTTCAATCTTGTTCGTCATGAGAATCTCCTCGGCGGTCATGAGGTCGATGTCCTCCTTTGCCGTCACGAGGTCGGTCGTCATGATAGTGGTGACCTTCTGGTCAAGCGATGCCTTCATACGCATGTCACGATTGGTGACGATGCCTTTCAGCAGCAGGCACCCTTCCGGCGTGGGGCGCTCGACCACCGGAATGCCCGAGACAGAGTGCCGGATCATCAGCTCGATTGCCTCCTGGATAGTCGCGTCTTCGAACAGGGTAAAGGGATTGCGGATGATGCCACTCTCGAAACGCTTGACTTTGGCAACCTGCCGGGCCTGTTCGTCTATGGAGAGATTCTTGTGGATGATGCCAATGCCGCCCGCCCGCGCCAGAGCGATGGCCAGTTCGGCCTCGGTGACGGTATCCATGGCAGCGCTCACCAGCGGGATGTTGACCTCAATCTCTCGGGTCAGTCGCGACTTGACGACGGTCTCTTTGGGAAGTACGTTGGAATATGCGGGCACGAGCAGGACGTCATCGAAAGTCAGCGCATCATAGAGAATTTTATCCATAGGGAGCCAGGTTAAGAGATTGCGGCGAAAATGAATCAGCCAATTTACGAAAGTGAGCACGGAATGACAACGCTGCGAGGCCTGCCTTGGGCGCTCCGAGCAATTTTTCTTTGCAGGAAAAAAGGTAGTGCGAGTTTTAAAAAACGAAAATGAGTTGTACATTACAAACCTCTTAAACGGAGAGGTCGCATAGTTGGTCTAGTGCGCTCGCCTGGAAAGCGGGTAGGGTGTAACAGCCCTCGAGGGTTCGAATCCCTCCCTCTCCGCCAGCAAGAAAGCAGAATGCAAAAGGTTCTGCGGTGTTTTTCGGAAAGGCTTGGAGAAAATGCTGTGACAGGGATTTTCTTCTGGCTATTTGTCGGTAAATCACTATCTTGTGACCCGTTCTTTATATACGCTGGAGGATTAGCCTAATTGGTAAGGCAGCAGTCTTGAAAACTGCCGGGTTTGCGCCCATGGGGGTTCGAGTCCCTCATCCTCCGCACCAAATTTCAGGAGAGGTGGCCGAGCGGCTGAAGGCACCGGTTTGCTAAACCGACGTAGTTCGTATAGAGCTACCGAGGGTTCGAATCCCTCCCTCTCCGCAACGAAGAAAAAGCTTCCGGCAACCCCGGGAGCTTTTTTCGTTTACATGTGTCAATTTCTTGTAAAATGTCATAAATATCGTGCATAATTGATGTAATAGTTGGTCGATTAGCCCCTCGCATTTCTTAACTTCAAACTTCTCGGATATCGCATCATCATAAATTGCCCGGTTTGTGATCATCCTGTAGACGGGCTGGAACATGATCCGGCTACAGACGCTACTCAAATTGACTGTCCGCACTGTGGATATTTCGCGTTCTCCGGATCATTGGTGGCTGAACTTCCTTCGCTTCTGAAACAGCAGGGTGTAAAAACCCAAGCTGAGTAATACTTTGCGCAGATATCAAGAATCGTCTGCTCAACCGTTGTTTGATACATATACGGCTGAGTGAAGAGTACCCCGGATTTTGCGCATCTCGGCCTCGGTTGCCTTGACGATGCTGCGCCCTTTCCAGAGAATGTCGCCCACAGCGAAGTAGCCCGGCGGCATCGGCACGAGCCGCATGATCGAAAGCGCCGTCACCGACTTGCCGCACCCCGACTCACCGACGATGCCGATGATGCGGTTCGGCGCGAGCGAAAAGCTGACGCCATCGACAGCCTTGGCGATACCGTTGTCGGTACGGTACCAGGTTTTCAGATCCTTGAGTTCGAGAATATGCTCCATAATTCGATTGCGCCAGGCCAGTCAGCCGCCGACGCCCTTGACTTTTACGAGATTGAATTTACGACAGACGACAACGTTAATTCAGGCCGGATAACCCCGCCAGCCAGTAATTTGCACAAATTTCACAAAGTTCGCGGAGGGAAAGTTTGAGGGGGATTTGGGTAAGAACTCAACACCCGTCATTGCGAGGAGCGTAGCGACGTGGCAATCCAGTCGATTCACCACTTGCAACAGGTTGACCTGGATGTTAACTTCAACAATGCGATCGATCATCTTTTATACAACACCTTCAGGACAGTGCCCGGTTAAGGAGTTCCTGTTGACTCTCCCGGACAAGGAGCGGCAAAAGGTTGCGTGGGTGTTGACGTTGGTCAGGGATTTTCAGATGGTGCCCAAAGAGTACTTCAAGAAGCTCCAGAATACTGACGGGATTTGGGAAGTGCGCTCCTCGCATGGAGGCAATGCAACAAGGTTGTTGGGTTTTGTGCATCAAGGTAGCTTTGTCGTGCTGACCAACGGATTCAGCAAGAAATCACAAAAGACTCCGCCGCAGGAAATCGCGCTCGCGGAGCAAAGGAAAAAAGAGTATGAGAAACGACACGAACAGAGATGAATTGCAGGCTTTTATTGACGAGCAGAAGGCGTCAAGTCCCGGTTTTGCTGAAGGATATGATGACGGTTACAGGAATTTTCGCATCGGCGTGATACTCAAGCAAGCAAGGCTCAATGCCGGAATGTCGCAAGTCGAAGTCGCCCAAAAGCTGAAAACCCACAAATCAGCTATTTCGCGCATCGAAAACCACGCCGAAGACGTCAAACTCTCGACCCTCTCCAGCTACGCCGAAGCGCTGGGCAAAAAGCTTGATATTTTGATTCATTGAGCGATTGTCTGTGTTTGGTTTTTGCTTATCTGAAGCGTGAGCAGATTCTGGCAAATCAATCAAACTTGATTTCGATAGCAAGATATATTCCGCCTGTCATTCCGAGACACGCTGTGACTTGGAGGCAGTCGATTGCGACTTGTTCACTAATTGCTTTGCGAAAAGTCTTGGAAGAATGTCGTGATTTTCACAGAAACGTCTAACGTTTAACTCACAGGCGCGACGACAGGAGTGTTATTGTGTGGTTTATTGTTAAAGCAAATTAGAAATTGAGACCAAATGATTCATATACTTCTTTTGCTTTTTTGAAAATTTCCGTCCCCTTTTCTGAAAATGTGAGCAGAATTTTAGCCTTGTTTAACCACTTAGATATCATGCCTTTGTCTGGATTTTCCTCCTCTTTTATTTCTTCTTTAATGTTTTCAAATTGACGAGTAATGTCGTTGACTTCACCGCCATCACTCTCTTTTTTGAGAGCCTCTATCAATGATTCAATCTTTTCTATCTGCTCACTCTTCTTCGAGAAGGTCGAGCCAATGGCTATATCACTTCCGCTCAACTGATTCTGTTGGTTGTCACCCTGACTAACATTGGCAGAGTTATTTGCAATGTACTTTCTTTGGTCCATTTCTGTTACCCCACTGTTTGAGATGTGAAATACAGGACTTAGGTGAGAAAATCCTGTAACTGGTAGTTGCTTAAAAAACCCCTGATAAAATTCTCTTATATTTTTCTCTACCTCATAGTTTTGTTGTAAAAAAGATATCCTGTTTTTTAATGCCATCATTAACCTCGAATGCTCCACAGACTCAATAAATTCAGGCATGTTATCGATTGGCTCGCCTGACTTTATTTTTTCAATGTATTCATCAAGATCATTTTTAACGGAGCCTCTAGTACCGGTAATACCAAAATCATGTATCACAATCTTAAATGAAATCTTATTCTCAATACTGCTATCGATAGATACTGAAACCTTATAACCTTTGAGCGCTGCGTATTCCTCAAATCCTTTAAGGAGGTCGTGAAAAATAGATTTCCTTTCTTCAGGAATATCAATAGTTACATATCCGCCCAAATCTGATTCATTGCCTATGCTATTATCATTGTTAACCACTAATTTAGTTTCTTGCTGATATTCTTTTAGTTTGATATGTAGCTCTTCGCGCTTCATATCAAATTCGCGTCTCCTATCCAACCGCCACTCTTTAAAAAACATCAAACCTAAAGCAATCCCACACGCTATGCCAAAAGAAGGCAAAACGACATTTATAAATTCAATCGTTGTAAATTGCATGAAATTAATCCTTATTTTCTAATAGCGCTTTAACATTTTTTATTAGACTGATCTGCCTATTTCAGAAAAAGCAAAAAGACTCTTTCTGTATAAGACAAGCACAAAACCACAATCACAGACCAGTCAATTAATTATTTATAAACAACTCAAACGTTTACAAATCACCCCAAACCGACATCAGACATATTTTCAACCGGCACCATTTCTTCAATCAGAGTTTCCGGCGCTATATCTTGTTCATGCGGCCAGGCAACAGCGCCTAAAAGAATACCTACCTGATTGAAATAATTCTCATCTTTAAGTTCCCGAAAAACGCCGCGATCAAGATAAGGTTTCATATCAAAGACACCCTGACGCCCATCTTCAATTTCAACATAAATGCGATAATCCGACAACGGCTTGACAACTTTTGCATCCCAATACATACCAGACCTCACAGTTGTGTAATTTAAAGCCCCCCAATTCATATACATCAATCCAAAACCGAAATAAAGTTAACGAATATTTGTGGTAACACAAAAGCTCTCATCGGCGGTGGCCATCAGCGCAACCCCCGCCTGTCTCGATTCGTAAAACGCGACGGATTCAAGATGTTCCGCCTCTGCGGCAGGGTGAAAGGAGTAGCTCACCGAAGCAAGGCCTGAGCCTTTTTTCTGACCTCTTCTGCTGGTATCGCTTGCACAATTCCTTCGTCAAGTTCTTTCGCCCGACGGTTTGCTTCAATCATCCAGTCGTCTTCAATTTCTTCTTCTTTCGATGAAACATCGAGACTCAGGAGAAGTTTCTGTACCAATCCAGCTCGCTCCTCCTGAGATAAATGAAGAGCTTCATCTTCAATTTGCTTCAAATTCATAATCACTCTCCTCTATTGAGTGTTGTCGAGCTCACACACGAGTAGTCCCCGGATAGCGTAAATTTTCAAAATTCATATTCATCAATCCAAAACTTAAATAAACCTAACGAAAATTGATGGTAATACAAAAGCTCTCATCGTCGCTGCCTGAGGAACGCACCCCCGGTCTCAAAACCCCGTCAACGCGAAGTTCTGATGTATAGGTGCTCTGTGTACAGGCAGTTCGTGCGCTGGCGCTGGCGGGGGGCGACACTATTCATCGTTTCAGGCTCTTCCTGAATTAAGGCTGTTTATTATATTGACCGTTGTATCAGTCAAAATATGTACAACCGGCCTCCCGCCCGAGCAACTGGCGGACGGCTTGTCTTCTCCACGGAATGCCTCCATGGAGGTCTCTCCTTTTGTCCGAAATCCGTATCGACGCTGTTTCATGAAATTTTCCGCTAATCCTGCGCCTCAGTTCGCCAGTATCGTCAAAAGACCTGTCGATCTCGTACTCGACAGCCTCGCCGCATCGGCTCCGTATCGCTCCCTGCGCGAGGCGCTTGCCACTCCGGCGGCGGGCGGCGAGCGCAGTGCCGTAAGCATTTGCGGCATTCGGGGCTCGCTCGCGCCGTTCATCGCCGCCGGGCTGTTCCGCGATTTCGACGCGCCGGTGGTGCTCTTTTGCAGCGCCGACGAGGAGGAGGTGTACGACAACGACCTGCCGCTTCTGCTTGGCGGCAAGCCCTTCTGCAACACTGCCGACGAGCTTTCCCAGGCGCTCGGAATGCTCTCGCGGCGCGAAACGCTCGTCGTGGTGGCCGGTTTCGAAGACCTCGGCGTCGAGGTGTGCAATGCTTCATCATCGAGCGATAGAGTCTTTTCGCTTGCCGCCCGAAGCGATGCCGGGTACGACGCACTGATGCAGTTCCTCAAAATCAATGGCTTCGAAAAACGGGATTTCGTCGAGAACGAGGGGGAGTTTTCGGTGCGCGGTTCGATCATCGATGTCTTCTGCTTCGGCAGCCGCGAGCCGGTGCGCATCGAGTTTTTCGGTGATACGGTCAGCTCGCTCCGGCATTTCGACATCGAAAACCAGCTCTCCACATCAGCTATCGAGTCGGTCGATCTGTTCGGCAGTTTTACGAATGAGGGCGCGAGGACGGGCAAAGCGGCGGGCATTCTCGATTATCTGCCGGAATCCACGATCATCATCGTCGATGACGCTACGGCGATGCAAGGCTCCGCGCACCGCGAGTTGCTCGAAACGGCGTTGCCTTTGTTCCGGCACGTCGTGATCCACCGGATCGAACACGAGGGCATCGATTTTGGCTCGGGGGTGCAGGAGAAGCTTCAGGGCAACTTCCGGCTTCTCGCCAGCCGGGTGGAGGAGAAGGCGGCGAAAGGGCTTAAAGCTCTCTTCGCGTGCAGTTCGCGCCGCGAGATCGAGGAGCTGGCGGAGTTCCTCGCCGAAGAGCACGATGGCGGCCAGGCCGCAAAAGAGGCGGAAGTTATCGAGTGGCTGCCGGTCACGCTGCACACGGGCTTCGAGTTCAGCGGAATGTCGATCTACGCCGAGTCGGACATCTTCGGCAAGTTTCACACCCACAAAGCGCACCGGAAGCGCAAGGTCAGAGGCATTTCGCTCAAGGAGCTTCAGCGCCTCAAGGTTGGCGACTACGTCGTGCACGAAGATTACGGCATCGGCGTATTTCGCTCGCTTGAAACGATCCAGGTCGGCAATTCGGAGCAGGAGTGCGTGCTGGTCGAGTACGAGGGTGGCGATCAGCTTTACGTCAACGTGCAGAACATCAACCTGCTCTCGAAATACACCGCCTCCGAAGGTTCGCTGCCACAACTCTCGAAGCTCGGCAGCTCGAAGTGGAGTGCCAAAAAGGAGAAGGTGCGCAAGAAGCTGCGCGACATCGCCGCCAAGCTGATCCGCATCTACGCCGAGCGCAAGATGACGCCCGGCTTCGCCTTCGCACCGGACTCGATCTTCCAGCGCGAATTCGAGGCGTCCTTCATGTTCGAGGAGACCCCAGACCAGCTCAGGGCGATTCAGGAGGTCAAGAGGGATATGCAGTCCCCGTCGCCGATGGACCGGCTCATCTGCGGCGACGCCGGATTCGGCAAGACCGAGATCGCCATGCGCGCGGCTTTCAAGGCAGTCGAAGGCAAAAAGCAGGTGGCCATCCTCACGCCAACCACCATTCTGACCCACCAGCACGGCGAGTCCTTCGCGCGGCGATTCGCCAACTTCCCGGTCAACATCGCCGTTCTGAGCCGCTTCGTACCGAAAAAGCAGCAGAAGGAGGTGATCGAGCGCATCGCCGCCGGAGCGGTGGACATCGTGATCGGTACGCACCGGATGGTGTCGTCGGACGTGGTGTTCAAGGATCTGGGGCTGCTGGTGATCGACGAGGAGCAGCACTTCGGCGTGGATGTCAAGGAGAAGCTCCGCCAGCAGTTCCCCGGCGTGGACACGCTCACCATGTCGGCCACGCCGATTCCGCGCACCATGCAGTTCTCGATGCTTGGCGCGCGCGACATCTCCATCGTCTCGACGCCACCGAAAAACCGCCAGCCGGTCGAGACGGTCATCACGGAGTACGATTCGGCGACGATCCAGTCAGCCATCCGCCGCGAAATTCAGCGCGAAGGGCAGGTCTTTTTCCTGAACAACCGCATCGCGAACCTCGAAGAGGTCGAACGCACTCTGCGGGATATGGTGCCTTACGCCCGCATGGCCTCAGCGCACGGCCAGATGCCCGCCCGCGAACTTGAAAACGTCATGATGGACTTCATGCAGCAGGAACTCGATGTGCTGATCGCAACCTCCATCATCGGCTCGGGGCTGGATATTTCCAATGCCAACACGATCATCATCAACCGCGCCGACATGTTCGGCCTGTCGGACTTGTACCAGCTTCGGGGGCGCGTGGGGCGGAGCGAGCGCAAGGCTTACTGCTACCTCGTCACGCCGCCCTTGCACACGCTCAAGCGCGAGGCGATCCAGCGTATCGCGGTGATCGAGAGCTTCACAGAGCTGGGCTCCGGCATCAACGTCGCCCTGCGCGATCTCGACATTCGCGGCGCGGGCAACCTGCTCGGCGCGGAGCAGTCGGGATTCATCCACGAGATAGGCTTCGATCTCTACCAGAAGATGATCGAGGAGACCGTTGCCGAGCTGAAGCTGACCGAATTCAGCCACATCTTCAGCGACAGCGAGAAGGCCGCGCTCAAGCCGCAGAGGCCGTGCGATATGATCTTCTTTTTCGACGCGCTCATTCCCGACTTCTACATCACGGCCACGCAGGAGCGCTTCTCGTGCTACGACCGCATCTCGAAAGCCGCTGACGACACGGCGCTCCGGAGCATCGCCGCCGAACTCGAAGATCGCTTCGGCGCGATGCCGGAGGAGCTTCTCAATCTGCTTGCCATTGCCCGCCTGAAGCACTTCGGCTCGTCGCTTGGCCTCGAAAAGATCGACCTCCAGCCCTCGACCGCCACGATCTTCCTGCCGTCGAACGAGGACAAGGAGTTCTACGACAGCGCCTTCTTCCGGAACCTCATCGCTGCCCTGCAGGACAACACGCTCAAGGAGTACCACCCGCAGTTCAAGCACGAAAAAAAGATGAAGCTCGTCTTCCAGCACCCCGCGAACACCGACACCGCTCCAATCGCGCTGATCGCCCGCTACGAAGCGCTGCTGAAAGGCATCGCGGAGAGGCAATTGATAGTTGATAATGGATAATGGATAATGGATAATTGAGTTACGACTCGCGGGGAGGGACATGCAGCCCCGCGGATCCTGTTGTTTTTTCAGTTCCTGAAGTCCATTTTGCCTTTTTCTCCCAAGAAGAATACCCGGTATCACCTCCTGCATTATCCATTGTCAATTATCCATTATCCATTCTTGTCCTCTTTAACAATTGTTGCAACTATTTCCTGAACCGGAAATGTTATTGGCTATATGAGGCAATCAGCTTCATAAACATAAAATCATACAGTCATGAACATTACAATCAATAACAGAGAGTGTTCAGCCCAGGTTGGGGATAGATTACTCGATGTAGCTCGCGCCGGTCACAGCCATATAGGATACTTCTGCGGCGGTAACGCCATTTGCCAGACCTGTTACGTCAGGGTGCTCGAAGGCCATGACCTGCTTTCACCGATAAGCGACGCCGAGAAGTCAATGCTTTCCGATACGCTGATCAAAGAGGGGACGCGCATGGCCTGCCAGACCCTCATAGAAAAACCCGGCACGATCAGGATTCTCACCGAGGTCGAGGCGGCTAAAAAGATGACCCTGGAAAATCCGCTCCAGCTTCCGACATATATGGGCAAAATGGGGTGGGAGTCGGCGATCAAGTTCACCGATACAATAGCCTTCCAGGCAAGGCGTGAGCAGGGCGAATATGCGCTGGAGCCGTCGCAACTGCTTCGCGATGTCGCCGGGGCTATCGGTGACGCCATCAACCTCGTATTCGAAGCCGTGCAGGCAGTGTTCGGAGTGAAGCGTCCGGCGGAAAAAGCCGAGCCAAAAGTCGGCAACGGCCACTGCTGCGATGCGTCGCTTCTTGCAAAATTGTTAGCCTGTGACAACGGTCATAGCCGGGTTGTCTCTCCCGAAGTACTCCAGCATCAACAGGAGAGTTGCGTAACCTGCAACTGACCCTCCTCTCGAAAAAAGCCGGAGCACCCGGCTTTTTTCATGTTTTACTTGTTTGACGTATCGCATTCATAACAATTCTTTGAAACACATCGAACCTGAAGTATATTTCTTCGTTGCAAAACTCTCAGCGTCTATTTCTCAAGCTCTCGTTCACCAATGTCAATCTCACCGCCATGATTATCTACATCAACGACAAACCCTGCGAAGCGAAGGTCGGCGACCTCTTGCTCAACACCGCCAAACAGAACAAATCTCACATCGGCTATATCTGCGGTGGCAACGGCATCTGCCAGAGTTGCTTCGTCTATGTGCTCGAAGGAGCCGACTGCCTCTCCGCGCCAGGAGAAGATGAAAAGGCCTTCGTCTCCGACAGACTTTTTGCGGAGGGCGGACGACTCGCCTGCCGCACCACCATCGTCAAGGAGGGCACGATCCGGGTGCTGACCCGCGCTGAAAAATTCCGGCGAATCGTGCTCGGCCTGAACGTTCCCGGCTTCATAACCTACGCGCAGACGATTGGTTACAACGTGACCAACAAACTCCCCTCAGGCGTTTCGAGCATCGTGTCGAGAGTACAGAGTGGACGGCTCAATCCCGTCGATACGATTGGCAAGATCGCGGGCGGCCTCGGCCCGGCATCGCAGCTTGTCTACAATACGTTCATCGAGAACTTCCCCTTCATGCAAACGCCAGTCAACCTGGTGAGTGGCGTCGGCAAAGGCGCGCTCGACACGGCTTCTGGCGCGTTGTGCGCGGTCAGCGGCGGACGGTTGCATCTGCCGGGTTCGACCTGCGCCACCCACGACAAACCGGCGGAGAAGGTCGAGCGCATCACCATCTCGGCGAAATAAGCCATACGATTGAACAAGCACCCCCGGAGGGCATCGCGACGGCCACCGGCGGTGTTTAGCTTTGCACAAAGCTGTTTCAGTAATTCTGACGATCTTTATCGATGATGGGCTACTCATCCGACTTTGGAACTATCGAATTCGAACTCGGGGTCAAAACTCTCGAACGCTGGTTGCTCAAGCCGGAAAAGACGATGAGCGTCTCCATCGCCATCCCGAAAGAGCGTGCGCAGGACGAGCGGCGGGTCGCGCTCTCACCGGCGGGGGTGCAGATACTGGTCGAACAGGGCATCCGGGTGGTGGTTGAAAGCGACGCGGGCCACTTCTGCAATTTTCTCGACCACGATTACGCCGAAGCCGGAGCGATCATCGCCGCTTCGCCGGAGGAGCTGTACCCGCAGGCCAACGTCATCGTCAAGGTCTCGCCGCCGCAACCCGAGGAGCTGCATCTCCTCTTGCCCGGCCAGATGCTCATTTCAGCCGTTCACCTCGGTACGGTCAGCCGCCAGATGATCAAAACGCTGATCGACAAAAACATCACGGCGCTCGGTTTCGAGTTCATCGAGACCAGGGACGGAGAGCTGCCCATCGTGCGGACGCTGAGCGAGATCGCCGGATCGCTCGCCATCCAGACGGCGGCGAAATACCTCGAAACCGGCTACGGCGGCAGCGGCATCCTGCTCGGCGGCATCGCCGGAGTGCCGCCCGCGCACGTCACCATCATCGGCGCGGGCACGGTCGGCCTCTTCGCCGCGCAGGACGCCCTCGGCCTCGGCGCGCAGGTGACGGTTATCGACAAGGAGATCAACCGCTTGCGGCGATTCGAAGCCTTCTTCAACCGCCACCTGGTGACGGCCATCGCCAACGAGCACTATATCGCCCAGCTCGCACGGATTTCGGATGTCATCATCGGCGCACTCAGCCCCAAGCTGAAGCTGATCAAACCGCTGGTGAGCGAGCAGGTGGTGAAGACGATGAAGCCCGGCTCGGTCATCATCGACGTCTCGATCGATCAAGGGGCCTGCTTCGGCACGAGCCGCCACACGACGCATACCAACCCGATTTACGTCAAGCATGGCGTAACCCACTACTGCGTGCCGAACATTCCGTCGGCAGTCGCCAAAACCGCCACCTACGCGCTGACCAACACGCTCTTGCCATTCCTCCAGAAGCTCACCGCCCACCAGACCATTCCCGAAATTCTCTGGAACAGCCACAGCCTGCGAAAAGGCACCTATATTTACAAAGGGTACGTCACCAAGAAAATCCTCGCCGAACTGACCGATTTCCCCTACCGTGAAATCGACATGCTGCTCGCTACGGCGTGAAGAGCACTGGACGTTGTGGACGAAGTGGACGAAGTGGACAAATGTAAGAGAAAACTATTGTGAGGCGTTTCTTCTCTTTTGTCCACCCCGTCCACAACGTCCACACTTCGCAAAACTCACAGGTAATCCAGCGCCTTGCCCAGCTTCCTCGCTATGTACGAGGCGCACGAAACACCTGAGTAGGTCACGGCAATCACGCCTTGGCCGGGAAAAGTGCTGTCTCCGGCGGCATACAAATTCTTGATCGGCGTGCGGTTCTGCGGTTTCAGGAGGATGTTCTGGCCCGGCTTGAGCAGTGGGCCGTACGAACCGTCCCGGCGGTTGAGGTAGCGCACGTGGCTCTGCGGCGTGGCGGTGATCATGAGTTCCACGGCGCTCTGCAATCCGGGCAGCAGGCGTTCGACTCTCGCGATGAGAGTGCGAGCAAAAGCCTCCTTGGCGCTCTTGTACTCCTCGCCCCGATAGTCGTACTCTTCCCACTGCGTCGTTTCGGCGGTCACGAAGAGGTGCAGCGTGTGCTTACCGGGCGGCGCGAGCGATGGATCGAGGAGCGATGGCGCGGAGAAGTAAATCGTGCCGCCAAGCCGGTCGTACTTCGACCAGTCGTCCACGATAATGTGATGCATGTGAAATCCCGGCGGCACGATCGAAGCATCGACTCCGAGCCATACCTGGAACCAGCTTGGCGCTTTGATGAAACGGTCGTCGGAAATCGTCAGCCGGGGATCATCCACGAGTTTGCTGAAGGTGTCCCACACCGTGGCGTTACTGACGACAGCTTTGGCCCGAACCTCCGAGCCGTCACTCAGGCGGACGCCGACCGCCTCGCCGTTTTCGACGATCACCTTCGCCACTTCGCTGCGGAAGCGCACCGATCCGCCGAACTTCTCGATCCCCTTCACCAGCGCCGCCGGAATGGCTCCCGAACCGCCGACGGGATAATTGATGCCGCCGTGATGCCGGTCGGCGAGGCAGATGCCCGCGTTGACGAGCGGCGTCGAAACAGCGTCCTGCACCGCCCACGAGTAGGATTCGAGATCGATGAAGCGCAGCAGTACCGTATCGCTGATATATCGCCGCGCCGTCTTACCCATCGAAAAGAGCGTCTTGACCCCAAGCGACATGGCCTTCAGCGGATGGCGGGCGCCAACAACCCCGAGATGCACCGCATCTTCGAGCGATCCGGCGGGCAGCGAATTCAGAATCTCGTAGACTGATTCAAGCTCGTCGTAAAATTTCCGGATACCATTACGCTCATGCGGAAAGCGTTGGCAGAGCGCTTCGAGAAAACGGCTGCGGTCAAACCATGCCGGGACCTCGAACCCCGCTGGTAAATGGTAGTGAATCTGCACCGGATCGGGAATCGTCTGCACCTCGACGCCAAGCTTGCGAAAAATCCGCGTATGCAAATTGAGCGTGCCTTTTGCATCGTCATCGCAGAAGCCGTAAAAGACCGAAGCTCCTGCATCGAAGGTGAAGCCTCCCTTTTGAAACGCAGAGCAGCTCCCGCCGGGAAATTTGTTCTTTTCGAACACGATGGTTGAAAACCCCCGCTCCTGAAGCAAGGCCGCCGCCGTCAAACCCCCGATACCTGCGCCAATGACAATGACATCAACCGAATCCGCCATCTTTTTCAATTTTATTGAATAAAGTCAAGCTTTCTTTTGCAGAATCGACATTTGGCGCTTGACTCCAAGCTCTCTAAAGATATATTTTTATATTGTTTGTAATGAACGACAATATCGCAGGTCATCTATTCTCCGGCTCTGTTCAGAAGTAACCCCCTCAATGCATCCGGCAAAAATACACTCTATGAAAGAGAAAAAACAGATTCTCACGACTCAGGAACAGATCAAGCAGCAGGAGTTTCAGCAGGAGGCTGTCGCGCATATCAATTCCCTCTACAACTACGCGCTGCACCTGACGATGAACCCGGACGACGCCGAAGATCTGGTGCAGGAAACCTACCTCAAGGCGTATAAATTTTTCGATTCGTTCGAACGGGGAACAAACTGTAAGGCGTGGCTGTTTAAAATCCTCAAAAACAACTACATTAACAAATTTCGCAAAAACGCCAGGGAACCCGGCAAAGTCGATTATGACCTGATCAAGGATTTCTACCATACGATCAAGGACATACAGAGCGATACCACCGAAGCCGAGTCGGATTTTTTTCACTTGCTGCTGCACGACGAGGTATACCAGGCATTGCAGTCGCTTCCCGACGAATTCCGGGAGGTCATTCAGTTGTGTGATATTGAAGGATTTACGTATGAAGAGATCGCCAATATGGTTGAGAGCCCGATTGGAACGGTTCGTTCGCGTCTGTACAGAGGAAGAAAACTACTGCGCACCAAACTTGAAGATTACGCCAAAAAGCACGGTTACGACACCAATTTCGGTGAATGAACCCTCACCCACATCAACCTATCAGTTGACTACCATGAATTGCAACAAAGCGTTGGTGCTCATGAGCGCGGCTATCGACGGGGAGCTTTCCCCGAAAGAAGAGGTCGAGCTTGCCGAGCACCTTGCTGAGTGTCCTGAATGCCGGGCTGAATTTCAGGATGCAAAAAAAACCAAAATCATCATTCGAGAGCGCTTCGTCCGCGTCAAGGCGCCATCAGCGCTTGTCGAATCGATCACAAGGCTGACCAGCATCACCTCCTGAGGGCTTCACTTCCGATGCCGTATTTCCCTTGAACTTTCGGCATTCATGAAATGAATGCACTGTATCTGTGTTTTTGGTTTGATTAATATGATTAAATAAGCATATATTTGAATGAGTTTCTTATTCATACCGTTGAATGGTTCAATGGATTATTAAAGTGATTTTGACATGAGCAAATCGATTACCATATCAGAAGAAGAGGTTAAAAAATGGCAGTTCAACATGCCAGACGAAATGCTCGACGCCGTATCGAATCGCTTCAAGCTGCTTTCCGAGCCGATGAGGCTTAAAATCCTGCGTACGCTCTGCGACAAAGAGCACACTGTGCAAGAAATCGTCAAGGAGGTCGGCGCGAGTCAGGCGAACATCTCCAAGCACCTTGCGCTCATGCACGACAACGGCGTAGTCAACCGCCGCAAGGAGGGGCTGAAGTGCTACTACAGAATTTCCGACGAAAGCATCGTCTACGCCTGCTTCCTCATCTCGAAAAGTGTTGTTGAAAACCTTCAGGACCGTTTGAGCTGGATTCAGAAAGTGAACTCAAATATGGTAAGTTGAACGTATCGCTGACCTGACGACCAGCAGCGCCCTCCCCATCAAGCTCTTTCTCGAAACCTCCGATATTCCCGATCCATCCGTCGCCGGACAACTCCGGTTGACGGTCAATATCTGTGCCGCCCGCTTCCCGCACCACTTTTCGTCGTCATCTCCTCCTGTTCATGTCTGACAAAACGTATGACAATTTGTCGAACCAATTATTCGTGCCCGCAAAAATGTCAGACACGGACAGGTTCGTAATCGCAAATCATGGTTTGGCACATCTTTTGATGATATAATGGCAGAGGCGGTCGATGATCGCCAAACACCATGGAACAACATTAAAACAAAGCAAACAGGAGACAACCATGTTGATGAAAATTGCCAAAGACCCGATGCGGCTGTTCGACGATATCTGGAGCGGGGCGCAGATGCCTGCCGCGCCTTCTTTCAAGGTGGATATTTCAGAAGACGAACAGGCGTTTCATCTGGATGCCGAGTTGCCTGGTCTCACCAAAGAGAACATCTCGCTGAACATAGAGGATGATGTGCTGACCATCAAGGCAGAGCGCTCGCAGAACGAGGAGCAGAAAAAGAAGGATTATCACAGGGTCGAACGGAGCTACGGATCGTTTTCGAGGAGCTTCAACATCGGCGAACTTATCGATCAGGAGCACATCGGCGCGGCTTTCGACAACGGAGTGCTGCACATCACGCTTCCGAAGATGCAGCCGGTCAAGAAAACCAAGGAAATTTCTATCAGTTGAACCATTTATCCAGAACGCCTCCGGACAAGCAGGAGGCGTTCAACTTATATCACTATTGAACAAAAGGATTTAAAACATCATGGGTAAAATTATCGGAATCGACCTCGGCACAACCAACTCCTGCGTCTCGGTCATGCAGGGTACTCAGCCGACGGTTATAGAAAACTCTGAAGGCAACCGCACGACTCCGTCGATGGTCGCCTTCACCAAAACAGGCGAAAGGCTCGTGGGACAGGCGGCAAAACGTCAGGCTGTGACCAATCCGAAAAACACCATCTTCTCGATCAAGCGCTTCATGGGCCGCAAGTACGACGAGGTGCCGAACGAGAAGAAGCTCGCTTCGTACGACGTGGTCAACGAGGCTGGCGACGCGAAGGTGAAGATCGGCGACAAAAGCTACTCTCCCCAGGAGATTTCGGCCATGATCCTTCAGAAGATGAAGCAGACGGCAGAAGACTTCCTCGGCGAGAAGGTAACCGAAGCTGTCATCACGGTGCCAGCCTACTTCAACGACGCCCAGCGCCAGGCGACCAAGGACGCGGGCAGGATCGCGGGTCTCGATGTGAAGCGCATCATCAACGAGCCGACCGCCGCCGCGCTGGCCTACGGCCTCGACAAGAAACAGCACAACGAGAAGGTGGCTGTGTTTGACCTTGGCGGTGGTACTTTCGATATTTCGATTCTCGAACTCGGCGACGGCGTCTTCGAGGTCAAATCGACCGATGGCGACACCCACCTCGGCGGCGACGACTTCGACCAGAAGGTGATCGACTACCTGGCCGACGAGTTCAAGAAGCAGGAGGGGATCGACCTGCGCAAGGACGCTATCGCATTGCAGCGTCTGAAAGAGGCCGCTGAAAAGGCAAAGGTCGAGCTCTCGTCGAGAACCGACACCGAAATCAACCTTCCTTTCATCACGGCCACCCAGGAAGGTCCGAAGCACCTGGTGATCAACCTGACGAGAGCCAAGTTCGAGGCGATGTGCGCTGACCTGTTCGACAAACTGCTCGAACCGTGCCGCCGCGCCGTCAAGAACTCCAAGCTCGACATGAAGGAGATCGACGAGGTGGTGCTGGTCGGCGGTTCGACCCGCATCCCGAAGGTGCAGACGCTCGTGAAGGATTTCTTCGGAAAGGAGCCGAACAAGAGCGTCAACCCTGACGAAGTGGTTGCCATTGGCGCAGCCATCCAGGGCGGCGTGCTGAAGGGCGACGTCACCGACGTGTTGCTGCTCGACGTCACCCCGCTGTCGCTCGGCATCGAGACCCTCGGCGGCGTGATGACCAGGCTGATCGAGTCCAACAGCACCATCCCGACCCGCAAGCAGGAGGTCTTCTCGACCGCCGCGGACAACCAGACTTCGGTCGAAGTGCACGTGTTACAGGGCGAGCGTCCGATGGCCAGCGACAACAAGACCCTCGGACGGTTCCACCTCGGCGACATTCCCCCGGCCCCTCGCGGCATTCCGCAGATCGAGGTGACCTTCGACATTGACGCCAACGGCATCCTGAACGTGTCGGCCAAAGACAAGGCGACCGGCAAGGAGCAGAGCATCAAGATCGAGGCGAGCGGCAAGCTGACCGACGCCGAGATCGAGAAGATGAAGCAGGACGCCAAGGCCCACGCTGCCGAAGACCAGAAGCGCAAGGAGGAGATCGACCTGAAGAACTCCGCCGACTCGCTGATCTTCAGCACCGAAAAGCAGCTCTCCGAGCTTGGCGACAAGCTTCCGGCGGACAAGAAGGCGGCTATCGAAAGCGCACTCGAAAAGCTCAAAGAGGCCCACAAGGGTGGCAACGTCGACTCGATCAAGAGCGCGATGGACGAACTGAGCAAGGTCTGGAGCAACGCAGCTTCCGACCTCTACGGCCAGCCCGGCGCGGAACCCCAGCCCGGCCCGCAGCCCGAGACCAACGGCCACGCCGGAGGCAGCAAAGGCGGCGACGGAGCGGTCAACGCCGAATACGAAGTCATCGACGGCGACGACAAGTAAGCGCCACCGAACAACAAAACGCAAGAAGCCCCGTGTCAGTACGAACGGGGCTTTTTGATTTTATGGAAATTCGTGATGATTGCGACGCTTCCATGTCATTGCGAGGAGCGAAGCGAAGCGGCAATCCAGTTCATTCCTCCGCTCTCAACATCTCCTCCAGAATATCGCACGCTGTGCCGACAGCATCAACGCACACCGTTTCGAAGAGCTTCAGCTCGCGAGCTTTTTGCAGGCTTTCCGGCTCGCCGATGTTGAGGCCAAGAATCGATTCGCAGCGGCATGAACCGATGCGTTTCTCGAACTCCGCCATGAACTGCCGCCCAAGCTCGTAAGTTTTCGATTTGTTCGCCAGCTCCCCGATGCCGCCCATGCCGAAGCGCATCGACAACGCCATCAGCGCCCCGCTCACCGCGCCACACATCCCGCCGCCCGCCCCGGCTAAGCCGCCGCCAAACATCGTCGCCAACCGCAACGCGCTCGCTTCGTCCAGCACCTCCGCCCGCCGAAAAGCCGCAAACACCGCTTGGCTGCAATTGCAACGGTTGCTGAAGAGTTGGAGAGCTTTGTCTTTTCTTTGCATTGAACTACTGAAATGGGATTATGATGGATGATAGAAATACGCTCACTCGCCGCGCATTGCTTTCTCGATCTCCGCGAGGGTTTGCTGAGATATATTTATTTCATCTAACACTCGCAAGTGTGTGTAAATCTCGATAGAACGACGAGCAAAACATTTAGCTTCTGAAAGATTGAGATTTCGTTTTAGCAATGCTTTAGAAAGAACGCGAGATGTAAAAGCAATAACTTCTATACTTTCTATTTTTTCAGCTATTGCAAGTGCTTCTCGAGAAAGAATTTCAGCTTCTTCCCATTGGTCGAGATCAAGGGTAAGCTCAGCTAAATTACCTGTCGAGGAAGCGACGCCTTCCTGATAATTGATTTTATTTGAGATTCTTATCGCTTCTCTATAATGTCGCTCAGCAGCCACTTTGTCCTTATTAGCATCTTCTGCATTTGCTAAGTCATTCAACGCAACGACAACATCTTTACTTTCTGACGAAATAGACAGGTACATATTCAAGGCTTGCCAATAAGCCGTGATAGCGGCTGGATAATCTTTTTTTAAAATTTGGCCAAGTCCACGCAACCGAATAGCAATTGCTTTCTTGCGAGGAGTGCTCCCTTGCCAGTGGTCGGCAATACGATCGGCACACGCAAGTACTTCCGTGGACTGGTTACGTCTAAAATATGTTATTCCTGCGTGATGTGAGCGCCAACCCGCAATATCTTTATCATTAATGGAAATAGCCTGTTTTTCAGCTTGTTCACAAAGCCAAATACGATCATCCCAGCGACCAGAATAATTCATAAATTTATCCAGTTGATCGCACATTATTTGAAAGCGTTTAGTGTCTCCAAGCAACATTCCCGGTAAAGCCGCAGAAATAAGCCCCCATTCTGCTTCCAGTGTTAAGCGATCAAAGTTGTCCCTCCCCCCATATTGCATTGAAAGGGCATAGGATCGTTTTAACAACGCATTACCTGTCTGGCTAACGACTTCGGAGCGGCAGGTTTTGATAAATCTTGCAGCAAGAGGTGGCAAATAAAACGTCTGAGCTTCGAGATTAGAGATCAAGATTGCACGATAAGCCAAATCTTCCAGCGCCGTTTCGGCGGCACGTTCGGGCAAGCCTGCCATTTGCGACAGCCATTGCAGTTTGGCTGGTTTGGAGAAATATGTCAAAGCGGCGAGGACGAGCGTCTCGTTTTCGGTAAAGATCTCCAGCAGATCACCGAAAATGTATTCGAGCGGATCGTTGCCTTTGGGGGCTTTTTCGATGAATGCGCAGGCGTCGGCAATGGTGCGGCACTGCGAGCCGGGACGCCCCAACTGCCCGGCAATCCAGCGAATGAGCAGCGGATTGCCGTGCGTCATGGAGTACAGATCATTGCGCTCTTTCTCCGAGGCGCGAGCAAGCTTCTGATATTTTTTCGCAAGCTCGGCGATCAGCTCCATCGCTTCGTCGCGCGACAGGCGGTCGAGCCGCACGATGCGGGCATCAACATCCGTGCGGCGGCGCGAGGTGACGATGGCTTTGTTTCCATCAGGCAGGCGCGAGAGGAACTGGAACAGGCGCGTGCGCTCCTCTTCGGGCAAGGTTTCCAGATTGTCGAACACGATCAGCGCCCTTTTGTCCGCCAGCGCGAGCCGCAGAACATTCGGGCGTTCGTCGGGGGCGAGTCGCTCCAGATTCTGTTCGCCCAGCTCCTTACCCAATTCGTCAAGCATCGCAAGGTAAGTCGGGCGAGTGAAATCGGTCAGCGGCTTTTCGCCATCCGATGTCAGTTCGCGAACCTTTGCGGAGATGAAAATCTTGCGTTCAAACAAACCCTCTGGCGCTTCGTGCGCGGCTTTGATAGCCAACGCCGTCTTGCCGATACCTCCCGGCCCATCGATCAGCGCCCCCCACGTGCGCGACTCCGGCGACAACGCTTCAGCGATGATCTTGCGCTCCGCGTCTCGACCGACAAAGAATCCCTCTCGCGGAAGCGAGTTGCCTGTAGGTTTGGGAAGTGGAAAGTGTGGCCCGAAAACCGATGGATCATTGTGGTTGGCAACGAAATGGCTCAAAGCATTGGCAACTTTTGCTCTCAAATCGTCAGGCGTGGTGAAATAATCGCAAACAAGAGCTTTCTGAACTCGTTGTTTTAAATCCCTAAGTTTTGATTTTCCCGGTTCGTCATCGATCCATTTTGTAAGCCAGCCCTGATTTTCCTCATCCAGCAAAAAGCAATAGATCGTCTTGCCCTGTCCTTTTGCGTGAAGATATTCCATCTCGGTAATGGAAATGTCCGAGCCGTCAGGGACAAACCCGTAGCGAAGGGCATAAATGCCAATGAATATCTCACACTCCTCGACCTCTTTCAGACAAGCATCCACCGGCTCTTCAGAACGAGCGCCGAAGATTTCCATTTTTCCCGCTTGATAATTCGTCCCCTCCACGGCGCGAATCGCGGCGGCGCGGTAGTCGATCAAATCCTTGTAAGTTGAACTGATAAAGACTTTCATTCTTGCTCCTTGCTGAGGAAACACTCAATGGATGAAACCGGGGCGCTGACGGGAAAAATCTACCTCGACAAGATACGTTTTTATCTGCATATTCAGCCGCTACGGATCACTGAAAAGCACGCTGATACAAAAGCCTGAAATAAAAAAAGCTGCCTCAGCGGGAGGCAGCTTCTCTTCGTCAAATCGTGAAATCTGGCGCGACGCCGAATCAATCCATCAGCACCTGGCAGAGCGTCTGGCCCTGGTCTGCGCCACGAACGGTCGCGACGCAGAAGATGTAGGTGCCGGATTTCCATGTCTGGGTGTTGATCGGCACAACCTGGATCAGGTAGAACCCGGAAAGCCTGCCAGCGCTGACGCTCACGATGTTGACGAGCGCACCGCCCGGGCCGACAATCATCGGGTCAACCTTGAAATTGGCCGCGCCAAGTCCGGTGACCGGCACACCGTTGGCATCGGTAACCGATACCGTGATGTAGTTGGGATTGCGGTTGCCGGGAGCCGCGATGGTGTCCTCGGACAATGCTGAAACGATAAGTCTGGCCATGGTGTTCAAGCTGGCCGAACGGGCGTCGCTGAAATGGAGAAAACTGAACGCGCACCTACTCATCGAGAAGGTTTTGAGTGGCGTCAAATTTATCAACGGAATCGAGGAATCACTTGCCGCTTAAGCAACTTCAAAACACAACTTTTGGCAATTGCTCTCCGCCATGAAGCCCTCCGCCTTTCGGGTGGTGTTGATTGCAATAGTAATTATCGAGTTTACTCATTACAAAATAACACTTTATCCCATCGTTTGAGGGCTTTTTCTATGCCAAATCGCTCAGATTAGGCAGGTCAAAAGAGGGGACTTTTGGACGAATTTAGTAACTCGTTTCTTTCGGATCAGACAACAAAAAAAGCCTTGTAACATTTTTTGCTACAAGGCCTTCGAGGTGCTGAGGAGCCAGGACTCGAACCTGGAATTGCCTGATCCAGAGTCAGGAGCCTTACCAATTTGGCCACTCCTCAATAGAGTGGCTCAATGTAACAAAAAAATCATAAAACCAGCATCTATTTTAACCTTTTCGTAAAAAATAATTTCTCTTTGGACCGGTACCGGACGCTGGTTTGCGGACGAGGCAAACGGGAAATCACTCTTTTCCGGCGATGACCGTTTTGATTGCGGCAACCAGATCGACAAGCCTGACTGGCTTTTTCAGTATTTTACTGATACCATAGTCATTCAGGGTGCGAGCATCTTCGATGTTCTTGCCAAAGCCGGTCATCAAGATGATCTGAATTCGGGGATTTACCTTTTTCAGCTCGGCCGAGAGTTCGAGTCCGCTGAGGTCAGGCATGGTCAGATCGGTGATGACCAGATCGAATCGCTCTGGGTTCTGCCTGAACAGCTCGATGGCTTCACGCGGATTCTTTATGGCGCAAACCTCGAAGCCCTGCTTGGTCAGCATCGTCGAGATCATGTTGAGGATGATCTGCTCGTCATCGACAAAAAGAATGCTTCCTTTGCCTCGCTCGGGAGCGGCTCGTAAACTCATCTGATCGTCGCTCTCTTCGATGACCGGCAGATAGATGCGAAAGGTGGTGAACTTGCCAGGCTCGCTTTCGACCAGAACCTCTCCCTTGTAACCGGAGACGATGCCGTGCACGACCGACAAGCCAAGTCCAGTGCCTTTTTCTGGCCCCTTGGTCGTGAAAAACGGCTCGAAAATGCGCTCGATTGTCTCCGGGCTCATGCCAATGCCGTTGTCAGAAATGCTCAGCTCTGCGTAGGATTGAGCCGCCAGTCCCGGCAGTTTTTTCAGCAAAGCCTTGCCTGGCTTGACCTGGCGGAGCGAGATGGTGACGAGGCCGTTCTTCTTGTCGATAGCCTGCCAGGCGTTCGTGCAGAGATTGACGATCATCTGATGCAGCTTGGACGGGTCGATGAGAATATTGCCGCACGATTCATCGAGATGCTTCTCGATCGTGACGTTTGCCGGAATCGAGGAGCGCAGAAGCCTCAGCGCCTCTTCGACAATCAACTGAATCCTGACAACCTTTGGCGCGATTTCATGCGATTTGCTGAAACTCAGAATCTGGGCGATCAGATGTTTTGCGCGTTCGGATGCCTGGATGATCTCGCTGTAATATTCGGGGTCGTAACCCTCTTCGGCGGCTTTCATCATGCCAAGCTCGGCGTAACCGAGAATGGGAGCCAGGAGATTGTTGAAATCGTGTGCGATGCCGCCGGCAAGCCGACCGATGGTTTCGAGACGTTCGGACTTCTGAAACTGGAGTTCGAGCCTTTTTTTCTCTTCTTCCGCTTTTTTTCTCCGGCTTATATCGCGAATCACACCGATCATGCCCGAAAAATCGTTACCATCACCTTCCTGAAAATATCTGACCCCCACTTCGCCGTAGAGTTCCGAGCCATCATTTTTCCTGTATTTCAACTCGAAAACCTCTGAATCCAGACGCCGGGAGATCGCTTCTTCAACCTTTTGTTTGGCCAGTTCAATCTCATCACCGGCAAGAAAATCGAAAAAGGAGTGGCCAACGACCTCTTCGGGCCGGTATCCGGCAGTTTTATAGATGGCCGGCGAGATATAGCGAACTATTCCTGAAAAATCAGTAACAAAGACGATTTCGGTTATTTGCTCGGTTATGGTGCGGAACTTGTGTTCGCTGTCTCGCAACGACTGCTCGATATGCTTGCGCTTGGTGATGATATCGAAGATGACAATAAAATAGTCGCGTTTCGGGCTGTAGACCAAAAAAGAGAACCACTCCTGAAGCGCATTGAGGAAATAGTCGAAATATTCAGGCTGGCCGTTTTTTACAACACGATCAGCGACTCTGAATATCTCACGATCGGTTGTTCTGATTTCCGGTATGACTTCGGTCGCCCGTTTGCCAATGACCTCTTTCAGGGAAAGCAACTCTTCGAATTTACGGTTGACCTCGATGTAGACGTAATCCTCGACGGTGCCATCTTTATCATACAGTACCTTGCAATAGGCCAGGCCGTTCGGCATGTTTTCGAACAGCGTGCGATACTCGAGTTCGGTCTGGCGGATCGATTCGATCAGCTCCCGCCGCTCCGTGGTGTCGATCATCGTGCCGATATAGCCGGTCCACTTGCCGCTTTCGTTGTACACTGGCTGCCCGCGAGACATCAGCCAGCGGATCGTGCCGTCGGGCCAGCAGACGCGGAACTCCATATTGGACTCGATGGCCGCTTTGTTGGTTTGCGAGATGGTTTCGATCACCATCTGGCGGTCATCGGGATGAATGGCCTTCATCCACAGCTCGAACGTGGGGCGCTGCTTTTGCTGCGCCATGCCGAGCAGGCGCTCGATCTCGTTGGACCAGAACGCCTTGCCGGTTTCAATGTTCATCTCCCAGACGCCCGCTCGCGCCGCTTCGAGCGCCAGATCGAATCGCTTCCTGTTTTCCCGCAGCTCGATCTCCGCCTTTTTGCGCTCGGAAATATCCATGACGATGCCCGACATGCGGTGCTCGTCCCCCGTCATATCCTTTTGAAATCCGCCCGCAACCAGAATCCAGCGCACCGCTCCATCCGTGCGGCGGATGCGGCATTCGAAATGCCACTCGCTCTTATTGTCTCGCGTTACCCGGACGATGCTGTACACCAGTTGTCGGTCATCAGGTATAACATGCTCAAGAAATCGTTTGTACGTCCATGCCGAAAGGGTCGAGTCGTAGCCAAAAATTTTGGCGAGTTCGAGTGTGCGAAGCAGTTTGCCCTCCTTGAGCTTCATGCTCCACCAGCCGATATGGCTCTTTTCGAGCGCGAAATCGAGCTGCGATTTGCTGATGCGCAACTCCTTTTCAACCCGCAAGCGCTCGGTTACGTCGTTGATGATGCAGTAAAAAACCTCGTCGCCATTGATTTCGATGAGCGTCGTCGAGGCTTCCACGTCGCGGACAGAGCCATCCGCTCTCTTGTGGCGAACCGAAACGATTTTCTGTTTGAATTTTTTGATCAGCGTAATCTCTTCTTCAAGACTCTGCGGCGAGATTGCGGCGAGCTGGTCGAGACGCATCGAACGCAGCTCTTCGAGAGACCAGCCATAGAAGCTGGACGCGGCATGGTTGGCGTCGATGATCGCTTTCGTGCGGGCATCGATCACCAGCATGATGACAGAGTGCCCGTCGAAAAGACGCTTGAACTTCGCTTCACTGATCTGAAGTGACTCTTCGAGCTGCTTGCATTTGGTGATCTCTTGCGCCGTGGAGAGAAGCGACGGTTTGCCTGCGGTTACGATTTTTTTAAGCGCAACCGCGTGCCAGAGATATTTCATCCGGCCTCGGTGCAGGATTCTTGCTTCGCAGGAGGCTTCGGAATCGCCATCGAGGGCCGCCTTGATGGCACTGCGAAACTCATCGCGATCATCGTCATGAACGTCGTCGATCAGATTTTCGCCCGAGATGCTCTCGCTCTCCGCGCCGAAGATCGCGATGCGGGCGTTGCGATTCCATCCGGTGACGAGGCCGTCCGGGTCGAGCGTGAAGGCCGGGCCGGGAATCATTCCGGTCAGGCTATGAAGTTGCTCGTCTGTTGGATGGAGCATGACGTAACCCTGTTAGCTGCCGATACAGAGATAAATTGTAGCTATTTGTCAAATCGGAAGCAGAAAATATTTTTTTAAATATACACTGAATCGTCATCATTATACATACAGAGACGAAAGTTATTCCCGAAAGACATCTCAACGATCCGGCGTTATCTTTCCGTAACGCCATTATACGTTTGCCTGGAAATTTTGAGTAGTTATTATGACTAGCATAAGACACTATTCCCCATCCTGCTGAATGGCGTCGCCCGGCGTCAACGGAAAGATCGCGGCTTGCCGGTTGTTCCTGAAAAAAAGTCGGATTTTTTCATGGAAATTTCCGATTTGAGTCTCTAATTGATGGAAGGCGGTAAATCTGATACAGTCACGACATGAAGCCTCTCTCCGGCATCTACAGGATTGCGCTGAAGCTCCTGATGAACGACAAGAGCAAGTTCACGGCGCTTCTGGTGGGCATCACCTTCGCCGTGTTCCTCATGGTGATGATGATGTCGATGTTTTCCGGCATTCTGGCCCGCTCGTGCGCTCCGGTTTACAACATCGGCGCAAAGGTGTGGGTGATGGATCCGGCGGTGAACAACACCAACAGCAGCATTCCGATGCCCGATTACATCCTTTCGGCGTCGCGGAGCATTCCGGGGGTGAAGTACGCCGTGCCGCTCTATTTCGGCAGCGCGCTGCTCAAGCTCAAGGATGGAACCTACCAGGCGGCGACGGTGGTCGGTCTCGACGACTCGACGCTCTTCGGACGGCCCGAGATGATCGAGGGGCGGATCGAGGATATTTTCGCCGAGAACGCCTTCGTGGTGGTGAAGGACGCCGAGTTCGCCAAGCTCGAAAATCCGAAAATCGGCACCGAATTCGAGATCAACGACAACCGCGCCACGGTGGTCGGCATCGCCAAGGCCGCTTCGTCGGGTCTGTTCGGCGTGCCGACGCTCTACACAACCTACAATCGCGCTATCACTTACATTCCATCGGCGCGTTTCACCACCTCGTACGTGCTGATCGAGCCGAAGAGCGAGGCGGATGTGCCCGGCATCCAGAGGGCTATCGCCAAACTCGGCTACGAAGCGCTGACCCGCGACCAGTTCGTCAAGAAGGTGGCCAACTTCTACACCTTCAAAACCGGCGTCGGCATGAACATCATGATGATGACCGCTATCAGCTTTGTCGTAGGTCTCTCCATCTCCGGCCAGACCTTCTACACCTTCATTCTCGAAAATATCGGCAAGTTTGGCGCAATGAAGGCCATCGGCGCAAAAGGCAACGAGCTGATCGCGATGATTCTCGCCCAGGCGTTCGTCACCTCGCTGATTGGCTACGGCCTCGGCGTCGGCGCGGCCTCGACCTTCATCATCATCGCCAAGTGGCGTATTCCTGATTACGCCGCCCAGCTCACCAACCAGACGCTTGGGCTGGCGCTCGTGATGGTGATGATCATCGCGGGCTTTTCGAGCTACATCGGCGTGCGCAAGGTGTTACAGATTCAGCCTTTCGACATTTTCAGGGGGTGACGTGAGCGAAACGGCGATCATCAGGGCCACCAATCTGGTCAAGTGGTTCGGCGAGGGCGAGGCGCGAACCGTGGCGGTCAAGCATGTCTCCTTCGAGGCGAGCTACGGCGAGATGCTCTATATCGTCGGCCCGTCCGGCAGCGGCAAGACCACTTTGCTCAGCATCATCTCGGGCATTCTGAGGCCGAACGAGGGGAGCGTCGTTGTTGAAAATCAGGATATATGGAAAATGAACGATGACGAGCTGGCCGATCTGCGCCTGAACAAGATCGGCTTCGTCTTTCAGGATTACCACCTTTTTCCGAGGCTGACGACGGTCGAGAATGTGGCCATTCCGCTGATCCTGAAGAAAATGGAGTGGAACCAGGCGATGAAGCTCGCACGCGACTATCTCGACATCGTCGGCCTGAAAGATCGCGCCGAGTTGCAGCCGGTAAAGCTGAGCGGCGGCGAACAGCAGCGCGTGGCAATCGCGCGGGCCATCGCAGGGAAGCCGGACTTGCTGATCTTCGATGAACCGACCGCCTCGCTCGACGGCGACACCGGGCGAAAGATCGTGGAATTCGTGAAATCAAACATCCTGAACGAAAAACGGGCCATCATCATCGTGACGCACGACAGCCGGATTTACGAATTCGCGGACAGGATCATGAAGATGGAGGATGGCAAAATCGTGGGTTACGAAACCAATCATTTCAATGAGAAATAAAATCCTGATCGGCATCGCGATCATCGGCATTCTTCTCGGCGTGGGTAGCGCATTTTTCATGAAGCTGCGCCCGAAGTCGGAGCCGCCCGCCTTCAAACCGGCCTCGAATCCCTACCGGAGCGGAATTTACGCCAACGGCATCATCGAGAGCGCCCAGCAAAGCGGCGCGAATGTGAGCATCTACCCCGAAGTGTCGGGCACGGTGGTGAAGATTCCCGTCAACGAGGGCGAAGAGGTCAAAGCCGGAGCGCCGCTGCTCGTGCTCGACGACACGGTTCAGGGTTCGACGGCGGCCTCGGCGAAGGCGAGCGTCGCGGTGGCCGAGGCGAGCCTCGCCAACGTGCAGGCGCAGTACGACAAGCTGAAGGCGTCGTGGAGTCTCGATCCCCGCTCCGTGAGCAGGGACGCGCTCGACACCGCCTCGAACGCCGTTCGCTCGGCGAAAGCGGGCCTCGAACTCGCCCGCAGGCAATCCGACGCGGCCCATGCGCTGCTCGGAAAATACACCATCACGGCACGCTCCGATGGCGCGATTCTCGCCATCAACACCTCGGTGGGCAGCTACATCTCCAGCCAGGGTGGCTACAACTCCTACACGAACGGCTACGTGCCGGTCATCGTGATGGGCAACCCGGATCACAGCCTGCAAGTGCGCTGTTACGTCGATGAAATCCTCATCCAGCGCCTTCCCGATCCGGCGAAGATCAGCGCGAGCATGTCGATTCGCGGCACCACGATCAAGATTCCGCTCAAGTTCGTGAGGTTCCAGCCGAACGTGACGCCGAAAATCGAGCTGTCGAGCCAGCGCACCGAGCGGGTGGACGTGCGCGTGCTGCCGGTGATCTTCAGCTTTGAAAAGCCCGAGAAGGTCTCGCTCTATCCCGGTCAACTCGTAGACATTTACATCGGTGAAGAAGCAGCGAACAACAAGTAAGCGAGGCGTCGCATGGCTCGCGCTTCCGGCGCTTCTCTTGTCGGGATGCGCGGTGGGGCCGGATTTCGTCAAACCCGAAGCTCCGGCAGTGACGTCGTACGACCGGCAGCCATTGCCGAAGCCGGTGAGCGGCGGCCAGCGCTTCGACGAAGGGGTTGGGCCAGCGGCGCAGTGGTGGAAATCGTTCGGCTCCAGCCAGCTCGACGCGGTCGTGGCGCAAGGGCTGGCGGAGAATCCGGGCCTGCAGGCCGCCGAGGCGAGCCTTAAAGCGAGCCGGGAGAATCTCGCCGCCGGGGCTGGAATCTTCTATCCGCAAGTCGGCGCTACCTTTTCGCAGACGCGACAAGCCACCTCGCCAGCCGCTTCGGCGGGCTTCGGGAGCGGCGGCATCGTCAATCTTTCGACGCTGTCCGCCTCGGTCAGCTATGCGCTCGATCTCTTCGGCGGGCAGCGGCGCGGCGTCGAGGCGCTTGGGGCGCAGGTTGACGAGCAGCGGGCCCGTACGCTCGGCGCGTACATGACGCTCACCGGCAACATTGTCAACACGAGCATCGCCATCGCCGCTTATCGCGAGCAGCTCGACGAACTCGACCGGCTCATCGCCATCGAGAAGGATCAGCTTTCGATTGCGAAGTCGCAGCAGCAGGCGGGCATCGCAAGCTACAGCGCCGTGCTCGCGTTGCAGAGCCAGCTCGCCTCGCTCGAAGCCTCCGTGCCGCCCGTTCGCCAGAAGCTGAGCCAGGCGGAGCACCTTTTGGCGACGCTCGCCGGCAAAACTCCGGCGGAGTGGCAGACGCCCGACCTGCGCTTCTCCGTCATTTCGCTGCCGCAAAGCGTACCGCTCTCGTTGCCCTCGGAGCTGGTTCGCCAGCGTCCGGACATCCTCGCCGCCGAAGCGCAACTGCACGCAGCCAACGCGCAAATCGGCGTGGCCACGGCGGCGCTTTTCCCGAGCTTCACGCTCACCGGCAGCTATGGACGCAGCGGCAACCAGCCGCACGAGCTGTCCGACCCCGCGAATCGCCTCTGGTCAATCGGCGGCAACATTGCCGAGCCGATCTTCAACGGCGGAGCACTCCGGGCCAAACGCCGGGCGGCCATCGACCTGCGCGACCAGAGCCTCGCCCTCTACCGCCAGACCGTGCTCGCCGCCTTCGCCCAGGTCGCCGACCTCATCCGCGCTCTCGAACACGACGCCGAAGCGGTGCAGGCCGAGTTGCGGGCCGTCGAAAGCGCCAAACTCGCGCTCGATCTCATCCAGGCCAACTACAAAGCGGGCATGGTCAACTACCTTCAGGTCATCCTCGCCGACATCCAGTACCGCCAGGCGAAAATCGGCTGCCTGCAAGCCAAAGCGCAACAGATGCAGGACACCGCCGCCATGTACGTCGCCCTCGGCGGCGGCTGGCAAAATGATGAGATGGCGAAGCGAAAGGCGGGGATGTGAGGGGGCGCCTCTATTGATTATCAGAACCCGCGCAGTAATACAGATTGAAAACAAATGAACACGGACCACTCTTCATTCCGCGCTCCATTGTCGATCCGGATGTCTATGCAGTATAGAGAGACCTTTGAATTGTATCCAAAATAACAACAGAGAAGGAGGCCTCCTTCTCTGTTGCAGGTTACTTGATAATCAGGACAGTTTTGCCCAACCGCTCCATCCGTTGTTCGGCGCAGTTTGCCAGATATGCCATATGGCATCATCTGAACCGATAGCAAAGAGTTCAAGACGGCCATCAGCATTGTTCGATACCGAAAGTTTTTTCACGACACCGCCAAGGCTTCCCCAGCCACTCCATCCGCTGTTTGGCGCGGTTTGCCAGATGTGCCATAACGCATTATCCGAACCGATAGCAAAGACTTCAAGACGACCATCCTTGTTTCTGCCAGCCTTGATGCCCCTGACAACACCGCCAAGGCTTGCCCAACCGCTCCATCCGTTGTTCGGCGCAGTTTGCCAGATATGCCATAACGCATTATCCGAACCCACGGCAAACACTTCAAGGCGACCGTCAGCGTTACTCGATACGGCAAGCTCTTTAACAATACCGCCAAGGCTTCCCCAGCCACTCCATCCGCTGTTTGGCGCGGTTTGCCAGATGTGCCATAACGCATTATCCGAACCGATAACAAAAACTTCAAGACGACCATCCTTGTTTCTGCCAACCTGAATGCCCCTGACAATTCCTTTCAAGCTTCCCCAGCCGCTCCATCCGTTATTTGGCGCGGTTTGCCAGATGTGCCATAACGCATTATCCGAACCAGCGGCAAACACTTCAAGGCGACCATCAGCGTTACTCGATACAGCAAGCTCTTTAACAATACCGCCAAGGCTTGCCCAGCCGCTCCAGCCGCTGTTTGGCGCGGTTTGCCAGATGTGCCATAACGCATTATCCGAACCGATAGCAAGGACTTCAAGACGGCCATCCTTGTTTTTGCCGACCTGAATACCCCTGACAATTCCACCCAAACTTGCTATACTGCTCCATCCATTGTTCGGTGCGGTCTGCCAGATGTGCCATAACGCTTTATCTGAACCAACAGCAAACACTTCAAGTCTTCCGTCACCATTGGAGCCAACACAAAGTTCACTACAGGTTGTTTTGGCAAAAAGCCCGGTGTCTCCACCAATACCATGAGCACCTTGCTGAGGATATTTGTCCTTCTCACACTGGTGCAGAGCGTCCCCCATAGCTGTCAGGGATTTCAAAATCTTGGTCCAGAAACACACGCACACAGCTTCTGAAGGCCCAATCAACAAATTAACAATACCTCCTATAAAGGTGCGAGCGCCAGCTTTCAATACCGCTGATTTCAAAGGATCATTGAAAACCTGGCAAGAGTTGAAGTACACAACAGAGGGTTTCACCGCCTGATTGGCAACACTATTGAACCATGTTGCATTCAGACTCCCATTGTAAAGAATAACCTCATTGGTATTACCATGACCGACATTGACAAAACCCTTCAGGCCGCTCGTGAGATAATTTTTATAGTTTTCTACTGTGGCTTCAGGCCCAAGAAGCATCTTTGATTTGAACCCAAGACTGATGAACAGGTTATTCAAATCTTCAACCGCCTTCTTTGCAGTAGGAATATCAGGTACTGGCGTTGCCGCAATGAAATCATAGCTTGAATATTCAGCACTTGATAACCCTTTGGAATCCGCTTCCGCTTCAGCATCATCTTCTTCCTTTGAGGCATCGTAATTCCAGATGGTTTCAGTGACGTTGAAATCTTTGTCAACATTGACCCGAACAGTTTCGGCCAGATAAATGTCTTTTCTTAACAGATAGGCAATAAAGTGTTTTGGTGCCTTCTCTATTGTCGGCTTGATCTTGACATCTACGCGATAATACTCGGCTTTGGCTTTTGCTTTTGCTTTGGGAAGAATTTGAGATTTAATGATATCAGTAACCTTGGATTCGAATTTTGCATCAGCGCCTGCGAGCTTCATACTTGACGGCAAGATACGGATTTGAACATCTTTCGTGTTAGCCATAATAAGCCTCCTTGGTTGTTAGAATTAGCCACTGTTACATATGTATCGCCGTGGCTTTAGCGATACAATACGACAAAACTGTTTTCTGCTTTCATAATCAATATCCGAAACGCAATTTGTATCAAATCTTTATATATGAATCATTGGCCATGGTTCAAATCAGCTCAGTAACAAGTATTATATACAAATAAACTGTACCATGCCTTACTCTCATCCTGAATTCATATAAATGCATTACAGGTGAGCTTTTATGTAAAAATGAACTACGATGCCGTTTCGAAAAAAAGAGTAAAAAAACGAAAAAATGCAAGGGGATTGCAACTGCCAAATCAGCCAGAATAAAACCTTTTACCATGAGAGATAAAATCGCCCGGCAAAAGGAATAATTCCCCAGTTTTACGAAAAATGTACGATTTTTTTAAAAAATCCAATTTTTCTACGGTTAAATACAGGGATGCATGGATGTCCTGAGGGCGGAATAGGCTCAACTCTTTTTCCTCCTCTCTTTCAACAACTCCACCAGTTCGGCGGTGAGGTTGGCCTGGCGTTCGAAGGCTTCGGCAAGGCGTTCCATGTCGATGCGGCGGCTGCGTTCGGTTTCTGCGTCGAAAAGAATGGGCTTCTGGAAACCTTCAGAAAGCTTGAAGATGCGCAGGCAGATGCGGATGAGGATGATGTAGACGAACGGCAGAAGGTATTCGCCGAAGATGACTGGCATCTGCTCATAGTGGCTGATGACCGCGCTCCAGTCGCCGATGGCGAGGGCGCTCCACGGGACGAAGAAGTAGATATAGATCAGCGGATGAAAGATCATGAAGAAGCGCAGGATTCTGGACTGGCGCTTGCCCGCGGGGTCGCTTTCGAACTTGGAGAGCAGCCACGGAAAGTGGCCAACCAGCATCGCCGCGCGGCGGTCGTTGAGGTAGTGCGCGCCTTGCAGGGCGGAGTCGATAAACGAGGCGACCTGGCTGAGTATGCCGGTGGAGAGAATCGTGGCCAGAAAGGCGTAGCTGAGATCGTCGAACTTGAACGATCCGGCAAGGTACGGCAGGGTGATGGTTTTGGGCTTGAAGACGATGAAAAGCAGCGCGATGCCTGCGAGCAGCAACGATAAGGTGTGCAGCTTGCGGGCGTGGCGCAGGCTCTCGACGACCGCCTCGGCGTTGGCGCCTTGCATGGAGTTGCCGGGCGGGTCGAGACGCATGAGCGCCGCCGAGTCGGTCGATGGTGAATAGAGGCCGTTGACGCCGATATCGCAACCCTCGACACCATCGTAGCGGGTAAGGCTGTCGATGGCGCTACGGCTGAAGTTGACGCCGTCGAGCCTCGCTCCCGAGAGGTCGGCTCCGCGATGCTCGGCTCGCTCGTGGACAAGCTCTTCTTTACGGTCATCACGGTGACGGACGAACTCAACGCCTTCAAGGTGTTCGAGACGCTGAACGCTCGTGGCGTGAGACTTTCGGCCAACGACCTGCTGAAAAACTACCTTTTTTCGGTGATCAGTTCGCAACAGACGCACGAAACCGAACTGAAATTGCTCGAAGAGCGGTAGGAGCAGATTGTCACTCTGCTTGGCAGCGAAAGTTTTCCCGAATTCCTGCGCGTATACTGGAACAGTAGGAGCCGTCTAGTGCGCAAAACCGATCTGTTCAAGACCATTCGCAAGCGCATCGTCACCCACGAAGCAGCTTTCGAGCTGCTGCACGATTTCGATCATCTGGCCGCCGTCTATGCCGCATTGCGCGATCCGCAGGACGGGACGTGGAGCGACGAGGAGAAATCGGCGCTTGAACAGCTTCTGATGTTCAACGTCCGTCAGCCGCTCGCCATGCTGATAGCTTGCTGGTGGAAATTTTATGAATATGAAAGAAAAGAGTTTACTGGGATCATGAAAGCAGTTGCCGCCATCTCCTTCCGGTACAACGTTATCTGCGATCTACAGACCCACGAGCAGGAGCGCCTCTACAACGAGATCGCATGGAAGGTTTCGATGGGATCGATTGGACATCCTTCTGACGTGATGGCCGCTCTTCGGGAGCTTTATCCCGACGACCAGCAGTTCATGATCGCCTTTGCCGACAAGGAATTGCGCACGACCAACAGCCAGAACAAAAAGGTTATGCGGTACAGCCTGTTTGAAATCGAGCGAGAGCGATCGGAGCAGAATTTCGATTTTGAAAGCGGCGCGTACAGCCTGGAGCACGTTTTGCCGGAATCGCCCTCTGAAGCGTGGCTGTTTCTTGACGAAACGAAACAGGAGCGCATGGTCTACCGGATCGGCAACATGAAGCCGCTCGAAACCACGCGAAACAAGGAGTTGGGCAAGGGCGATTACTCAACGAAACGCGCCGCCTACGAACAGAGCGCCTTCGGAATCACGCGCGAAATCGCCGGGCAGGATGGCTGGGACGAGCAAAAAGTCGAAGCGAGGCAAAAGCAAATGGCTGAAGCCGCCGCCCGAATCTGGCGAGTCGATTTCGTGGAGTGAAGCTGGAGAGGCCACTCATCCAGCGGGCGGCGCGGCACCTCGACATTCCCGCTCCGCTGTTGACTCTTGCGCCGAAAACACGTATCATACAAAAGGCAGTACCCTAACAGACAGGCTTCCGCAACCGGCATCTTCCCGCTTATGGATAAAGTCGCCGAGTTCATCAACACCCGCTGCTACCGGCAGGCGCTGGCACGCTTGTGTCGGCTGGCACAGGAACCACTACCTGACGGACGTCGGAATCTCGATGATTGGGAACTGATGTACTCGCATTCACAAATAAATTCCCTGCTTGAGATTCTCGACGTTGACAAGACTGACGCTGTCACGCAATCCGATATCGAGAGCGATCCGCTGCTTTGGCTGCAAACCATCGATGAACTCTGCCACCGCATCTTCGGCCCAGACAGCGCCACTCCGCATGATACCATCAACGACGGATTCGGAGAATCCAAATTGCTCCGGCTCTATCCCGGCTTCGGAGGCGGCAGACTGACCGGGCAATTCGGCAATCTCTCCTGCTGGCTGAAACATCACCGGGTCATTCCACTCGACAATATTCACGGTATTCCGGTCGATCTTTGTGACATTCCTTCAGGACATCAGGATTGGACAGCCTGTCGTTTCGAGACTGAACTATTCAAAATCGGGATCATCCACTTCACCGATAGCCTCAAGCTTGACATATGTTATACGGACAACAGGTTTTTCATCTGCAATGGTATCGATGACGCAGAACAACGGCTTGCCGCCGCGCTTGAACATATCAGAAAAGCTCATGAGGCTGGCGTTCATCTCCTCATCATGCCGGAGATGACCATCACCGCAGACATGCGAAAAGCAATCAGCGAACAGATGATGGATCTCTCGCTCATGGTCGGTGAAGATCATGACCTCTCTGTTCCGCTCATCATTCCCGGCAGCTTTCACGAACAATGCTACAGCAGATGGAGGAACCACGCCGAGGCGCTTTGCGGACTCGATGGCGTCACCCTTTTCGGTTCGGACAAACGGGAGCGGGTAACCTTTAAAGATTGCGGTGAAATGATCGAATCCTCGCCGACACCGATTACCTGCCTTGCCTCACCCATCGGACTCATAGGTATGACCATCTGTCGCGACCTGTTTATGGGAAGTTCCGCCGCAGTACTGCAATCATTACCGCTCGACTGGCTGCTGGTGCCAAGCATGAGCGACAAGCTCGGGCCGCACAAGTTAGCTGCAAAAACGCTTCACGACACGAGAGGTATGGTCATCGCCGTGGCCAATCAGCAGATGCCTGATGCGCAGGAGTTTGATCAGGGCTTCGTTCATCACGACAAATATGAAGACGGTAAACCTGGATTGACCATTTTCACCGTTGAAAAACGTACAAATTCTCATTTGAGACTGGTGAGATAAGTACCAAGAGGAGCTTTTATCAGCTATATAATGTTAAATTGTTTATAAAGAAAAAACCTTAGAACATTTTAGCATCATGAACACGCCGAAAAACACGTTGAATCTTAACGTCAGTGACCCGGCGATGCTCGTCGATAGAGCGACTCCGGCTGAATTGATGGTGGCGATCATTGATCTCGAACGGTGGAGTGACAACGAGCTGAACGCCGTCAACCGGATGATTGCCGTCTGGTCGGCAAGAGCAATAGCCCATCCGGGCGATCGTGAAGGCATTTCGGAACTGCAACGCCTGATTCATTATGCGCTGAACAGATCCAAAGCAGCGGCAACGCTTCCGGCTGAATTTCGCTATCGCTGGCAAGAAGCAAGCGACATGCTCGAAGCGAGACGTCTCAATCTGGCCCACGCCGATCCTGAAGCTCAAATGGCCCGCCGCAACGTGCCGGAAATCCTGCGTTACCTGTTTCAGACTGGCAATGGCGAGCAGCCGCAATCCGGTCTTGTGGCGCATCTCGGCGTCACCACCGGGCGTGTTACCCAGCTCATCAGCACGCTCGAAGCCAATGGACTCGTCACCAAACGAAAGCATGGGCGAGACAATATCCTGAAACTGACTGAAACCGGATTGCTTCACGCCAAAAGCCTCGAACAGAAAAACAGCATCGAAGTCACTCGCGGAGCAAGTTTTCTGAGGAGTGCATCATGACTCCCTTCACCGTCACCTTCTACAGCTACAAGGGCGGCGTCGGGCGGAGCCTGCTGGCGGCCAATGTTGGCGTACTTTGCGCCCGTCGCGGCAAGACGCTGCTCTGGGACCTCGACATCGAAGCACCGGGGATGCACAATATTCCCGGCCTCGATCCTTCGCGGACTATCAAAGAGGGCTTTTTCGAGTGGTTGATCGAATGGCAAAAGTCGAAGAAAAGCGCAAAGGATGCCGATTACGACAAGCTCGCGGGACTCCCCTGCCAGACGCCGACCTCCGCGCAGCTTTGCATTCTGCCTGCCTATGGCGAAAAGAAGGATTTCGCCGGGCTGTATCAGGATGTTCAGTGGGACGATTTTCTTGTGCGCGACCTCGACAGCGGCTTGACGCTTTTTCGCCGTGCGCTCGATGCGTTTGGCGATGCGGGATTCGAGACGGTGATTCTCGACTCCCGCACCGGCATTACCGACATCGGCGGCTTGCTCGCCGCCCTTTTGCCCCATGTCACCGTAATGGTCGGCAATTACGGTCGGCAGAACACCAGAGGACTGGCCCACGTCTGGAAAGCGCTCGAACCAGCCAGCGAAGGCAAGCTCAAGCCACGAGCTCCACTGCCGAATCTGACGCGAATCCTCGTCGCGTCGCCGATTTCGGATAAAAACAAATACCGGACGGGAGGTGAAGCCATCTGGGAAGAGGCTTTCGGAATGAAACAGTCTGAAGTCGTCTCGATTCCATTTAACGATGACTTGCAGTTTACGGAAGACCTGTATGCGGCGACTCTTCCAGACAGTCCTGTAGCAAAAGCGTATCGCGACCTCGAACAGAAAATTGAGGCGGTTCGCCAGCAGGTGATCGCCGAAACCAAATCGGCTCGCCGTAGCGCTGAAGAGCGGCCCGATCTCGTCTCCCGTCCCGGCAGAAGCACGGTCGAGCAGGGCAAGAGCTTCGAGGAGCGGGTGGCGTATCTGTTGCGGCTGCTTGGTTACACCGTCGAGCGGGAGCAGTTGATCGACAGCAACCGCATCGATCTGATCGCCCGCAAACGCGCCGACTTCGGGCGGGAAGAGGTTTACTTCGTAGAGTGCAAGGATCATCAGGCGGTCATTCCCAAAGAGACCGTGCAGATTTTCAGGACGTGGCTCGACGGCTCGACGGCGCGGCAGATGCAGGCTCGCGGCATGGTGGTGGCGGCGAAGGATTTCAGCGCGGCGGCTCGCAGCTTCGCCCGCGAACAGGGGATGCAGGCGCTTACCTACGACGAGCTGGAGCGCGGACTTTTCGACTTTTCGCCATACCTCGCCCGCATCCGCCAGCGCTACGAGGCGAGTCCCATCGCGGCCACCTACGTCGATCAGCTCCTCAAGCTCGAAAAAAAGCCGGATGACAACGCGACGCCGATGCTGCCCCACGCGCTCGACTGGATTTCGGGCACAGGCAGCCGGTTGTGGCTCGTGCTCGGCGACTACGGCACTGGCAAAAGCACGCTCGTCGAGCGGCTCGCCTACGAGCTGGCCCGCAGGTGCGAAACCGATCCCGAAAGCCCCGTGCCTATCGCCGTCAACCTGCGTAACTTCCCGAACGCCATCTCGCTCGAAAGCCTGATCCGCGAGCATCTCGAAGCCGAACTGCGTGCGGTGCTTAATCCCGAGATCGTGCTGCACCTGCTCGAAGCGGGGCGCGTGGTGCTCCTGCTCGACAGCTTCGACGAAATGGGGGTCGCCCAGGCCGGACGCAGCGTCGAGGAGCAGTTCCGCCAGCTCGCCCGCCCGACGGCGAGTGCCGGACGCACCGCTCGCGGCAACCGGATGCTCATCACCTCCCGCAGCCACTTCTTCAGGGACACCAGAAGCGCCCGCCGCGCCGTCGAGGGTGGCGACGAACTTTTCGAATCCGATTCGCCCCTCGGCAAAGCCGCCCGCGCCTTCGACGCCACCATCGACACCCTGCCGGTCTTCACCAAAGCGCAGATCACCGACTACCTGCACAAGCGCCTCGGCACGATCGAAGGCGACAAGGCGGAGCAGTTCATCGAAGAGACCTACGGCCTCTCCGACATCGCCTCGACCCCCCAGTTGCTCGACATGATCGTCGCCTCGCTGCCCGACCTCGTCAAGCAGGGCGACAAGGTGACGACGGCGCACCTCTACCTCACCTACACCAACCGCTGGCTGAACACCGTGCGGCTGAGCCAGGGCGAGGTTAACCCGGATCACATGAGGGAGCTGCTCGAACGCATGGCCTGCGAACTCTGGAGCCGTCCGAAGAACGAGATTCACTACGCCGACCTCGCCGCGCTCCTGCGCAAGGAGCAGATGCTCTCCCGCACTATCGACAGCGAACGGGTCGATCTCGAAATGCGCACCGCCGCCTTCCTCATCCGAAGCGCCGACGGCTACTACCGCTTCTCCCACAAAAGCTTCCTCGAATTCTTCTTCGCCCGCGCACTGTTCCGGGCGCTGAAGGATGATCGCTTCGCGGATGTATTGGGATATGGAAGAGTCAATCAGGAAGCCACCGATTTCTTTCTCGAACTGGTCGAATCGGAGAAAGCAACCCCGGACAAACTGACTCTTGCGATTCGGACGATTCTCGCTAACCCTTACAGATCAACAATTTCCGAGAATGCTCTGCTTATCGGATATAATACGGCATTGTACCGCGTTCATCCCCGGAGTAAAAATGCGCTTGCAACCTATAGCAGAAGTAGTGATAAACGGTTCGTCCCATTTCTTCAAGAACTCATTCCCCCAAAAGCGCAATTACAAGGTGCTAATCTGTATATCGTCTCACTGATGCACTTGTATGCTGAAGAAATTGACTTTTCCCGTGCACACCTAAATGGCATCAATCTGGACTCAGCTCAACTCAGAAAAGCATCATTTGAGAACTGTTTGCTTGATGCCGCATCACTTAAACATGCGCATCTTAAAGAAGCGAACCTGAACAACGTTTCTGCTCAGAACATCGAAGCCCAAGAGATCGATCTGTCAGGTGTTAGCTGCAAAAACGCCAATGTTGAGGGCGCAAACCTTCGCCATCTCAAAGCAAATGGGGCAGATTTCTCAGGCACAAACCTGAAGTGTGCCAGACTTGCCGGCGCAGACGTTACCAATGCTAATCTTTCATCGGTCAATCTCACAGGAGCAACGTGGCCAAAAGCGAAGGGATTGCCGCACAATAGCGGATATCATGCAACAAATCCTGTCATCGAAAATCTCAGTATCAATACTCAATTCAATGATATTAACGATTGCGCCTTCTCGCCTGATGGAACCCTGATCCTCATCGCCGGTGGAGACATCAGTGCCCATTTATGGGATATTGCTTCCGGTAAACGTGTTCGGAAATTCTCAGGCCACCCTTTTGGAATTTATGGATGCAAATTTTCACCCGATGGCACAGTTATCCTCACTGCTGGCGATGACAAGTTAGCTGTTCTTTGGGACGTTCAATCGGGCAAAGAAATTCATTCTTTTAATGAACACTCCGCCGAGATTCTGACCTGCGCTTTTTCTCCCAACGGAAACGCTGTACTCACTGCTGACAATGACGGTATCGCCCTGCTTTGGGATCGCCATTCAGGCAAGCTCATCCAGCGTTTTGAAGGGCACTCCGGTTCTATCTATTCTTGCGCCTTTTCACCAGATGGCAACACGATCATAACCTCCGGCAAAGAGAGCACCGCACGGCTCTGGAACGCCCATTCAGGAGAAACAATTCGATTATTCGAGCATTATTCCGGCTCGATTCGCGCCTGTAAATTCGCGCCTGATGGGAAAACTCTCGTCACCGCTGCCGATGATGGCATCGCCCGCCTTTGGGAGACCGCATCAGGCAGGGAAATTCGGCAGCTCAAAGGCCACGGCGACGCAATGCTCGCTTGCGTTTTCTCGCCCGACGGGAACTCACTTCTCACTGCTGGCTCTAACAGCACCGCTCAACTTTGGGGCATCGACTCAGGTGAAGAAATCTGGCGAATTGCAGGAGAATCAAAACGCCCGATCCTCACGTGTGCATTTTCCCCTGATGGAAACTTCATCCTCACCGGAGGTACTTACGGAACGGCACGGCTCTGGAACATCGTCTTAAAGCAAGAAATGTTGTGCCTGTCGGCCGATTACACCTCTTGGCTCTCATACTCACGCATCGACAATCGCTGGGACGGCAAAGGCAGTTTAACCGAGCAGTTGCACTATATCGATGAAGCCGAAGAGCCGACTGCCGATCCCGGCTGGGTGCCGCGCAACTGGGTGGCGGCTGACCTGCCCGAGCTGAAGGGCCTGACCCCGCTGCCGGAGCTGATGAAGCTGGCGGAGAAGCAGTAGGAAATAGTGGTCGTACAGGAAGATGTTGCTTCCAAAGCGCTCTTCATCCTGTGCGGCTGTCTCTTAAGCCGGGAGCGCCGAGCGCCTGCTCGGCAATGGAGCCAAAGGCTCCAGATAATTCGGCTTGCCAAACTTTTTGAATGTCACAAAACCAAGTTAATCTAAAGTAAACAAGAGAGTTAATCGCCAAAAAGGTGCCGAGCAGGCGCTCGGCGCTCCCAGATAAAAAAGAGAAGAGACAGCATCTTTGCTTATGAGACAGCCTCATAATGACCAGTTCCCCGCCGCCTAAAACGACCGCAGCACGGTATCCTTCAGATAGTGCTTGTCGTCCTTTTCCGGGAAGTCGGTGGTGTAGTGCAGGCCGCGTGATTCGCGGCGTTTGATGGCGCTCTGAATGACGAGGCTCGCCACTTTGATGATGTTGCGCAGTTCGATGATCTGCGGGGTGATCCTCGTTTTTTTGTAATACGCCTCGGTCTCCTCCTTCAGGAAATCGATGCGGCGGCGGGCGCGGTCGAGACGCAGGTCGCTGCGCACGATGCCCACGTAGTCGTTCATGATCGCCTGCGTCTCTTTTTTGTTGTGCGCCACGAGTATCCACTCCTCCGGGTTCGACGTGCCGGAGTCGTCCCAGTCGGGGAACTCGCGTTCGTGATGGATGGCGTTCAGTTCGCCCTTGATGTCCTCGCTGGAGCGCCAGGCAAAGACGAGCGCTTCGAGCAGGGAATTGCTCGCCAGACGGTTCGCGCCGTGTACGCCCGTGCAGCTCGCCTCGCCGCAGGCGTAGAGGCGGTTGATGGTGCTCCGGCCACGGTTGTCGGTCGTGATGCCGCCGCAGGAGTAGTGCGCCGCCGGAACCACCGGTATCATCTCGGCGGTCATGTCGATGCCGAACTCCAGACAGGTCTCGTAAATGTGCGGGAAGTGCTCCTTCACCTTTTCGGCGTCAATGTGGGTCACGTCGAGAAAGACGCACTCGTCGCCGCTCTTCTTCATCTCCGAGTCAATCGCGCGAGCCACGATGTCGCGCGGCGCGAGGTTTTCGCGACGGTCGTAGCGCTGCATGAAGGCTTCGCCCTCTTTGTTGCGCAGGATGCCGCCGAAGCCGCGCACCGCCTCCGAAATCAGGAACGACTTGGCTTTCGGGTGGAAGAGCGAGGTCGGATGGAACTGGATGAACTCCATGTTGGCGATCTCCGCCCCGGCGCGGTAAGCCATCGCGACACCGTCACCCGTGGCGATGTCGGGATTGGTCGTATGCAGGTAGACGTGGCCCAGCCCGCCCGAGGCGACCATCGTCACCTTCGACAGAATCTTCTTCGGCTTGTGGTTGAGTGTGTCGAGCACGTACGCGCCGTAGCAGGTGATGTCGTTGGTTTTGATGCCGAGGTGGTGCTCGGTGATCAGTTCGAGCGCGTAGTGGTGCTCCAGGAGCGTGATGTTCGGATGCGCATTCACGCGGGCGAGCAGCGCCGTTTCGACCTCGCGGCCCGTCAGATCCTTGGCGTGCACGATGCGGTTGCGCGAGTGGCCGCCCTCCTTGCCGAGATCGAGCGAGTGGTCGGGGGCGGTCGTGAACTCCACGCCAAGTTCGATAAGGCGGCGGATATGCGTGGGGCCTTCGTGCACGAGGATGCTCACCATCGCCTCGTCGCACAGCCCCGCGCCCGCGTCAAGCGTGTCGGCGATGTGCAGCTCCGGCGTGTCGTCGCGGGCGATGGTCGCCGCGATACCGCCCTGCGCCCAGTTGGTATTGGAGGTGGAACTCTCTTTTTTGGTGATGATCGTGACCGTGGCGTGGTCGGCCATGTTGATGGCGAAATAAAGCCCTCCGATGCCGCTGCCGATAACCAGCACATCGGTTTTCACTTCCTGTGTCATGCTTCTGTATGGCGTATTTGACGATTGCCCTGCGTTACCGCGCCATCGTGGCGTATTCCGCGGACGTCGCGGCAACAACCGGTAATATAGTCACTTCGAACTCAACTTCAGGCCATTGCTGCTCTTGTCCCGTTTTCCATCTCGACGAACAGCGAGTCTGTCCTCGCCCTTTCCCGGCCCGATACCGCACATGTACCTTGAACAATACACTCTATCGGGATGGATCGCCACGCCCCGACAAGTCGGGACTCGCGATGACGAGGGAATGCTTGCGGGTTCTGATTTCATATCAATGTGTTTTTTCGTCATTGCGAGCCGCAAATCGGCGCGGCAATCCATATGGATTCATCACGACGAACAACGAGTCCGTGCCCCCTCTTATCCGTCAGCCTTTCCCATCCTCAATCGAAACCGGAAACAAGGATCACCAAGCCGGACGACGCGCGCCGCGACGGACTGAAAACAGAACCGGGAATCTGTCGCGTGACGATTCCCGGTCTGGTCAAACTATGAGCGATGGTTCCGTTACGGCAGCAGCACCGCGCAGGAGATCACGGTCGTCCACATGCCGGTTTCGCCCTCGGCGGACTGGGTGATGTTGAAGGAGTTGACGATCTTGCCGCTCATTTTGTAGATGCCCTCGCGCTCGTCCCAGTCCTTGTTGGGATCGAACTCGATGCCAAGCGTGGTGGCCAGCATCGTGGCGGCCAGATCCTCGGCGTATTCGCCCGACTGCTCGGCGGTTTCGCCGTAGGGATGGTGCTCGGAGAGGTAGCCGTACTGGCTGTCGTCAGCCGGAAGGGCCACGCCGACCGAGGCGGTGATGAGGCGGTTGTTCTCGTTGGTCGAGTTACGCGCCATGACCGCGAAGGTGATCTGTCCCGGCGAAAGGTGCTTGATCCCCTCTTCGACGCTGATGCGCTCGCACTTGGGAGGAAAGATGCTGGAAACCGTCACCAGGTTGCATTTTTCGATCTTTGCGTCACGCAGGGCAAGCTCGAACGAGGAGAGGTACTCTTTGTGCCTTCCGACACCCTTGGTGAAGAATACTTTTGTCGGGACGAATGACAATGTGGTAACTCCGGATAGAGGTTAGATGAAGTCGTTAGTTTGTGCAATTATAGGAAAAACGGAACGCTTTCAAAACGTTTTTTTTGCGCTCGCCACCTTAAAAAATTTGCGCTTTCCGGCGCGGATGATCAAAGGTTCTGGACCGAGTCCGATCACAGCGTTGGTGTCAGTGATCTTCATGTCGCCCGCCTGCACCGCGCCCTGCTGGATCATGCGCCGCGCTTCGCTTTTAGTCGGAAATGCCTTGAGAGCCATGAGCAGCTCTACGATTGGCATCGGACTCTCCTCGAACTCTACGATTGGCAGGTCGTCTGGCGCCTGCTTGTTGACGATCACCCGGTCAAAGTGCTCCTGCGCTTTCTGTGCGTCGTCCACCGAATAGTACTGGGCGACCACCTCGCGGGCAAGCTCGCGCTTGGTTTCGCGCGGATTGGCGGCGATCCGTTCGGCGATGGCCGTGCCGTTGCTGGTGTGGTGCGGTACGAGCAGGTTCCAGTAGGTCTCGATCAAGGTGTCGGGGATCGAGAGCGTGCGGCCGTACATATCCTCCGGCGTGTCGTTGAAGCAGATGGCGTTGCCGAGTGACTTGGACATCTTTTCGCTGCCGTCGGTGCCGACAAGCAGCGGCATGGTGATGCACACCTGCGGCTCGATGCCGTACTCGCGCTGGAGGTCGCGCCCGACGAGCAGGTTGAACTTCTGGTCGGTGCCGCCAAGCTCCACGTCGTTCTTCAGGTGCACCGAGTCCATCCCCTGCGCGAGCGGGTAGAGGAACTCGTGGATCGAGATGGGCGTCTGCGAGCGGTAGCGCTTCTCGAAGTCGTCGCGCTCCAGCATTCGCGCCACCGTGTAGTGGCTGGAGAGGCGGATGACGTCGGCGAACTGCATCCGGCCCAGCCAGTCGGCGTTGTAGCAGATGGTGGTTTTTTCGGAATCGAGAATCTTCGACGCCTGCTCGAAGTAGCTCTTGCCGTTCTCCCGAGCCTCTTCGGCGGTGAGCTGCGGGCGGGTCTTGCTTTTGCCGGAGGGATCGCCGATCATGGCCGTGAAGTCACCGATAATGAGAATCGCCTCGTGGCCCAAATCCTGAAATTCACGCAGTTTGCGGAGCACCACCGAGTGGCCGAGATGCAGGTCGGGCCGCGACGGATCCGCGCCGAGCTTGATCTTCAGCGGCGTGCCGGTCTTGAGCGATTTAGTGAGTTTCTTTTCGAGTTCGTCCGCGCTGATGACCTCGACGGTGTTGTTGACGATAATATCGAGCTGTTCCCTGACGGATGGAAAATGCATGGTGAATGAAAATGTCGTCTGGTTAATATTCCGGCAACCAACAATCGTAATTGCCCCCGTTGTAAGAGATTGGGCTAAAGCCCCTGTTTATTTTGCTGTATCTGTATACCCCGGACTGAAGTCCGGGGCAATTGTTGAAACCGATAATGGCCGAATCAATTAATACTGTTTTCTGAGTTGCTGCAACTGCCGCTCGGCGTCGCGATTCTTGATCGTTTCGCGCTTGTCGTAGAGCTTCTTGCCGCGGGCGATGCCGAGTTCGATCTTCAGCACGCCGCGCTTGTTGAAGTACGCCTTGAGCGGAATGAGCGTCAGCCCCTTCTCGTTGATCTTCGATTGCAGACGCATAATCTCCTGCTTGTGGAGCAGCAAGCGACGGCTGCGTTTCGGTTCGAGCTTGTCGAGCGTGTTGTGTTCGTATGGGGTGATCTGCATGTTTTCGAGCCACACCTGGCCGTGATGGATCATGGCGTAGCTTTCGCTGAGGCTCGCCTTGCCGAGGCGCACCGACTTCACCTCGCTGCCGAGCAATTCGATGCCTGCCTCGATGGTATCGAAGATTTCAAACTCGAACCGCGCCTTCCGGTTGCTGATCGCCGTGACGTATTCCGGCTTGCCTTGCTGCTTTTTTGCCAACGGATTATCTCTCTGGTTTCGTGTTCATAATGGCGTAAGGATGTGATTTTCCTAGGAGCCTGTCTGACTTTATCGCATTGTCGTCTATCGTCATTGCGAGGAGCGAAGCGACGTGGCAATCCATCTTCCCGAATATACGTATGGATTGCTTCTCCCGACAAGTCGGGATCGCAATGACGAAAATGCCGTCCCGACTTGTCGGGACGGCGCTCCCAGCGTTCAAGACATCCGCCTCACTTCATAATACTCCTTCGGGATCATGTTCCCGATGTTGAGCACAAGATAAGGGTCGAGCGCTTTTTTTACGCGCACCATTTCCATGATTCCTTCGTGGCCGTACATCTGAACCAGATATTCGCTCTTGAGCTTGCCGATGCCGTGCTCCGCCGAGAGCGTGCCGCCCATCGCGAGCACCTCCGAGACGAGCTGGCGGTAGAGCGCTTTGGCGCGGTCGAACTCCTCGCGGTTGCGCGGCAGAATGTTCAGGTGCAGGTGGGCGTTGCCGATGTGGCCGAAGATGATGTAGGTAAAACCTTCGCGGTCGCAGGCGTCGCGGTAGAGCCGGAACAGCTCGGCGAAGCGCTCGTCGGGCAGCGCCATGTCGGTGCTCACCTTGCTCTCCGACTGGCGGCTGAGCCACTCGTTGACCAGCACCGGCAGTTTGTGGCGGAAGTCGCGGAGCTTCTGCAACCCCTCGCTGTCGAGCGCTGCCCAGCTCTTCTCGACCGGCGAGCCGCACCGCTCCATCAGCCCGAGCCACGCTTCGAGGCAGGCGTCTTCAGCCTCGGCGGTGGTCTCCTCCTCGAAGTAAATCGCGCCTGCCGTATCGGTTGCGATTTCAGGATAGCTCTGGCGGAGAAACTCCAGCGCCCGGCGGTCGAAGAGTTCAAGCGCTCGCGGACACACGCCGCCGCTTCCGGCTCGCGCTTCGGACACGAAAGTCAGCAACTCCTCCTCGCTCTCAAACCAGGCGAGGCAGGCGATGACCCGCTCCGGCGCGGGTCTCAAAAGCAGCGTGGCTTCGACGATGACGCCGAGCGTCCCCTCGGAGCCGATGAAGAGATCGAGCAAATCCATCTCCGGCGTTGACCAGTAGCCCGCGTTGTGCTTCGAGGTAAGCGGCATCGCGTAATCAGGACGCCGGAACGTCATGTGTCCGGCAATCGACAGGTCGAGACTGAATCGTCCATCAGCGTCGGCGAGGTACTGTCCGCGTTCGATGTCGAGAAGGTCGCCCTGCGGCAGCGCTATTTTCAGCGCCTGCACGTGGTTGCGCGTCGGGCCGTACTTCAGCGAGCGCGAGCCGGTCGAGTTGTTCGAGATGGTGCTGCCGATGAAGCAGGTTTTCTCGGTCGGGTCGGGGGGATAGAACCAGCCCGCCGCCGCCGCTTTCGCCTGCACATCCTGCAACAACGCGCCGGGCTGCACGCGCAGCCACGCCTGCCCGTCGCCTGCCGGTTCCACCTCGCCGATACGGTCGAGTTTCTGCATGGCGATGACGTAATCGCCGAAAGGAATCCGCGCTCCGGTGGTGCCGGTGCCGTTTCCCGCGATGGTATAGCGCCGTCCCTCCGTCGCCGCGTTCGCCAACAGCGAGGCGACCTCCTCCGGCGTATCGGGGAAGAAAACGCCGGGCGTCCAGCCATTCTTCAGGTTGCTCGTGTCTTCGAGGAAGCCCGCGATGGCCAATGGTTCGCTTTTAAACTTCATCAGTCGCCTCCCTCCTGAAGGTTCTGCGGCGCGGTGCCGGTCGAGTCGGCTGGAGCTTTCGTAGTGGGCTTTTTGGAATTCAGCGAATCGTTGAGCGCCTTGACCTTCGCGATGGCCTTGACCGCTGTGGTGGCGTCACGCGGCTTGTTCTTCTCGTTGATGTAGTAGTTCATCAGTTCGCGGGCGATCGGCGCGGAGATGCTGCCGCCGAATCCGGCGTTCTCCACCAGCACCGCGATGGCGATCTTTGGGTTCTCGACCGGCGCGAAGCAGATGAACCAGGCGTGATCCTGCCCGTGCGGGTTCTGCGCCGTGCCGGTCTTGCCCGCCACCGTCACCCCCGGCACCTGCGCGAGCGTACCGGTGCCCTGCAACACCACGCCCTGCATCGCCTCCTTGATGATGCCGAAGGTCTGCTTCGAGACAGGAAGGCTTCTCGATGCGTGCTGCAACGGCACATAGATGCCGGTGCGCGTGTCGCGGTATCCCCTCACAAGATGCGGTTCGTGCCAGTTGCCGTCGTTGGCGATGGTGGCGGCGTAGTTGGCGAGCTGCAAGGGCGTCGCACCAAGCTCGCCCTGACCGATGCCGAGGCTGACGAGGTATCCTTTTGTCCAGCGCCCCTCGCCGTACCGCTTGTTGTAATATTGAGCTGTCGGCAACAGACCGCGCCGCTCGCCGGGCAGGTCGATGCCCGAACGCTCGCCGAATCCGAACATCTTGCCATACTCATCCCACTTGGCCAGGCCAACCCTGAGCATGAGCTGGTAGAAGTAGATATTACAGGACTCGACGATCGCTTTCTTGAGATTGACGGTTCCGTGCGCCTGACCGCCGTGGCAGTGAAAAATACGTCCGCCGTAGTTCCAGCCGCCGGTGCAGTAAATCGTGTCATTGGGTCTGATGACCCCCTCTTCGAGTCCCGCTATCGCCAGCACCATCTTGTAGGTGGAGCCGGGCGGATAGGCGGCCTGGACGGCGCGGTTGAAGAGCGGCTTTTCAGGCGAGAGGGCGATCTCGGCCCACTCGTTTTTTCTGGTCTTGCCGTTGAGGATGTCGAGGTCGAAATCGGGTTCACTGCACAAAGCAAGCACGCCGCCATCCGAGGGATCGATGGCCACCACCGCGCCCGATTTGCCCGTCGCACGGAGCAGATTTTCGGCGAGCTGCTGGAGACCCGCGTCGATGGTGAGATAGAGGTCATTGCCCTTGACGGAGGAGATGTCGCTCTTACCGTTGTTATACCGCCCGACCAGCATTCCGAGGGGATTGACCAGCTCGTACCGCGCCCCCTTCTCACCCCGTAGATCATCTTCGAAGAAGCGTTCGAGGCCGGTGAAGCCGATCTTGTCATCCCGCATATACCCCTTTTCGGCGAGCGTATCAAGTTGCTCCTTGCTCACACCGCGCAGATAGCCGAACATGTGGGTGCCGCGGAACAGGTCGCTGTATTTGCGCTTGTCCTCGATCTCAATGATCACTCCAGGCAAACGCCAGAGATTTTCGCTGATTCGCGCCACGACCAGTTCGTTCAGGTCGCGGTAGATGGTCGAAACGGCAAACGGACTGTAATCCTTCGCCTCGGCAACCTTCTCGTTCAGCTCATCTACCGGAATTTCAAGCAGATAAGCGAGATACGGGATGCTCGACGGGCGCAGGGACGACGGGATGATCTTCAGGGTGTAGAGCGCCCGGTTTTCGAGCACGGTCGCGCCGTTGCGGTCGATGAAGTGGCCGCGTGGCGCCTGCTCCCAGATTCTGCGGATGCTTCCCGATCTCGAACCGATAGAGTCGTTTTCAGCAAGCTGGAGCCAGGCGAGCCGTCCCGCGAGACACAGGAAGGCGCTTGCGATGAGAATCGTGGTCAGTTTGATTCCGCGCCGAAATTCATCCATACCTCAATCCCTCAGCAGTTTCTTCAGCGCGAAGTGATAAAAGAGCACAGTCAGCGCCATGCTCATGAGGGTGCCGAGAATCACCGTTTCCGGCATCCTGATATAGAGGGGAAGCGAGAGCGGATCGAGCATGATCGACTGGAGCAGGTTGCCCGCGATGAACGCGGTGAGCGAGGCGGCGTAAAACATGCGCTTCTTCTTGACCGAAGTGGCATGGCTCTCCTCGGGCACATGGTAGAAGCCCGCCGCGAACCCCTGCACGGTGCCTATGAGAGCCGAAAGGCCGAGGTTGCCCGAAAGCATCCCGGCGACCAGCCCGGCACCAAAGCCGTAGTTGACGCCGGTTCTCTGCCCCGCCGACACCGAGATGAAGGCGATGAAGATGGCCAGAACGTCGGGAGAGGCGTGCAGGATGAGCAGCTTCGAGAAAAGGAAGCGCTGTACGAACGCCAGTATAAGCGCGATAGCTATATAGAGAAAATACTTTTTCAACTCAGGGCGGATTGTCAGTTTGTTGCCGGTGATTGCCTTGTCATCAGTGAGTCGTTCACTGCTCTTTTGCCGGTGCGTCCGGCGACTCCATCAGCTCGATTTTTTCCATCGAGGGTTTCGCCATGGAGACCAGCACCCAGGAGAGCGATGAAAAATCGACCGCCAGCCGGACATCGACGTTGTAGAAAAGCTTGTCTTTCGAGATGCGGACGATCTGGCCGACCGGAATGCCACGGGTGGCGAAGGTACTGAAACCGGAGGTGGTCACCCGTTCGCCGACAAGCAGCGGGCTGCTGACAGGCACATGCTCCATTTTGGCGAGCCGTTCGTGGCCGTTGCGCCAGGAGAGCAGGCCGTTGGCGCGGGTGCTGTCGGAAACTACGCTGACCATAAAGTTCTGGTTGATCACCGGCATTACCTTGGCGTAGTTGGCCGACACCTCGATCACGTGGCCAACCAGCCCGTCCGGCGTCAGCACGGCCATCTCCTTCGAGACGCCCTGGCTCGAACCGGCGTCGATGATGAGCATGTTGTCGGTCGCGCTGAAGCGCCGGTCAACCACGCGCGCAACCTTGAACGGTCCGCTCCACGGCGGCGCATTCGCCACGATGGTTTGCTGGTCGCTGGCGTCGCGCAACGCCGTCTGCTGCCGGGCAAGCTGGGCGAAAAGCCGCGCATTCTGCAGGAACAGCCGCTCGTTGTCCCGCTCCTGCGTGAAAATGGCGGTGGCATCGGTAAACTGTTTGGAAACAGCGGCGTTGATGGAGAGACCGCGCTCGCGGATGGCGTCGAGCGTCTCCTTGCGCTGAAGCTGCATCAGCATGATCGAGATGCTGCAATACAGCAGAAAATAGAGATATGCGGTATGTTTGGCGATAAAACGGAAAAAGCTCGACACGTCCGTTGTCTTCCTTGTTAACACATTGAGCGCGGCCCTTGCCGCCGGTTATCCGGGATGGGAAAAACAGCGCGGGATTTGCCTGGGCGATCTTCTTTATTACAGTCTCGATCCGGTGCATTGGCCGGAAAATACAAGTCACGAATCGAAAATATAACAGATAACGCCTCTTTTCTTCGATGAATTTTAGGCCGCTTTCAAAAACTTGTTCTCCCGATCATCTACCGGTATCGGGTACTACTTGAAATCCTCGTTCCACCCCGAATGTCGTGACGTTACGACACTTTTTCAACGCGCTCCTTGTTTCCAAACCACCAATCGGAAAACCGTTTTTTGCTTTTAAGGCTGAAATGACGATTTTGAGCTTCATGACCACCGTCCGGTCCGGGAAGAGCTGAAAAGAGTGGCGAACTCCCGTCGATACGGTACGGTTTTCCGGCATTCGGGAATTCACGCCAAGCTATTGCAACAACGCATGTTATTTGACAAACCCAGAAACGTTACGGATAAATTTATCGTCGTCGGAGACAGGGTGCTGATCAAGCCGAAATCCCTCGACGACAGAACCAAATCCGGCATCTACCTTCCGCCGGGCGTTCAGGAGAAGGCCAAAATCCAGAGCGGCTACGTCCTCAAGGCGGGGCCGGGCTACCCAGTCGGGCCGCCAACCGATACCGACGAGCCGTGGAAGGAGCGCACCGAAGGGCCTCAGTACATTCCGCTCCAGGCCAAGATCGGCGACCTGGCCATCTTCGTCCAGAACAGCGCGTACGAGATCGAGTATGAGGAGGAGCGCTATCTGATTGTGCCAAACTCGGCGATCCTGCTTTTGATCCGCGAAGATGACGATCTGGAAGATTATCTGAGATGACTGGCTGGAAAAGGCTGGATTCGCCTCCGGCCTCCGATCCGGCAAACGCTCCTCTTCGACTGTCGAGGAGTTTTTTTTATTCATTTTTTTCATAGATCGACATGACGACAGCAAACGATATGCAGAAAGAGGCGGCAGGCCTTTCGACCGAAGAGCTGCTCCAGCGGGTGCAGACTCTCAAAAAGGAGATGAACGCCCTCATTCTCGCCCACTACTACACCCTGCCGGAGATCCAGCAGGCGGCGGACATCGTGGGCGACAGCCTCGCACTGGCGCGAGCGGCGGAGAAGAACTCAGCAGACGTGATCGTTTTCGCCGGGGTCTACTTCATGGCCGAGACCGCAAAGATTCTCAATCCCGGCAAGATGGTGCTCATGCCCGACACCGGCGCGGGCTGCCCCTTGGCCGACAGTTGCCCCGAGGAGGAGTTCCGCGCTTTCCGCGAGGCGCATCCAGACGCCATCGCCATCACCTACGTCAACTCGACGGCGGCCATCAAGAAGCTTTCGGACATCATCTGCACCTCGTCGAACGCCGTGCACATCGTACGGCAGATTCCGCCGGAGCAGAAGATCATCTTCGGCCCCGACCGCAACCTCGGCGCATGGGTAAAGAAGCAAACGGGCCGCGACATGCTGCTCTGGCAGGGCTTCTGCTATGTGCACGAGGCATACTCGGAGATTTACATGGTTCAGGCCAAGGCGATGTATCCCGGCGCGGAGCTGATCGCCCATCCCGAGTGCCGCGAGGAGGTGCTGCGTCACGCCTCGTTTGTCGGCTCGACCTCGGCCCTGCTCGACTACACCGAAAAGAGTCCGTCGAAGAGCTTCATCGTGGCGACCGAGCCGGGCATTCTCTACGAAATGGAGAAGCGCTCGCCCGGCAAGACCTTCATTCCCGCGCCCAAAGACCCTGCAAACCCGCGCAGTGTCTGCAAGCAGATGAAGCAGAACACGCTCGAAAAGCTCTATCTCTGCATGGTGAACCGCTCGCCCGAGATCACCGTCGATGAGAACCTGCGCGAAGGGGCGCTGAAGTCGATCCGCAGAATGCTCGAAATGTCCGCCTGACTCCCCTGCCGGATTTCTCTGCCGGACTGCCATCCTCAATGATCAGAGTGTCAGTCCGGCAAAATCTCCACCCCATCATTGGTCACGATTGCTGCCCCGCAGGATTCTCTGTATCTTTGCAAGTCGGGCATTACAGATGTTCCGGTTGCCCGGTCGGCAGCACCCTGACGTTCCAACCCTTTCCGGAGAACTCATCATGCGCACTTTTGCCTTACGGATCGCCGCACTCGCCGCGCTCTTCTGTGGCCAGCCTTTCCAGCCCGAAGCCCTTGCCTGGCACGACAAAACCCATCTCTCCGTCGCCGAGGCCGCCGGTTTCGAACTCTGGTACAGCGCCGCCGCGCCTGACGTGGCCAAGTCAAAAGAGATGTTCGAACCATTCGAGAAGCCGAATCATTTCTTCAACAACACAGCCAACAAGCCGGTTACGCCTGATATGGTCATGAAGCAGGCGGGGAGTTACAACAAGCCTTGTGACGAGGAAGGCCACATCTACGGCGCGATCATCGGTTCGGTCAGGGAGTATCAGACGGCATCAAAAACCGGTAAATACGCGAACTATCCGCTGGTTTTCTGCGCCCACTATTGCGGCGACCTCTCCATGCCGCTGCACAACACCACCTACGACGACTTCAACAAGGAGCGTCACAGTGTCAACGACGGCATCATCGAGAACAGCGTGCGCGGCAACATCGCTAAAATCCAGAGCATGATGACGCCGCCGGTTATCCAGAGCGAGGCCGACCTTGTAAAAGAGATTGCCGCCATCGCTGAATCGGCCCGGCTACTCGGCCTGAAAATGAGGCAGGAAAATCGTAACATGACTCCCGAAGAGGCTTACACCCAGGTGGCCCGAAGCGCCTCGCTGCTCAAGGCCATTCTCGCATGGAGCGAAAAGCCGACGGCAGTGGTTACGAAATAAAAGCCATTTGCCTTGATGGAATGAATTTCTGAATTTTTACATGGCAGAGAGAACCCATCTCGATAAACTCAGAGCCGGAGTTGACGCATGGAATCAGTGGCGCGCCGCTGAACCGGCCCTACGGCCAAACCTGCGCGAAGCCGATCTCGCCGGATTTGATTTGGCCGGAGCATATCTGTCGGATGCCGACCTCAACGGCGCGGTGCTCGTCAAAGCGAAGCTCTCGGGCGCTGACCTGAGCGGTGCCGATCTTCGCGGGGCCGATCTGTCGGGCGCGAGGCTCGACGGCGTCAATCTCAGCCGAGGCACCATCGACACGCTCACGCGCTACGACGGCATCGAGGGGTGCGAAATCGGCGTCAACGGCATCTACTCGCCCGCCACCGACTCGGCTGCGCTCGTGCGCCTCGACCCGCCCGGAAACTCCATGCAGGGGGCCAACGCCGAAGCGGTGGTCGAGAGCCTGCGCCACGCCCGCAAGCTGCACACCTTTTCGCTGATTCTTGCCGGAATCGCCACGCTCTTCATCGTCATCAAGCCCAAAACCATCACGCTGCCGTATCTTGCCGGATCGTTCAAGTTCGACGACTTCAGCTACGCCTTTCTGGCCACGATTCTCTCCGCGGCCATCATGAGCCAGGTGGCCTCGTTCATCGACTCCGCCCTGCAAGGCGCGCGCTACCTCAACGACCGCCGGGCGGCCATGATGGTCGGCCACTTTCCGTGGCTGCTCTCCAAAATCGAAAGCGACCCGGCGGGCAAGCGCCAGTCAAAAATACTGCGCTTTTTCATGATCTTCCACCCGCTGATCTACCTCTACTTCTTCGTCCACTGGAGCGCCCTGGTCACCGGCAACTGGGCGGCGGTCATCAGCCACTACCAGCAGATACCGGTCATCTTCGGCGAATATTTTCTGCCGGTGGTCTACGTGATTCTTATCCGCACCTGTCTGCACATCTTCAGGCTCTCGGAAGGCTTCCAGAAACCGATCCTCTTCGACGCCGAAACCGAACGCACCCGCCGCACCGACATGGAGCGCCTCACCCAGGCCTTCGAACGCCAGGCCCAACTGACCGCCGAAATGGTCAAAGTGCTGAACAAGATGGAGGGGAAGGAGTGATGGTGGATGTGAACGCCTCGTTGAATCGATGAGAACCGGAACCGTTATTCCCATGAATCAGGTTGCGCCTCTTGTCTATTGAGAATGCCCGCCGTTTCGATTGACGGCTCAGGCACAAGGACGAAAAGCGGATTACCGACCTGATCGCCCAGAAAGCAACGGATCATGGAGGTCTGAAGAAGCGCCTCCCAAGATTCGACGCCACAGCAAAAAGGCTGTCTCAAAAATGATTCTATCACGATAAGTCGAATCATTTTTCGATTGTCATTCTGAACGCAGTGAAGAATCCAGTTTTCGGAGATTCGCTTTAAGCGACTATTTCGTAATGCCTTACAATATCTATCTGGGTTTTTCGCCCGACTTCAACGCTCCCCCGATATGTCGGGGAAGAATAAAACGGAATATATTACTGAATGAACACTTCTGAGTTCGCCTCTTTCGCGTGAGTGGAGATGGATGAAAAAAAGACGTTAGAGCAATTTCCCCGCTTATCTATTTGCTTTGCGGTACAAATTTTTTACCTTCATTTAAATGTGTCGGCTGATTTATAAGGTAGTATCACCTTTCCCCATAGCAAATGTCTCACGCAAGCACCGCTATACGGATCACTCGATTCGAATACGAGGGTGAAAAGCAACAACTACCAAGCTCATACTGGAGCCGCATTCGCAAATATTTGCATATTTCAGTAACGGAAGGGGTGGTTGAAGTAAAAAAATATTTCAGAAAATTAAATGCCGATTCGATGATTTTTAATAACCGCTACTTTGTCGCGCTTATTTGTCCAATATGGAATGTAATGCGCAATAGAATAGCGCATATAAACAAGTTATGTGCAACTAAAACCAAGATAATGACATGTATATTTCAAAATTAACAATACGGAATTATAGAAATTTTCAAAATGAAACTTTCACTTTTAAAAAAGGTATTAACACTTTGATTGGTGAAAATGGTTCTGGCAAAACAAATATTTTTAATGCTATCAGATTGGTTTTAGACGAGAATTTACCAAGAAATGTAAAATACTTGAAAGACACTGATTTTAATAGAAGCATTGGTTCATGGAAAGGTCATTGGTTAATAATTAATGTTGAGTTTGATGAGCTAACGAACGACGATAAAATTCAATGTTTAGCTACTCATTTTGTAGGAACATTAGGAACGAATGGAAATTTTAACTTTTATTTCAGACCAAACGAAAAAACACGACAAAAATTATTTGATTTTAGCAATTTAGATGCTGCCGATAAGACTGATACTAATTTTAAAACATTGATTGATAATATTTCAATTGATGATTATGAACCAGTATTTACAAGTAAAGCGAAAAACATTAATTTCTCTAATGATTTTTTTTCAAGTCACACATTGGAGATTTTGTGAATTATATTTTCCCAAATCCATCTGATAAATGTTTAGATGAATTAGGCGTTTTCAATCGCTCTTTTACTATTTATGACGAAATATCATGTACTTATGCCGATGCATTGCGAGATGTTATTTCTGATTTACGTTTATATAAATCTAATCCGTTAATTACGCTTCTAAGCGAGTATGAAAAAGCTATTGATGATATAGAAAAAGAAGCTGTTGAAACACTTGTAACAAGTCTGAATAACAAGATTAGTGGTTTAGATAAGGTCAAAGAGTTGTCTGGCGAAATCAAAAAGAAAATTACAGATACGGTTGGCAAGACATATTCACCAACAATTGAAATAACATCAAATTTGCCAAATGACACAGAGGACTTGTTTAAAAAATTGACTTTGCGGGTCGGAGAAAATATAGGTGAACCGACATCAAATATAGAAGAATTAAGTTTAGGAGGTGCTAATTTAGTTTTTCTTTCTTTAAAACTATTATCATATCAGATGCAATTGCCTAAAAACAAAGCATCTTACTTATTATTGATAGAAGAACCAGAAGCTCATTTACACACTCATATACAAAAAACCATTTTTCAAAATATTGGTAAAGAAAAAGCGCAAGTCATTTATTCAACGCATTCAACGCATATTTCAGAGGTTTGTAAAATAAATTCTGTAAATATTCTTACCAAAAAGAATAATTTTACTCAGGTTTCCCAACCAATTAATGGTTTATCCTCTGATGAAATTATTCACCTTGAACGATATTTAGATGCAAGTAGAAATACATTACTGTTTGCAAAATCGGTAATCATGGTAGAAGGAGATGCTGAATTTTTTGTTTTGCCTACTCTTATCAAGGAGGTTTTTGGTATTATGCCCGATGAACTTGGTTTAAGTATCATAAATACAGGCTCTACTGGGTTCAAAAATATAGCTAATATTTTTCACGAGAACAGAATAAAAAAGAGATGTTCAATTGTTACAGATGAAGATAAATCTATAACTGGTGTTTCAAATGAAGCAGAAGTACGTGGAGCAAATCGGAAAACTGATTTAATTAGTTATACCAATGGTAACATATATGTAAAACCTTACTTTGGTGAATATATATTTGAAGTAGAATTGGTTAAATTTGGTAACGCATCTTATTTTAAACCGATTATTGAGAAATCATTCATTGGAACACATCATAGTACAATAACCGCTAAAAACAATTGTTTGACTAATATTGATAGTTCAGATGTAAAAGAATACGGTTATGCTGCATTGCAAATTGCAGAGAGGAAGCAAAAAGGTTGGTTTGCTCTTCAACTTTGTGATAAAATAGATTATAAATTTGTTATTCCTGATTACATTTTAAATGCAATTGCTTTTTGTGTAAAAGACACTATTGCATTAGTTGAAAGAAGTATTGTTGAATATAGGATAAATAAAGGAAAATCAGACACTCAAAATCCAAATCAATCAATTTTTCAAACACTATTCACAGAAATTAATGCATCTGATTTAGTGGATAAATACAAATTGCAACTACCAAACGACCAATTAACTAAACTATTATCATTTGTATGATTTTATCAGGTTTAACAGAGGAACAGATAGTTGCGGTAACGTGTCCGAATAGTTTACTTATAACGGCATGTCCAGGTAGTGGAAAAACCAGAGTTCTTACCCATAAAGTTGCATATGAATTGAATAAACTGGATAATTCAAAGCAATTTATTGTTGCTCTTACATTTACAAATAGAGAAACTGATGAAATAAAAGATAGAATTGATAGATTAAATATTGATACCAAACAACTTTGGGCAGGAACAATTCATTCTTTTTGCCTTGATTGGATATTACGACCCTATGCTGGTTATCTTGATATTTTGAAAAACGGTTTTGCAATTGCAGACAATGAATACACTGAAAATCTATTAGATATATACAAAAAAAAATATAATTTTTCTGTTTTTTATAAAGTCAATACGAGAATTGCAATATCAGGCAAATACGAAACAATCAACCAAGAAGAAATAGAGTTATTAAAAGAGTACCATCGTGATTTAACAAATCAAAAACTAATTGATTTTGATTTACTTTTGTATTTAGCATTTTTGCTTTTAAAAAAACACCCCGAAATTAAATCAAATTTAGCTTCAATATTCAACATTATTTGTGTTGACGAATATCAGGATACACAAGAGCTTCAATATGCTATTTTACATAAAATCATCGAAGTTGGTAAGACCAGAATAGTTTACGTTGGTGACCCAAATCAAGCAATTTACGGAACTTTGGGAGGTATTGCAAAAAACAAAAATGATATTGAAAAAGAAACAAATATCAACATCGAAGAAGTTATATTACATGGAAATTGGCGTTCGCATCAGCGTCTTGTCGATTATTATAGAAATTTTCAAGTTAAGGCGGTTGATATAAATGCTATCAATGTGATATATGAAAATGAACAAGGAGTAATTAAATACATTAAAGACTTAAACAAAGATAATTTAATAGATTTTATTGCTGAATTAATTACCAACGAACATCAAAATGGTATCTCATATAATGAAATTTGCATAATTGCGCCACAGTGGCAACTTATTACACCGTTAGGTAGAAAATTAAAAGCAAAACTGCCTGATGTACCTTTTGATGCTTTTGGATTATCGCCATTTAGAAAAAGCAGAGATAATTTTTGGTATAAACTTGTTCGATTATTACTTACCGAGCCAAGTTCAAATTATTTCTTAACAAGAATTCGTTGGGCAAAAGAATTAATTATTGAATTGGAAGAGTTTATTCAACATGAATTAGATGAAGAGTATCAGAATGAAAAAGTGATTTTAAAATTGATAAATTCAATAAATCCTGACATTGAAAAAGGAATTGAATATTTAAAAGAAGCTTTTGAACAATTCTCAATGTCCTTAAAATTTCAAATCGGAGATTATCTTATTCTTAAACAACAATATGATTTGTTTTTTCAAAGCATAGAAAAAAGACTTGCGGATAAAGAATATGAATATCCAGATGATATAAATAGTTGGCGTAAACTTTTTAAACCAAGAAATGGAGTTGTTATTGAAACTTGTCATGGTGTAAAAGGAGAAGAGTTTGATGTTGTTATTGCTTTTGGTTTGCTTCAAGGTAAACTTCCTTATTGGGACAGTATTTTTCATGCAACAGATAAAGGAATTGCAGATGCCAACAAATTACTTTATGTGATTGCTTCTCGTGCTAAAAGAAATTTATATCTTATTTCAGAAACAGGCAGGAAAACGCAATCAAAAACTGATTATTTACCAACCGAACAATTAAAAAGTATTGAATATGAATATGATATATAGATTAAATGCACATAACATACAATATGCGATAATTGCGGGCTTTTGTGGTTGCTTGAAACATTGTGCAAGTAAGAAACATTTGTGCAACTTAGAAACGATAGTACGTTGAAATCCCGCAACATACGCATATTGTTTTTCGTTAACGAGCAGCTAATAATTATAATCGCATTACAACATACAAATATTTAAATATATAAAAAGCAACTATGATATTGATACTTATTATATCTTCGATTGCATTATTTTTATTTCTAATAGCTTTTCGACAATTATCAGAAAATAAAAAATATCAGAACACTGTTTATTTAAGTAATTTGCAACAAATTATTGAATTTATTGATACTATTCATTCGCTAAACGATTATGTTACTTGGGTACAACGCGACAAAATAAAAACAAAATATTTTGCAGTAGGGCAATACTTTAAGAACAAAGTAAAATTTTATAAGAAAGAAGAAAATGTTAAAATATTTAATGAGATTTTCAATGATTTCGATAATTACATTATTAGTTACAACAAAAATTATGTCTTTACACAAAAGGAAAAGCTGAAACAATATTTCGATAATATTGAAGGAAAGAAATTGGATGAACAACAGAGAACTGCGGTTATAACAGACGAATACTCCAACTTGATAATAGCTGGTGCAGGTTCAGGAAAAACCTTAACAATCCTTGGAAAAGTTAAATATCTGATTGAAAAGAAAAATATTAAACCTGAAAATATCTTATTACTATCTTTTACAAAAAAAACTGTCGATGAATTAAATGAAAGAATAACAAAAATGGGCCTTGGCACCAAAGCAACAACTTTTCATAAACTTGGTTATGATACAATAAAAAAATTTCAAAATAATATCCCTGCAGTGACAAATGACAGCACTCTTGGCAGAGTCATCAAAGAATATTTACAAAATGACATTTTTGAAGATAGTGAAGCCGTAGAATCATATATTCAATATGTCGCCTGCTATATGAATATTCCAGAAGAAACCGACAATTACAATTCATTAGGCGAGAAATTAGATACAGAGAAAGGAATTGACTTTAATACAATAAAATCAAAATGCGAAGTTTTAAACAAAGTGTCAAAATCTTCTCTTGACACAATGCAGGGTGAAAAGGTTAAAAGTGTAGAAGAACTCACAATAGCTAATTTTTTGTACCTGAATGGCATTGAGTATGAATATGAAAAGCCATACCCTTATGGTGAAATAATGTATCGGCCTGACTTTTATCTAAAAGATTATGATTTATGGTTAGAACATTTTGGCGTAGATGAGAATAATTGCGCAAAATGGCTTACGCCTTTGAATGAACAAAAGTATGTTGAAGGAATGCAGATAAAAAGACAAACACACAAAGAAAACAAGACGAAATTATTAGAAACCTACTCTTTTTACAACAGGGATAAAATTTTGCTACAAAAATTAAGAGAAATGCTGGAAAAAGAAAACGTTTCTTTTAAACCAAGAGACAAAAAAAGCATCTATAAAAAAATAACAGATAATGATGACAATTTTGGAAGAGAAATATTCGAACTGATCGAAAGCTTTATAAATCTCAGTAAATCGAGGCGATTAAACTATAATATATTAAACAATTTATTTTCGGATAAATCTACAACCAAAAGCGATTTTATGCTTGAACGCCAAAAAATATTTCTTCAATTCGCCTTACCCATTCTTGCGAAATACGACAATATATTAAAAGAAAGAAAAGAGATTGATTTTAATGCCATGATAAATCAAGCAACTGATATTATAAAAGAAAATAAACCAGAATACAAGTATCAATACATAATCATTGACGAGTATCAAGACATTTCACTTGCTCGTTTCAATCTAATCAAAGAAATTCGAGATTTATCCGGCGCAAGATTAGTATGTGTTGGTGACGACTGGCAATCAATATATCGTTTTGCCGGTAGCGACATTTCTTTATTCAGTAATTTTGAAAGATATGTTGACAAAAATGAAACATTATTGATAGAACAGACATATAGAAATTCACAGCCGCTCATCGATATCACTTCAAAATTCATACAGAAAAACCAAAAACAAATTAAAAAAAATCCTAACTCAAAAAAAGAACCCCTGGAAGACCCGGTAAAATTTGTGCATTATGAACAAGACAAAATTGAGGATACCTTTATAAACGAAATCCAACGGCTCGTAAATAAATATGGAAATAAACCAATCTTGGTTTTAGGTCGGCATAGTTTTGACATTAATGACTTAATTAAATTAACCTCAAACAATAGAATCAAATACATTGAAAATTCAGACAAAATAGAGGTAAAAGGATTTGAGTATATTGATATTAAATTCATTACTGTACATAAGTCAAAAGGTTTAGAGGCTGACAATGTCATTATTCTAAATCTCAAAAATCACTTACTTGGATTTCCTAACAAAATGACATACGACCCAATCTTATCACTGTTACTTAGTGATGACGAAGAGTATAGATTTGCAGAAGAACGAAGATTGTTTTATGTTGCCTTAACAAGAACCAAAAACGAAGTCGTATTACTTATTCCGTCAGATGTATCTTTATTTGCAGATGAATTAATGACCGATAACAATCACTTATTAACTTCTACTAATGGAAAACTCAAAACAACAAACTGCCCATATTGCCAGACAGGAAAACTTATGATTAGACAAAATCCAACAAATGCAACAAAATTTTTAGGATGCTCACATTATCCGAATTGTAATCAAACATTTAACAACATAGAAATTATAGGAAATACAATCCTTTGCCCTAAATGCAGAAGTGGTTTTATGGTAAAACGAAGTGGGAAATTTGGAAATTTTTTAGGATGTACAAATTATCCTAAATGCAAGGAAACTATCAACTTACAGCAATAATGCCAGAACTGCTTACTCGCGGTAAAGTTAATTACCTGTGTAGTGCGCATTCGAGCATGTCTACCCGTTACAAAAGTAGTTGAATGTTGATAATAAGTGCTTCGAAATCGGCAGCTAACCATACCACAAACCATTATCCCCAGAGACGCTCGTTGTAAACTTTTTTTTACTCGCGTCCAGCATTTAAATCGACGGTTCGAGGCTTTCTGTTGGCGTTGAGGTATCGCATGAGTGATACTATATCATGGCGATCCCGACAAGTCGGAACCGCCACCACAATTAACCATCATCAACTCTCACCTTTCTGACGTTCTGCACACCCGGGGTGTATTTGGTCTCCATCGCGCTGCTCTCCTGTCAAGTCAATACCAAACAATCTTGTACATTCCCCGTCATTGCGAGCCGCCCGTATCCGGCGCCATTCCGCACACGGACAATGAACCGTGTGTATATTTTTTCGAGGAAGAGCGCAGCCAACTCTGAAAAAGTAATTGGGCTAAAGCCCCGATTTATTAATGCTTCATCAACCCCGTCCCGAAAGCTTTCGGGACGGGGCAATGGTTGAAGAGAGCGATGGACTCTGTCATGTTCAGGAGGGATTTATCCCGACGGACATTCATCTCTCCTACATTCATATTGCCCCGGCTTTCAAGCCGGGGTGAGTCAATCAGAAAAGCACCTGGACTTCAGTCCAATCTTTTGCTGTTTGCTGCCACGGACAAAGAGATTTGCCAGAAAAATCATCCATGTTCATGGAAAGGAGCATCGCGACGCGGTAATCCATGCGGAATCGGCGATGGCAGGAACGATGGATCGCCACGTCCCGACATGTCGGAACTCGCGATGACGAATCTTAGTCATTTATCTTTTAACACACCACTACGGTCATAGTCGAACTCCGTGCAGTCGTCAGGAATACGTTTGACGATCCCGGATTTCATCGGATTGCCATCCTCCCCAATCAGCACCCGCACGAACACCTTGCCTTCGGTACCTGAAAATCTGGCCGCTTCGGGATAGACCACATCCGGTGTACCGACAACCGTCGGTGGCGTCTGGCAGCAGACGAACTCCTCGTCCGCGTATTGCGATTGCAGCGCCTGACTGAATGTCCATAACGCTTGAGTATATTTGTCTGCGCGGAAGCAAATTCTGATAACTGACAAACAGCGTTATGAGTAAAACAGTTCTTGTTACCGGAGCTTCCGGGTTTATCGGGTCGCACCTCGTGAAGCGGTGCCTGCGGGACGGGTATCGAGTCAAAGCGCTGGTGCGGAAGGGGAATTCGCGCATCGCGGCTTTACGTGCTTCCGGCGTCGAGGTGGTCGAGGGGGATGTTCGGGATGCAGGGGCGGTCGATGCGGCGGTGCGGGAGTGCGAACTGGTCATCCATGCGGCGGCGCTGACCTCTGACTGGGGACCGAAGCAGGAGTTCATCGACATCAACGTTGGCGGCACCCGCAACGTGTGCGATGTTTCGCTCAAGCACGGCGTTGGACGGCTGGTTTATATGAGCACCAGCGATTGTTTCGATCAACTCACTCTCGAACGGATTGACGAGCAAACCCCCTATTCAACGAACGCATCGCTCTATGGAGCTACGAAAATCGGCGGAACGCAAGAGGTCTGGTCAGCCATGCGCAAGGGGCTTCCGGTGAGCATTCTCTATCCGACGTGGGTCTATGGCCCCGGCGATCGCACGCTGTTTCCGCTGCTTGCCGACATCATTCGCAAACGCCAACTTTTCTTCTGGTCGCGCAATGCGCCGATGAGCATGATCTATATCGATAACCTCGTCGATCTGACGATGCTTGCCGCCACTCATCCGGCGGCTGCGGGCGAGGCATTCAATGCGAGCGATGGCGAGGCAATCACCTTTGAAGAGGTGTGCGGATATATCGCCGGGGCAATCGGCGCTCCGGTTCCGTCACTTCACCTGCCATTCGCTCTTGTGCGGAGGATTGCCGGAGGGATGGAGCTTCTCTACCGGATCGTCAAAAGCGTGAAGCGTCCGCTCTTGACCCATCAGGCGGTCAATGTGCTTGCCGCGCGGGCGATGATCGACGTGTCAAAAGCCCGGCGGATGCTCGGCTGGCAAAGCCTCGTACCGCAGGATGAAGGCATCCGCCTCACGCTCGAATGGCTGGTGACGCTCGATCCGTCGCAGTGGAAGGTGAAGTGAGGTTTTGGATGCGTGAATAATTTACGAACAGGAAACGATGATAAATCGTGTATTCAACACCTTTCCTTTCAACCTTGGCGACCACCTTGCATGGTTACGTCTACCGAAGAATTCTCGGAATATCAATAATCATGACTCACGTCAAACCGGCGAATGCGGAGGATTGATGGTATTTATATTTTTCTTAGAAGTAAAACCCAATACTTATAGTACGCTCTATAATTAATATTCTCTACATTATAATATTGCTTTAGCCATTCTTTTTCTGGACATATTGTTCTATATAAATAGATGATTTTATCTATAGGATTTTCAACAATATTGAAGTTATTGATAACGTTTTCATGACTTCTTTTTCTGTGCATTATCATCAAGTTGTGGAGTTCAATATTTATTTGAATGTTCCTCGTTCTTGTCGTAATTTCTTCTGGTAATGGCGTATTGAAAATCGAGCGTACATAGGTCATGACTCTGAAAAAATTTTCCTCCAATTCAGTGCCTGATATAAAATCATAAATAAATTCCCAATCTATATCGGAATAATTTTTTCTTATAAGCTCATTTACATCGCAATACATTCGTAAATACGAAAATTCTATCGCATGTCTGCATATATGTTCACAAAGATGAACGAGCATAAACTCTGTGCTCAGCCTATAAATGTATTCGTTGTTTTTTATGGGAATAATGCTTTCCCATGCTTTTTCTGTTTTACTATACTCAATATTTTTGCAAAACAAAATTCTGTGAATCTCAATCCTCCCCTCTCTAAATAATACTGGATCCAAGTGAGCTTTAGTATGTTCAATACTTTCGAAAAATATTTGTATTTTTTCGTGAATCTTTGATTTATACAATATTTTTGGCGGAGATAAAGCCTCTTTTTCTCTAACCAGCAATTCTCTTATCCATTCAGCCTCATTGTAATTAACAAGAATATCAATATCACACATGGAACGAATTCCGATATTTGGATAAAGATACTGCGCCAAATCAGCGCCTTTCAGGAGTATAATCTTTTTCTTCACTCTTTTCGCAACTCTATCGATAAGCTGAAGAAGATTTGTGTTTCTTATTGCCGTCTGATAATAATCTCTTTTAAAATCAGCAAAGGATTCTTGCGGAATAATATCGGATAACGAGTATTTTGTCAGCGTGTAATACATCAATGGCGTTACGCCATGCATTGAGGCTTTTTTATAAAGAACTGACCAGTCGATGTCATTTTTTGCCAATTTTCTTAACAGGTTCAAATCGTCATCTGCCGGATTAAGTGCGGATGCTTTTATTATAAATTTGTCTTCATTCATTGCTTTTTATATTTGTATCACTTTCATTATGGCTTATTAAAATTACGACTTTATCTTTTTTTATATTTTCGAGATTTTCGTAAAATATTTTTTGTGTTTCTCTATCCATCCAGCTTGTTGGTTCGTCGAGCACTAATATTGGGGCATCTTTGAAAAGGCTTCTGCCGAGGGCGATGCGTTGCCATTGGCCCATGCTCAGTTCTTCGCCTTTTTCGAATTGTTTGCCTAATTGAGTGTTGTATCCGTTTGGTAAGCCATCTATTACCTCTTCTGCTTGACTGTGTTGCGCGGCTTGTCTGATGGCAGAATGGTTGTCATTATCGGTAACGTTGCCTAATGCAATATTTTCGTGTGCTGTGAGGTCGTATTGTGAAAAGTCTTGAAAGATTACGCTGATGTTTTTTCGGAGTTCTTCAATGTTGAATTTTCGGATGTCTGTGCCATCTATGGTTATTTTGCCATCATCACAATCGTAAAGGCGGCAAAGTAATTTTATAAGCGTTGTTTTTCCGGTTCCGTTTTTTCCTTTTATATTATTGATGGTTCCGGGAATAGCGTCTAAATTCATAGAGTCGATGACTATTTTCTCTGAACCAGGATAGCGAAATGAAACATTCTCGAATTTTATACCCTGCTTGATCGTTTTTGGGAATGGAATCGGGTTGGGATCGTTTGCGATTTCTGGCTGTAGTTTAAGAAACTCGAACAGATTGCCGATAAAGAGTTTATTGCTATAAAGTCCAGAGAGATTTGAAACGAGTCCTTGCATAAAACCCTGACCTCTGCGGAATGCTTCGAAAAACATAACGAAAGTTCCTACGGTCAATATTCCCCTGCTCACCTTGTCGTAGAGAAGTGCAACAATCAACAAAATTCCAATGCCTTCTATAATGGCAGTACCGAGACTCATGCGGAACCTTTGGAATAAAATAGTTTTTATGTTTTTGACAATTTCAGAGCGAGAAGCATCAAAGCGTTCCTGAAAATGTTTGGCAAGATTGAAAATCCTGAGTTCTTTTGCGTGACGGCGATTTGTCAGTATCTCGGAGTAATAGTTTGTCTTGCGAAACAAATTTGTATTCGAACGTTGCCACTGATAAAGTATTTTCGACTTGTAGAGTCGTAAGATGAGTGATGGTATTGCTGTGACAATA